>NZ_JBEPDU010000082.1:0-19929 GCF_040300525.1 Saccharopolyspora sp. NPDC000359 | reverse complement strand
CGCGCCTCGGCGGTGCTGGTGCTCAACGACCACGACACCGGCTACCCGTTCGCCTGCCTGGAGAGCTCGGTCATCAGCGCCACCCGCACCGCGGCGTCGGCCGCGCTGGCCGCCGACCACCTCAGCCGCGGTCGGCCCGCGCCGCGCCGGGTCGGGTTCGTCGGCACCGGGCTGATCGCCCGCTACATCCACACCTACCTGTCCGCGACCGGGTGGTCGTTCGAGGAGATCGGCATCCACGACCTGTCCGAGGAGCACGCCGCGGGCTTCGGCGAGTACGCGGCCGAGGCCGAACCCGGCGCGAAGATCACCGTCCACACCGATGCCGACGGCCTCATCCGCACCAGCGACCTCGTGGTGTTCGCCACGGTGGCCGCCAAGCCTCACGTGCACGACCCCGCGGCGTTCGCGCACCACCCCCTGGTGCTCAACGTCTCGCTGCGCGACCTGTCCCCGGACGTGGTGCTCAGCGCGGCGAACTTCGTCGACGACGTGGAGCACTGCCTGAAGGCCGACACCTCGCCGCACCTCGCCGAGCAGCGCACCGGGCACCGCGATTTCCTGGACGGCACCCTCGACGACGTCCTCGCCGGGCGGGTACGACCGCCCACCGACCGCACGGTGATCTTCTCCCCCTTCGGGCTCGGCGTGCTCGACCTGGCCGTGGGCCGCTACGTCTACGAGGAGGTCGTCGCGCGCGGCGAACAGCTCGTCGTGCCGGACTTCTTCGCGGAACTACGCCGGTACGGCTGACCGCTGGGAACGGAGACAGCTCGGTGCCCATCATCTCGCGACCCGACGAGTTCAACGCCGAAGACCTCTACGTCGACCTCCGCGCGGAGTTCGGCATCCCGCTGTACCTCAAGTGCGAGGGGTTCAACTTCGCGGGCTCCATCAAGCTCAAGGCGGCCCGAGCGATGGTGGCCGCGGCGCGCCGGTCCGGACGGCTGCGGCCGGACTCGATCCTGGTCGAGTCCTCCTCCGGCAACCTCGGGGTGGCGCTGAGCGTGATCGCCGCCAGCCAGGGCTTCCGGTTCGTCTGCGTCACCGACACCCGGTGCAACCTGGCCACCCGGCAGCTCATGGAGGCGCTCGGCACGCACGTGCACACCATCACCGAACCGCTGCCGGAGGGCGGGTTCCTGGGGGCGCGGCTGGCGCACGTCCGCCAGCTGTGCGAGGGCGATTCCCGCTACGTCTGGCTCAACCAGCACGCCAACGAGGACAACTGGGCGGCGCACTACCGGGTCACCGCGCCCGCGATCGCCCGCGCCTTCCCCGCACTGGACGTGCTGTTCACCGGTGCCGGCACCACCGGAACCCTGATGGGGTGCGCGCGGTACTTCAAGCAGTTCCGCCCAGCCACGCGGATCGTCGCGATCGACTCGGTCGGATCGGTCACCTTCGGCGGGCCGGAGCGCCCGCGGATGATCCCCGGTCTGGGCGCCGGAATCCGACCGCCGCTGCTGGATGAGTCCTATGTGGATGACGTGGTGCACGTGGATGAGACGGACACCGCGGACACCTGCCACCGGCTGGCCGGCGGCGGGTTCCTCTTCGGCGGTTCCACCGGAACGGTCGTCAGCGGCGCCGCCCGCTGGCTCGCCGAGCACGCCGCGGGCCGGGAGACGACCGCGGTGGCGATCGCACCCGACCTCGGTGAGCGCTACCTCGACACGCTCTACCAGAACACCTGGGTCGAGCAACTGCACCACAACGCCCA
Organism: Saccharopolyspora sp. NPDC000359; assembly: GCF_040300525.1. Lineage (NCBI taxonomy): Bacteria > Bacillati > Actinomycetota > Actinomycetes > Pseudonocardiales > Pseudonocardiaceae > Saccharopolyspora > Saccharopolyspora sp. NPDC000359. Next base: position 18,206 of record NZ_JBEPDU010000082.1, on the reverse strand, counting down.
GCGCGCGACGACGTGAGCAGCGCGACGCGAATTCACCTGGAACTTAAGGATCTTCTGCACCACGAGCGCGAGCTGCTAGCTTCGCGTCAGCTCGACCAGCGCCCTCGTTCTCCACCCGCGGCCGACGGAGTTGAACTCCCGCGCCGATCAGCGCGCCGCACCAGGGCCACGACATGCCGAAGGGATCGAGATGAGCCGCACCCCGAACCTGTCCGATCGCACCGGCCGACCGCGACGACCGGAGTCCATCCGGTTGCACTGCAACGAGAACCCTTACGGCCCGCCCCCTGGCGCGGTGGCCGCCGCCGAGCAGGAGCTGCGGTCGGCAGGTCAGTCCTACCCGGACAGCGACTGCACCCAGCTGCGCCAGCGCATCGCCGAGTTCCACGACGTGCGCCCGGACATGGTCGCGGTCGGCAACGGCGCGGACGAACTGGTGCTGCTCACCGCGATGGCCTTCCTGAAGCCGGGAACCCCGGTGGTGCTCACCGATTCCACCTTCCCCGGCTACGCCTCGGCCGCCCGCTCGGTCGGCGCGGACATCCGGTCGATCCCGCTGGCCGACCACGCGATCCCGGCGACGGCGCTGAGCTCGGCGCTGACCGACGAGGTCGCGCTGACCTACGTCTGCAACCCGCACAACCCGACCGGGAGCGTCCTCCGGCCGTCCGAAGTGCTGCAGATACTCGACCGCGCCGAGGACCGCAACGTGATCCCGGTCTTCGACGAGGCCTACATGGAATTCGCCGGACCGGACCACGAGTGCGCGCTGGACGCGGTGCGCGCCGGGCGCAGGCTGCTCGTCCTGCGCACCTTCTCAAAGGCGTGGGGGCTGGCCGGGCTGCGCGTCGGCTACCTCATCGGCCACCACAGCCTCGTCGCCGAGGTGCTGCGCGCCCGGCAACCGCTGCCGTTCAGCGTGAACCGGCTGGCGCTGCGCGCCGCGGAAGCCGCTCTCGATCACCCCGAGCACATCGACGATGTCCGGGCGCGGACCGCGGCCGCACGCGACCTGCTGTGCGAGCGCCTCGCCGCGCTCGGCGTGGCCACCACCCGGTCGGCCACCAACTTCGTGCTGGCCCGGCCACCGGGCAACAGCAACGAGATCGCCACCCGGCTGGTCCACGAGCATGACGTCCACGTGCGCGACCTGTCCATGTTCGGCCTGCCGGGCCACCTGCGGATCACCGTGGGCACCCCGGAGCAGGTCGCGGCGCTGGGCGACGCGCTCGAATCGATCCTGCCGGACAGCGCCGCCCGCAGCGATCTCAGCAGCGGGCTGGGCGCGCCGGACGGGCGGATCGAGGTCGCCACCAGGAAGCCGCTGGACCACATCAACCTGTTCAACGGCTACGTCGGTGCCACCGTCGTCTTCGCGCTCAACGAGCTGGGTGCGTGGCCACCGCTGCTGTCCGGGGTGCAGCGGGTCGACGCCCTCGCCGAGAAGCTCGGTGTCGAGCGCGGCAAGCTGCTCGTGCTGCTCCGGGTGGCGGCGCTGCTGGGCCACGTCGAGCTGCACTCGGCGACAGCACCGGCCGACCCGGGCACCGGCAGCACCGTCGCGCTGTCGCCGGCCGGCCGCGAACTCGTCCGCCACCGGGGCTTCTTCACCTGGGGCATCGGCGGCTACCACCAGCTCCTGCACGGCTTGGCCGACATCGCCCTGGGCAAGGCGGCGTTCGGCGAGGACATCCCCCGCGACGGCGCGAAGGTCGCCACCGGAGCGGGGATGGTCGGCAGCGAGCTGATGGCGCCCGTGGAGCGGGAGGTCTTCGCCGACATCGACTTCGACAGCGTGGCCGACCTGGGCTGCGGCGACGCCACCCGGCTGATCCGGATGTGCAGCGGCTCCGAAACGCGCCGCGGCGTCGGCATCGACGTCGACGACGGCGCCTGCGAGGAGGCGGTCAAAGCCGTCGCCGACTCCGGCCTCAGCCACCGCGTCGACATCGTCCGCGGCGACGTCCTGCAGCACATGGGCGGGCGCACCTTCCCGGGCGTGGAGCTGGTGACCAGCTTCCTCATGATGCACGACCTGTTCGAGGCCAGCGGGGACCCGGCCGGGACCATGCGCACGCTGCGCGAGCTGTTCCCGGACGCGAAGTGGTTCCTGATCGGCGACACGGTGGGCCAGCGCTGGGACGACCCGGCGGCCGAACTGCCCATCTTCTCGATGGAGTTCGAGCTGGTGCACGCGTTCATGGACACCCCGATCGCCACCGCGCAGGCCTACGAAACCGCCTTCGCCGCAGCGGATCTGCGCATCCACCGCCGCGAGCCGTTCGGCGCGCCGTCGACCTGGCTGTGGCTGCTGGCCGCCGACTGACTCCGCACTTAATTTCACTCTGCACTGAACTGATCGACGCGAGTGAACATGTCGTCCCGGACGGTGGGAACTCCCCTGCCGGGCCGCGTTCTCGAGTGCGCGGTGCACGCGACCGTGCCAGGCTCGGCGCTGCATGATCGTCTCGCCCGAGGAGTGGATCGGTGCCCGCGGTTCGTCTTGGTTCGGTTGTCGCGCTCGTGGCGGTGTTGTGCGGGGTCCCGGCACCGGTTGGCGCCGCACCGCCGGAATCCGCCCAGGACCTGGATGTTCTGTTCGTCGGGGCGCACCCCGACGACGAGGCCTCGCTGCTGTCGACCTTCGGCCGCTGGGGGCACGACCACCAGGTCCGCACCGGCGTCGTGACGATCACCCGCGGCGAGGGCGGCGGCAACGCCGTCGGGCCCGAGGAAGGACCGGCGCTGGGGTTGCTGCGCGAGGCCGAAGAACGCCGCGCCGTCGGTGGCCTCGGCATCACCGACGTGCACAACCTCGACGAGCCCGACCTGTACTACACGGTGAGCGCACCGCTGACCGAGCAGGCCTGGGGCCACGACGACGTGCTGTCCAAGCTCGTCCGGGTGATGCGGCGGACCCGGCCCGAGGTCGTGGTCACCATGGATCCCGCCCCCACCCCGGGCAACCACGGCAACCACCAGTACGCGGCCCGGCTCGCGCTCGAGGCCTATCGCCTGGCCGCCGATCCCGCGGCATTCCCCGAGCAGCTCGGGGAGGAAGGCCTCGCGCCCTGGTCGGTGCGGCGGGTGCTGTCCAACGCGGCCGGGGCCGAGGAGGAAGTCCGCGGGCCGGACTGCGAGCAGCGCATCACCCCGCCGGAGTCGCCGGGACCGGAGTACTACGTGCACGGCATCAGCGGGGACGTCAACTGGGAGCAGCGGGAGCGCACGGCCGAGCGCGAGTACGCGAGCCAGGGCTGGGCGTCCCGGCCGGACATCCCGAACGATCCCGCGCAGGTCGGTTGCGACCACCTCACCGAGATCGCCAACCGGGCACCGCACGTGCCGGGAGCGCAAGGCGCGGACGCCCCGCTCCTCGGCGCGCTGCTGCCCGTTCCCGGTGGCCTGCCGGTCGGCACCGGCCTCGTCGCTACCGCGGCCCAGCCGCGGATCACCCCCGGCCAGCGCACGGAGGTCCACGTCGAGGTCACCGCGCCGCCGAACACGGCGCTGCAGGCGGGCCGGATCGCCCTGGACCTGCCGCCGGGATGGGAGGTCCGGGGCGACGGAGCGTTCGGGCCGCTGGAGCCTGGTGCGACCGCGCGGACCGGCTTGTCGGTGGTGACCCCCGGTGATCAGGGGCCCGCGCGGGTTCCGGTGCCGGTGCGGGTCGAGTCCCCGCAGGGCCGCGCGGACACCGAGCTCCGCTTGGACGTCGTGCCGCCTGTCGTGGCCGAGCAGGAACCGCTTCCGGGCGTCGCGGAGTTCCAGCGATGGGCAGACCAAACGCGGTTTCCCCTGCTGCAGAACGAAGTTCCGCCGGTGCGCACCGTCCCGGCGCTGGGCGCGCAAGACGTGCGCGTGGTCGTGCACAACTTCAGCGCACGATCCCGGTCCGGTGTGGTGGAGTTCGCGCCACCGCAGGGATTCGAGGTGCCGAACGCCGAGCAGCGCTTCACCGGCCTCTCCCCCGGCGCAGAGGAGACCCTCACCTTCGGAGTCCGCAGCACCGACCCGGAGATGCCGACCGGAACGCAGGGCGGCGATCACGCCTACTCGCTGACCACCCGCACCGACGACGGCGCGACCGGCACGCGGCCCGCAGCCTTGGAGCTGGTGCCGACCACCACCATCCCGCAGGCCGCAGTGCCACCGGTGGTGGACGGCAACGCCGACCCGCAGGAGTGTACCCCGGCGCGCCGTTGGACGTCTCGTCGCTCTGGGAGGGCGAGCAGTGCGCCGCCCCGGACTGCGCTGCCACCGCGAGGTTCTCCTGGCACGGCGACACGCTGCACGCCCTGGTCGACGTGGTGGACGACCAGCAGGGCACGCTCCTGGCTCCCGACGACTGCAAGCGCCACTGGCGCACCGACGCAGTCGAGATCACCCTCGATCCGAAGGCGGACGCGGAGAACACGTCGAGCACGTTCAAGATCGCGGCGCTGCCGAGCACCCGCGACTCCGGGCCGCCCTGCTACGCCAGGGACGCCGACAACCACCAGGGGCCCGGCGAGGACACCGCGCCCGGTGTCGAGCTCGCGGCCACCCGGCGCGACGGCGGTTACACCGTAGAGCTGGCCATCCCGCTGCGGGACCTGCCCGGCTCGGTCGACCCGCGGCGGTTGGGGCTCAACGTCCTGGTCTACGACTCCGACAGCCAGGACCTGACCGGCCAGTCGCGGATCGGCTGGTCCACCTGGGCCGGTGTGCAGGGCGATCCGTACCGCTGGGGCCGGGCGATCCTCCAGGATCGACCCGCGGACCCGCCGACACCCGCCCCGGCTCCGGTGCTCCCGCTGGACGCGTTGTCCTCTGTGGACTCACCGGGGAGCATCGCGCAATCGGTCCGGCTGGGGACGTCGCTCGGCGGCGCTCCCCCGGCCGGTGATTCGGCCGCCCGGATCGCCAGCGCCCGCGCGCATCCGGGCGAGGTGCGCACAAGCCTCGACGTGAACGGCCCGGGGCGGGTCCACCTGTTCGTGCTGGACGCGGGCGGGGCGGTCCTGGCGGAACGGCAGCTCGACGTCGACGGCCACGGCGAGCGGACCGTGCCGGTCCAGGTCCCCGGCGGCACCCCGTCGAAGGTCCTGGTCGGCTTCGCCGCGCCGGACGGCGCTACCGCGGCCTCCGCCGCCGAGGTTCGCCAGCCGGTCTAGCGGCGAGAAAACCCGGTGCGTCCGGGTGAGGCGGTGCTGTATCGTGTGCGCCGTGAACTCTCCCGAGGCGTCAAGACGCTAGCCGCTCAGCACTCGCGCTGAGCGGCGGAGCCCTGTTGCCGCGCAACGCTCATGCGCGTTGATCGTCGCGAGCTGCTCCGCCTCTGCTTCGTCTTGTCGTTTCCTCGCACGTCCGCGGCCGGTTCGCGCTGGACGGGCGTGCCTCGTCGTTCGGGAGAACGTTCAAGTGCCTTTCGTCGTCTTCGTGCTCGCTGCCGCGGTGTTCGCGCAGGGCACGTCCGAATTCATGCTGTCCGGGATGCTGGCGGGCATCGCGGCGGACAGCGGTGTGTCGCTCGGCGAGGCCGGGCTGCTGACGTCGGTGTTCGCGGTCGGGATGGTGATCGGCGCGCCCGCCATGGCGATGGCCGCCAGCGCCGTTCCCCGCCGGGTCTCGCTGCTGGGGTTCCTCGCCCTGTTCGCCCTGTGCCACCTCGTCGGGGCGACGACCGCGAACTTCGCCGTGCTGCTGGGCACCCGCCTGGTCGCGGCGGTCGCGAACGCGGGTTTCCTGGCCGTGGTGCTCGCGTGCCTGCCGGTGCTGGTCCGCCCCTCGCTGGTGGGGCGGGCGACCTCGGTCATCCTGTCCGGCGTCACGATCGCCTGCATCGCCGGGGTGCCCGCAGGAACTGCCTTGGGCCAACTGTGGGGCTGGCAGTCGGCGTTCTGGGCGATCGCCGCGCTGAGCGCGGCGGCGCTGGGCGTGCTGTGGCCGACGACCTCGGCCTTCTCGCGCTCCGACGCTCCGGTCGCGACGGCTCCGGTGTGGACCGAGTGGCGCACGCTCGCCCGACCCCGGCTCCTCGTCGTGATCGGCATCGGGGTCCTGGTCAACGCAGCCACCTTCGCCGCGTTCACCTACCTGGGCAGCATCACCACCGCGGTGACCGGTCCCGGTAGTTCGTGGGTCCCGGTGTCGCTGGCGCTGTTCGGCGTCGGCTCGTTCCTCGGGGTGACCGCCGCGGGCCGCTACAGCGACCGGTACGCACAGCGGATCATCACCGGCGGCGCCGCCGTGGTGACCGCGTTGTGGCTGGTCGCCGCCCTTTCCGCGCACACCCTGCCCGGGGTGCTCGCGCTGGCGCTGGTGACCGGGGCGGGATCGTTCGGCGTGGGCTCGACGGTGATCGCCTCGATCGTGTCCTCGGCGTCGGAAACGGCCCCGCGCATCGCAGGTGCGGTGGCCACCACCGCGTTCAACCTCGGAGCCATCGCGGGCCCCGCCGCAGCGGGCATCGTCGTCGGCGATGCCACCCAGGCCCACCGGGCCTTCTGGGTCAGCGCGGTTTTCGCCGCAGCCGCAACGTTCGTGGTCTTCGCAGCGCGGCGCAGCGTGGCCCGAGCCAAGGACGCGGCTGAGGCCTAGCGACAGCGAGCACGGGCCAGGCGTTCGAATCGTCTGCAACGCCTGGCCCGGTACCCCCCATGACGAAAATCCACCAGGGAGTTGACGATGTCGAACGGATGGGACCTGATCGTGGTGGGCGCCGGATCCGGCCGGTGCGGTGCTGGCCGCCCGCTGCGCTGCACGCGGTGAACGCGTGCTGCTGCTCGAAGCCGGGCCCGACCACCGATCCGCCGAGCTGCCGGAGGTGTGGCGCTCCCCGAACCCGCTCCGCGCCCTGCTCGATCCCGGCGCGAGCGGGGATCTGCTGCAGCGAGGCCTGCGCACCCGCCGAACCGAGCGGCAGGAGGCAGCACCGTGCATGCAGGGCCGCGGTGTCGGCGGCAGCTCCTCGATCAACGGGCACATCGCCATCCGGCCTCCGGTCGAGGACTGGGTGCGGATGGGGTGCGAAGGCTGGACGCACGCCGAGGTTCTGCCCCACTTCGTCAGGTCCGAGGACGACGCCGACTTCGCGGATCAGCCGTACCACGGGCGCGGCGGACCGATCCCGGCCCGGCGGGACCCGCAGGAGTCGTGGGGTCCCGCGGACCGCGCGCTGCACGCCGCAGCCTCGGCGGCGGGTTCGCCTGGTCGCCCGGCGTGAACGCGCCAGGTGCCACCGGTATCCAGTTCCCGGCGGCGGTCGAGCACGACACCGCGCTGGACGAGCTCCTGCTCCGCACGGTCACCGACGGCCAGCACCTGCCGGAAGGGGAGCCCGACCTCGGCGACCACCGTCGTCGACCCCCGCTGCCGCGTGCTGCACGTGGTGGACGCGTCCATCTTCCCCACCTGCCCCCGCGCGAACCCGAACCTGGTCGCGATCGCGGCAGCAGAGCTGATGGCCGACCGGCTGGTGCGCTGAGGTCACGAACCGGTCGGGCTCGGGTGCGGCTCCTGCTGGTCGGCGCGGCGTCCGTGCGCGGCGATGCGCCGGGCGTCGCGTTCCGGGCGGACGAAGGCGAAGGCCAGCAGGCCGCCGACGAGCATCAGGGTTCCCGGGATGGCGAACGCGAGCGCGAACCCCGTCGCCGGATCGGCCGCCGATTCGACGATCCGGCCCGTCACGTAAGGCGCGGCGAGACCGGCGAGCGTGACCAGCCCGACGGTCATCGACATCACCGCACCGCGCTGGGCCGGTGGGGTGATCTCGGCGTTGATCGTCTGACCGATGGCGAACTTGACGGCACCGATGCTGAAGGCGACGGTGATGAGCGCGATCTTGAGGGCGGGGTGCGACACGACCGGGACGAGGAGCATGGCCGCGCCCGCCAGGAAGACCGCGCAGCCGCCGAGGATTCCGCGCGACACCCGGCTGGACACCCCGCGGTGCATCAGCCACTGCGTCAGCGCGCCCTGCCCGAAGGTCGCGACGGTCTTCAGCACCCAGGGGGCGGTCACGATGGTGCCCGCGGCGACCGCGCTGTAGCCCAGCGAGGTCTCCAGGTAGGACGGCACCCAGGCGAGCAGCAGCGCCGAGGTCCAGTAGGCGCCGAAAGCACCGACGAACCCGGCCAGCCAGGTCCCGCTGAGCAGGATGCGCCGGTAGGGAACGCGGAAGTCCGCCGCTGGCTCCGGTTCTGCGCTGGTCCGGGCGCTCGCGCGGTCGGCGGTGCCCTCGCGGCCGACCACCGCCCAGATCACGCACCACAGGACACCGACGACGAACAGCGACAGGAAGGCCCAGCGCCAGCCGAAGTTGATGATGACCAGGGTCAGCAGCGGCGCGGCCACCACCCCGCCCAGCCCGCCGCCGCCGGAGATCAGCGAGCTCGGGATGCTGCGCTTCTCGTTGGGGAACCACTTGAACGCCGCGTGCATGGCCACCGGCTGCGCGGGGCCTTCCGCCGCGCCCAGCACGATCCGGCTGACCCGCAGCGCGGCGAACCCGGCCCCGGCGACCACCGGCAGCTGGGTGAGTCCCCACACCAGGCCCATGCCGAACAGCAGCCACTTGGTCGGGAACCGGTCGGCGAGGAACCCGACCATCACCGCCGAGACGTTGAACAGGAAGAAGAAGGAGCTCGCCAGCAGCCCGTACTCCGAGTGGGTCAGGCCCAGCTCGCGCATGATGGGGTTGGCGGCCAGCCCCAGCACCGCCTTGTCCGCGTAGTTGATCAGCATGAACACCAGCAGCATCGCCATGACGACCCAGGCCCGGGAGCCGGGCTTCGCCGCGATGTCGAGGTTCGAGGACTTCATCGTCGCTCCAAGGGGAGGTGCCGGGATCAGGCGGTGAGCAAGCCCTTCGCGATGCCGTTCTTCTGGATCTCCGAGGAACCGGTGAGGATGCGGAACATACGCAGGCGGCGGAACAGCCACTCGACCTCGCTGCCGCGCACCAGCCCCGCCTTGCCGTGAATCTGAACCGCCTCGTCGGCGATCCGGAAGGCGTTCTCGGCCACGAAGAGCTTGCACATGAACGCCTCGGTGCGCGGTTTAATCCCCGCGTCGAGCGCGGCCAACGCGTCGTAGGTCATGCTCCGCGCGGCGTAGTAGGTGGTGGCCAGGTCCGCGATCTTGTGCTGGATGGACTGCAGCGCCGCCAGCGGTGCCCCGAAGGCGTGCCGGTTCTTGGCGAAGTCGATGGTGAGCTCCAGCGCGCGCCGCGCCTGGCCGAGCACCGTCGGGCAGTGCAGCAGCCGGTTGGCCGTGACCCGGCCCAGCCCGACCCGCAGCCCGTCGCCGACACGGCCGAGCAGTTGCTCCGGCCCGACGTAGCAGTCCTCCAGGACGATGTCGCTCTCGATGTGCTGGCCGGACATCGGGGTCTGGCCGTCGAGCACCGTGCAGCCCGGTGCGTCCAGGTCGACCAGGAACGCCGAGTAGGACTCCTCGGTCCCGGCCATCCGGGCGACCAGCACGGAGAAGTCGGCGAACGGCCCGGCCGAGGAGAACACCTTGTGCCCGGTGATCCGCCATCCCTCGCCGTCCGGGGTCGCGGTGGTCCGCATCGCGCGCACGTCGGAGCCCGCGTCGGCCTCGGTCAGCGAGAAGCAGCAGGCGCGTTCGCCCTGGATCACCGGCAGCAGGTACGCCTCCAGCTGCGCCTCGGTGGCGAACTCGAAGATCGACCCGGCGCGCAGCGGTCCGCCCATGTCCCCGAGCACGGAGTGCGACAGCACCCGCCCGGAGGCGCCGATCTCCTCCTTGAGCGCGGCCAGCTCGGTGAAGGTGAGTCCTTGCCCGCCGAAGCGCTCCGGCAGGTGGATGCCGTAGAAGCCGAGTTCCCGGCTGCGCTTCCACACCGGTTGCAGCAGGTCTCGGGACAGCCGGGTCTCCGGGGTCAGCTGGTGCTCGGCCTCGTAATCGGCGAGCTCGCCGTCCAGGTAGTCGCGCAACCGGCCGACGAGGTCGGCCAGGCGCGGGTTGTCGTCGTAGGTGGGGGTGAGCGTGAACGACATGGTTGTCCCTCCTCAGTGGACCTTGCGGTCGCTGCCGACCCAGAAGCGGTCGCGCACCGCGCGGCGGTCGATCTTCCCGTTGCGGTTCACCGGCAGTTCGTCGGCGAAGTCCACCGTCTTGGGCACCTTGTGCCGGGCCAGCTTCGCGGTGCAGAACTCGATGAGCGCCTCGGCCGAGGTCGTCCCGCGGGTCACCACGACTGCCTTGACCGCTTCGCCCCAGGTCTCGTCCGGCACGCCGACGACGCAGGCCTCGGAGATCGCCGGATGCTCGTAGAGCGCGGCTTCGACCTCGCTGCAGTAGACGTTGAAGCCACCCGAGATGATCATGTCCTTCTTGCGGTCCACGATGAACAGGTAGCCGTCGGAACGCAGGTAGCCGATGTCGCCGGTGTGCACCCACCCGCCGCGGAAGGTCTGGGCGCTCAGCTCGGGTTCCCGCCAGTACTCCCGGACGCAGTCGGGCCCGCGCACCACCACCTCGCCGAGCTCCCCGGCTGGCACCGGGTCACCGCTGTCGTCGACCACGCGCACCTCGGTGTCGTAGAGCGGCCTACCGCAGGAGGACAGCAGTTCCGGGTCCTGCTCGATGCCGCGGACGATGTCCTCGGAGGTGAGCACGGTGACGCCGCTGGTGGTCTCGACCTGCCCGTAGCCCTGCATGACGACCGGGCCGAACGCGGCGACGGCCTCGCGCAGCCGCTGCGGGGACACCGGGGCGCCGCCGACCCGCAGGCACTTCATCGTGGACACGTCGGCGGTGCTCAGCTCCGGGTGGGCGAGGACCTGGTTCAGCATCGTCGGCACCAGGAAGGTGGAGGTGATCCGCTCGGACTCCACGGTGCGCAGGAACTGCCCCGCATCCCAGCGCGGCAGCACCACCACGCTGGTGCCGCGGGTGAACGCCGCCAGCAGCCCCATCCCGGTGGCGTGGGTGATCGGTCCGGCGGCGAGGTAGCGCTCGGCCTCCCCCACCCCGGATTCCGGGGTCATCAGCCGCTTGCGCATGTTCGCCAGCCGGTTGCCGGTGGTCTGCACCGCGGCCTTCAGCGATCCGGTCGATCCGGAGGTGAAGTTCAGGACCGCCGGGTCGTCCTCGGTGAGGTCGACGGCGACGGGTTCCTCCGCGCCCGCGGCCAGCAGGTCGGCGTAGTCGTCGTCGTAGTCGACCACCTCGCACGTCGATCCGACGCGGGCCACGACCTCGCGCGCCGCCGCCGCGTGGGCGGCATCGGTGAACAGGACCCGGACCGCGGCTTCGGCCAGGACGTGCGCCACCTCCGCCGCGGCGAGCCGCACGTTGATCGGCACCCGCAGGAAACCGCCCTTGCTCAGCGCCATCTCGGTCTCGACCAGCTCGGCGCAGTTCGCGGCGAAGGTCGCCACCGCCTGCCCCGGCTGGACTCCTCTGGCCAGCAGCGCCGAGGCCAGCCGGTTGGTGCGCGCTTCGAGCTCCCGGTAGCTCCAACGCCGGTCGCCGCAGGCCAACGCCTCGCGGTCCGGCCAGAAGCTGCTGCTGCGGCTCAGGTAACTGCCCAGGTTCACGTCGACTCCCCGTGTTTTCTTCATCACGTCGACCAGTAGTAGACACCATGTCTACTAAACCCACGGCTTGTCAACGGTCGAGTACACTGGGCCGCTGCCACGAGAACTGCGAAAGGCCTGCCATGTCGACCGAGGACCGGCGCAGCCGCCGCACGCGCCGCCTGCTGCGGGACGCCCTGGTGTCCCTGGCGCTGGAACGCGGCTACTCCCACGTGACGGTGGAGGACATCACCGAACGCGCTGACCTCGGCCGGGCGACCTTCTACAAGCACTACGCGGACAAGGACGCGCTGCTCAGCCGCGTGGTCTCCGACCTGCTGGAGGAACTGCACGAGAGGCTGCTGCCGCTGGTGCCGACCTCATCGGTGGGCTTCACCGGCAAACCGGTGCTGGAGCTGTTCCGCCACGCGCTGGAAGAGCGCGACGTCTACCGGGTCATCCTGCGCGGCGAAGGCGACGGGCGGGCGCTGCAGGAGTTCACCGATGCGCGCACCGCCGCGGCCGCGCAGGTGTTCCGAGCGCGCGCCGAGCACCACGGCGTGACCCCGAGGATCGACATCGACGTGCTGGCCCGCGCCTGGGTGGGTGAGCAGATCGCGGTGATGCGCTGGTGGTTGGAGACCAACCCGCCGCAGCTCTCGCCGGAGGAGGTCACCGGCATGCTCCTCGACCTGTCGTTGCGCGGCCGCTACTGGGCCAACGGCTTCGACGGCGGACCGCCCGACCGCGCCGAGGAGATCCGGCCGGAGGACTAGCCCGGCTGCCCCGGATCCGCACCGACCTCCAGGTGGAGCCGGTCGCGATCGACGTCGATTACCGCGTGCACGCGGTCGAGCACCGGTAGGTCGAGCTCCGCGCGCACATCGAGGACGTGCTGGGTGCCTGGCGGGATCAGCGGGAGCGGGGGCAGCGGGCCGTCCTCCTCCACCGGGGGCTCCGGGGCCGGTTCGGGTTCCGGGGGCGCGGGCGTCGCCGGGGGCGGGGACACCGGCTGGACGACCGCGGGCGGCGGGGTGTCGACGACCGGCGCCTGCCGCTCCGGGGGTTCCGGGCTGACCGGTGCAGCTGCCAGCGGCGGCGGGTCGGCCTCGTTCGCGGCCAGCGCGATGCCCAGCGCGGCCAGCGCCGCCAGCACCGCGCCACCGGCCGCCAGGCTTTTGCGCGGGTTCGACCGCACCACCCCGACCACCCCGGCGCCGACCAGGCCGCCGCCCGAGGCGGCGAGGTAGCCGCTGGCCGTCGCAGTCCCGCCCAGCACGACCGGTGCGACGAAGACCTTGAGCGAACCGTTGATCTCCACCAGCTCCGCGGCCACCGCCGAGCACCGGTCGCAGTCGTCCAGGTGCGCGTTGACCTTGGCCGTCTCGCGCTTGGACAGGCCTTCGCGGGTCCACGCGCCCAGCCGGTCGATCGCCGAGCGGCAGGCGTCGGGCTCGGCGGCCACCTTCTGCAGGTGCACCTGCAGGTACTGCTGCTTCAGGCCTTCCCGGGCCCGGTAGGCCAGGGCGGACACGCCGTTGGCCGTCATGCCCAGCACCGGAGCGACCTTCGACGGGGACTCGCCCTCGATCTCCACGTGCCAGAGCACCACCTGCCAGCGCTCCGGCAACCGGTTGAACGCCTCGGCGACCAGCGACCGCTCCTCGCCCTCCACCGCCGGGTCGCGGAACGGCTGGCTGATGTCGACGGCGGGCACCGCCTCCAGGTCGTCGACGGTCTGGGTCCGCTTCGCCTTGTTCGCCCGGTCGTAGGCGCCGTGCCGGACCGCGGTCAGCAGGTAGGCGCGGAAGGCCTCCGTCGGCCCCCGGCCGTCCCGCAGCACCCCGAGCACCTTCGCGAACGCCTCCGACACCACGTCATCGGCTTCCGCCTGGGACTTGGTGACCTGCCGGGCCATCGCGTGCGCGGCGCCGACGTGGCGCTCGTAGAGGATCCCGAACGCCTCGCCGTCCCCGCCGCGCACCGCATCGATCAGCTCGGCATCGCTGGCCCCACCGACCTGGTCCTCCTGTGGTACCGCCGCCACCGCACATCACCTCAACGCCACGTCTCCCAGCGGGTGGAGCGTATCCCGAAGAACACTGGACCGAACAGGCGTTCTCGATCACGACAACGGCTCAACACCCACTCGCCCGGCAGGCCCAGCCGCGGGCTAGCCGCCGTTGGCCGGTTCGGGCGCGGGCGGCACCGGCTTCGCGGTGACCTTCAGCGGGTGGTTGAAGATGATGTTGAGCAGCACCGCCACCACGGCACCCGCCACGATCCCGGTGCCGAACACGGTCTGGAACCACTGCGGGAACTGCTGGTAGATCGTCGGCGCGGCCAGCGGGATCAGCCCGACCGCCAGCGAGACCGACACGACGAACATGTTGTGCCCCTGCTCCAGGTGGGCCCGCGAGAGAGTGCGGATGCCGCTGGTGGCGATGCTGCCGAACAGCATCAGCCCCGCCCCGCCCAGCACCGGGTAGGGCACCAGGGAGACCACGCCGCCCAGCACCGGGAACAGCCCGAGCAGGGCCATCACGCCACCGGCCACGGCCACGACGAACCGGCTGCGCACCCCGGTCAGCGACACCACGCCGACGTTCTGGGCGAAGGCGCTGGTGGGCAGGCCGCCGAACAGCGAGCCGACCGTGGTGGCGATGCCGTCCACCCGCAGGCCGCGGGTGACGACCTTCTGCTCCACTTCGCGGTCGCAGATCTCGCCGATCGCCAACATCCCGGCCGAACTCTCCGTCATCGCCACCAGGATCACGATGCACACCGCAAGGATGGCGGCCGGGTGGAACTCCGGGGCGCCGAACTGCAGCGGCATCGGCAGCGCGAACCACGACGTCTGCTGGAAGGTGGCGGTGTCCAGCATCCCGAACGGCACCGCGGCCAGCGTGCCCACGACCAGGCCCAAAATCAGCGCGATCTGCTTGAGGAACCCGCGCAGAACCCGCTGCAGCACGATGATCACGACGAGGGTGAACAGCGCGAGGCCGAGGTTGGCCGCGGAGCCGAAGTCCGCCGCGCCCTCACCGCCCTGCACCCAGGCGACGGGCACGGTCATCAGGGACACGCCGATCAGGGTGATCACCACACCGGTCACCAGGTGCGGGAAGAAGCGCATCAACCGGCCGAAGAACGGTCCGACCGCCAGGCAGAACAGCCCGCCGACGAGGACCGCGCCGAGCACGGTCTGGATCCGGTGCCCCTCCGGCGCGGAGTGCGCCACCGTGAGCAGCGAGGCCAGCCCCGCCGAAGAACTGGCGTTGACGAAGGGCAGCCGGTTGCCGGCGAACCGGCCCGCGCCCAACGTCTGCAGCAGGGTCGCCAACCCCGCCACCAGCAGGCTCACCGAGATCAGCACGATCTGGTCGCGCTGGTCGAGCCCGCAGGCCGGGCCGATGATCAGGGGCGGTGCCACCACACCGGCGTACATCGCGCCCACGTGCTGGAAGGCCGCTGGGATCAACTGCTTGGCCGGCAACTTCTCGTCAACCGGATGGCAGGCCGCCGGGGTCGCAATCCCCTGCGAATTCAGTGCCATGCCCAGTTCCCCTTTGTGGAAGAGCGGATGCCCCCGGTCCGCCGCGGACGGGGGCCGTGCTGTTAGCGTCGGCCGCAGGGTTGGCGGCACCGAATGTCCGCCACCGCACCCGCCGTCGCGTTGTCGTCCGACGCGGCGGGACGGCCGTTCCCGGCGTGAACCGGCCAGGTGAGCCGGTTCCGATGCCTCCTCCCCGGTGAAGAGTTCGGCGCCGCAGGCGCTTCTGCGCCATCGGGCAGGAGAAAGCTACGTCCGAAATCCAACTCTCGTCAACATTTTGTTGAACTTCCGTTTCGCGGAATTGTCCGCGCGTCGCGGCTTTCCCCCACGAGAACAATTCGGCACCTTCTTCCCACCCCTCCCTTGAGCAGGCGGCGCAGCACTGCTACTCGGTAGCGCATTTCTCGATCCAGTCGCCTTCCGCGGCCGGTCGCGCACCATTGCGACGGCAGGATGCACCACCGCGGTACCACGACCCGCCAACCCCAGGCCGAACCCCCGGCGCGACCATGCCGAGGCAGACCGGCACGCAGAGCTGGGCGCCGGTTCCCGTGCACACAGGTGACCCGAACGGGTGCAATCGGCGACCGCGGCCCCGGTCGCCACGGGGCCGCGACGACCGCTTCCGCCACTCCGCCGTGGACAGTCCCGGGCAGCACCACCACCCCAACAGCCGGAGGCGGCTCCACCGCGAAGATGCCGTCACCGCAGGCACTACCAGCGCACCCCGGCAGGACTGCGTTCACCACGCGACTTATGTCCACAGTAGACCAGGCTCGGATTCGCCCGGCGACGACCGGGCGTTGCCCCCGTGATCAGGATTCGCGCCCTGCTAGAACGGGTTTTCGACCGGCAGCGCCTTGATCGTGTTGATATGTCCCGGGGTCGCACCGAGAGTGGTGGGGACGTGGAGCCGCAGCGTCGAGGGGTCGGGGGTCGGCATGCAGGGAGCCAAGGCGTGGCCAGTCATCATCGCGACCGCGTTCGCCTGCGCCCTGACCGCGTGCTCACCCCCGGAACCGGAGGTCTCCGCCGCCTCGGTGACGACCTCGGTGCCGGACGGGGCCACCCACGTCGGCCCCAGCGACCCGCTGGTCGTCACCGCCCACCGCGGCGTCCTCACCTCCGTCACCGTCACCGCTGACGGGGGAACCGCGGTCCCGGGTGAGCTCACCGACGGCGGCCGCCGGTGGACCACCACCGCGCCGCTGGAGTTCAGCAAGACCTACCGGGTGCACGCCCTGGCCCAGGACGCCGAACGCATCCCCGCACCGCCGACCAACGCCACGTTCACCACCGCCACCCCGGTGGAGGAGGTCACCGTGGAGCGGACCCGGCCCTCCGACGGCGACGAGGTCGGGATCGCCATGCCGGTGTCGATCTACTTCAGCCGACCGGTGACCGACCGCGCCGCCGTGGAGCGCCGCCTGTCGGTCGAACCGTCGGTGCCCACCGAGGGTTCCTTCCACTGGATGAGCGACGAGCAGGTCAACTGGCGACCCAAGGACTACTGGCAGCCCGGCACCACCGTCCGGGTGCGCGCGCGGCTGTACGGGGTGGACACCGGTGGTGGCGCCATGGGCACCGCCGACCACGAGTCCACCTTCCGCATCGGGCGGGACCAGCGCGCCGTCGGCGACGTCAACACCCACACCCTGACCCTCTTCCAGGACGGCCAGGAGATCAAGCAGCTGCCCGCCTCCTACGGGCGCAGCATCTACCCCACCCAGCACGGGGTGCACGTGGCCTTCGAGAAGCACACCTCCACCCGGATGCGCTCGGACACCTGGGGTGGGCCGCAGAAGGGCGAACCGGGCTACTACGACGAGGTCCTGCCCTACGCGGTGCGCATCTCCAACAACGGCGAGTTCATCCACGTCAACCCCGCGACCGTGTGGGCGCAGGGCCAGTCCAACGTCTCGCACGGCTGCGTCAACCTGTCCCCGGCCAACGGCAAATGGTTCTTCGACTGGGTACAGATCGGCGACCCGGTGGAGATCGTCGGCTCGGACCGGCCGCTGACCACCGCGGACGGCGACATCCCGGACTGGACGATCCCCTACGACGAGTACGTCCGCGGCAGCGCCCTGCACGAGTCGCGCTGAGGACGCTCAGAGGTACTGGCCCACCGGGTCGTCGCCGCTGGCCAGCTGGCTGACCCGCACGCCCGCCAGGTCGGCGGGCCGCAGCAGCCGGACCTCCGCCGCGTCGTGGTCGGCCGAGGTGATCCGCTCGCCCTGCAGGGCGACCGCCCGGTCCAGCAGGTTGCGCACCACGCGGCCGTTGCCGAAGGACTCGTCCCGCCTGGCCGCGCGCAGGATCTGGCGGACCTGCGCATCGACGCCGTCGGCGAGGGTGAACCCGGCACCGCCCGCCATCCGCTCGAAGATGGCGACCAGCTCGGCCTCGCTGTAGTCCGGGAAGTGCACCACCGAGGGGAATCGGGAGGCCAGGCCCGGGTTGGTGCGCAGGAACTCCACCATCCGGCTCTCGTAGCCCGCCGCGATCACCACCAGGTCGTCGCGGTGCTCCTCCATCAACCGCAGCAGCTCGGCGATCGCCTCCGGCCCGTAGGACTGCCGCCCGTCGGGCGGGGTCAGCGCGTAGGCCTCGTCGATGAACAGCACCCCGCCCAGCGCGCTCTCCACCGCGGCGCGGACCCTCGGCGCGGTCTGCCCGATGTACTGGGCAATCAGGTCCGCGTGCGAGACCTCCACCAGGTGCCCGGAGGACAGCAGGCCGAGCTCGGCGTACACCGCCGCGACCAGCCTGGCCACCGTGGTCTTGGCCGTGCCCGGGTTGCCGGTGAACACCAGGTGCCGCATCCGGGAGCCCGGCTCCAGGCCCGCGGCGCGACGCATCCGGTCCGCTTCGGCCTCCGCGACCAGCAGCCGCACCTCGCGCTTCACCGTCTCCAGGCCGACCAGGTCGTCGATCGCCGCCAGCGGGTCGGCCGGGAGGTCGGCGCGGACCGGGTCCACCGGGCTGTCCGGGACGTCGGCGACCTCGATGCGGTCCAGCGCGCGCGGCTCGTCGTCGGCCAGGACCCGCCTGGACTGCGCGGCGACCGTGCGTTCCAGCAGGTGCGCGGCCAGCCGACCGTTGGTCGTCGCCGCGCT
>NZ_JBEPDU010000081.1:0-20961 GCF_040300525.1 Saccharopolyspora sp. NPDC000359 | reverse complement strand
GTGGTGTTTTGTTTCTTATCCTTTTTCTTCCCATTGTTACGCACTCACGACCCCAAGCAGCGGGAGCGGAGAAGTGGGGTGGGGCGAACTCCTCGCCGCACACCGGCGACGAACGCCAGCCACCCACTCGACGGGCGAGAACGACGAGGTGCTGACGACCCAACCTTCGAGTCCCGCACCTGTAGAGCACCACCTGTGGACCTGGTTTCGGCTCCCGGGGCTGGCTTTCCAGCTGAGGTCGGCACCCGGAGCGGATGGCCTCAGCGATGTCGGTGGTGCAGCGCTGGTCGGCGTTCGAAGCTGAGCTGTTCCCGGTGACCGTGGTGCGGCGGTTTCAGTCGGCTCGGGTGGTCGCTGGGCGCGGTTGGAGGGGTGCCCGGGTGGCGGATCTTTTGCGTGGTACGCCACCCGGGCTGGTCGGGTCACCTGTCCTTGCGCATCACCGGGATCTCCTTGGTGTTCCCGGTGTCCTTGTGTGGCATGCGGATGGTGAGGATTCCCGCGTCGTACTCGGCCTTGATGTCGTCGGTGTTGCAGCCCGTCGGCAACAGCATCGTCCGGCTGAAGGTGCCGTAGTAGAACTCGCTGTGCTGATCGCTGCGCTGCTCGTGCCTACGCTCCGCGTGGATCTTGAGCTGGTTGCCCTCGACGTTGATGTGGATGTCCTCGTCCGGGTCCACACCGGGCAGCTCGCAGCGGATCACGTGGTCATCGCCCTCGGTGAAGGTCTCCACGCGCATCGCGTGGTGCTCGCCGAAGGGCCACTGCTCGTCGAACATCCGGAAGATGTCCGCGAGACCCGTGCTCGGCCTTGGCAGCAAGCTGGTCATGGTCCCTCCTCTCGACGAGTCGTTCGGACGTCGCACCCCTGCGCTACCCCGTTCGGCGCGCGGTCAAACCTCGTCCTGCGGAGGAGCATCTCCCGCGCGGCCGGGCTCGCGGGTGCTGCGGGCAGCGACCACATGGCCGATGAACAGGTCGTAGACCACGCCGCCGATCACCGCACCCACCAGCGGCCCGACGATCGGGATCCAGAAGTACCAGTTGAACCACTGGTAGCTGCCGGGAAGCGCGATGTCGCCCCAACCGGTCAGGAAGGTCCACAGCCGCGGCCCCAGGTCGCGAGCCGGGTTGATCGCGTACCCGGCGTTGGGGCCGAAGGTCAGGCCGATGGTGGTGACCACCATGCCGATCAGGAACGGGCCCAGGTTCGCCGTCGGCGCGGTGTTGCGCGTGTCGATGAGCGCGAAGATGAGCAGCACCAGCACCGCGGTGCCCACGACCTGGTCCAGCAGCGGCCCCCACCACGACCCGGCGAAGTACTTGGCCGGGAAGGTGGCGAAGATCGCGAAGGTGTCCAGCGACTGGTCCCGGGACAGCCCGGCCTCGGCGTTGAACGCGTCGATCGCCCAGCTGTAGGTCGCGTAGACCAGGGCCGCCGCGATGAACGCGCCGACCAGCTGCGCACCCCAGTACGGCACGACCTTCCGCCACGGGAAGGCCCGCCGCACCGCGAAGGCCAGCGTCACGGCGGGATTGATGTGCGCGCCGCTCACCCCGCCCGCCACGTAGACGCCGAACACCACGGCGAAACCCCAGCCGAAGGCGATGATCAGCCAGTTCGCCGGGCCGAAGGCGTCGGCCTGGCGACCGGAGCCGGGCAACCCGGCGACCGCGACCGCCACCGAGGCGCAGCCCAGCAGGATCAGCACGAACGTGCCCAGGAACTCGGCGAGCAGCTCGCCCCCGAGCCCTTCTCGGTAGCCGTGACGGCGTTGCCCTTGCTCAGCCATCGGTCGCTCCAGGAAGTGAGTGGTTTCCGCCTGCCGAGCGCTCGTCGGACCCGAGCTGTCCCCCATCGCTCCACGGAGTGTAGGTCCGCCCGCAGCCGCCCGCCGGACGCGAGCTCGGCCGGTGCACCGAGCCACGAGCAGTGGCCTTGAGCGGTGGCACGCGGTCGGGCCGGTGGAGACGCGAAGCGGGGCGGACCGGAACCGGCCCGCCCCGCTTCGCCGTCCCCGTCAGATGCGGGGGATCTGCTCCGTTGGCTGGTCGTCGACGGTGACCACCGCGGGAGCCGATCGGAACATCGGCAGCTGCGCCACCAGGTGCGTCGCCGTTCGGGCCAGCAGCAGCACCAGCAGCGTCGGCACGAGCAGGCCGAACAGGAAGCCGACCAGCGCGTCGTGCGGGTAGTGGGCGCCGACGAACACCCGGGAGAACGCCGTGCCCATGCCGAGCAGCAGGGCCGGGATGCCGAGCGACCGCCAGGCCACGAGCACCCCGAGCGCGGCCGCACCCGCGATGACCGAGTGGTTGCTGGGGAAGGACCAGTCGCCCGGCGGCGGGCAGGCGACGATGGTGCTCACCTGCATCACGCGGCACGGCCGCTCTTCCTCGACCACTAACTTGAACAGCTCGCTCAGGACGTAGGCGACCCCCACGCCCACGACGCAGAGCAGCGCGACCCCCAGCGACCGCGCGGACGTCCGCCGGGCTCGCCAACAGGCGAGCAGCAAGAATCCGAAGATCAGCACCAGTGCTGCCTCGGTGAAGAACGCGGCGAAGGTCTGCACCCAGGACGGGGCGTCGGCGGCGAAGCCCACCACGGCGCGGTACCACTCCGCGCTGATGTCGGGCACGCCTCCGGCCACGTCCGGACCGCTCGCTCCTGCCGCTGTCCGCCCGGCGTGCACCATTGCTGCCGATCGGTGTTCGAACACGTGTTGACCTGCCATCCCTTTCGAATGCCGAACCCCTCGGGGAGGGGCGTGGACGACGCCGCACCGGCGGTGGCGGGGGCACTTCGTGCACCTTCCGCGGGGGTGCTTCCAGTCGAATCCGCCGGGGCCGTCTCAGCAAGGGTAGCCAGGCGGGCACGGGGTCGTTCGCCGTGCGCGCTCCACCCCGTCGGCGACGAACTCCGACACGGCGCGCACCGCGTGCTGCCGCAGCAGGGCCACCACCGCCGGGTCCGGGGACGTCTCGGTCACCCGCACGCCGTCCGCGAGGCGTTCGACCCGCAGCTCCACCTGGCTGTGGTGCGCGAAGACGGCGGCGAACAGCGGGTCGCCCTGCCGGATCGCCGCGCCGCGCCGCAACCGGGACTGCATCTGCTCGACGTG
The DNA here is from genome assembly GCF_040300525.1 of Saccharopolyspora sp. NPDC000359. Classification (NCBI taxonomy): domain Bacteria; kingdom Bacillati; phylum Actinomycetota; class Actinomycetes; order Pseudonocardiales; family Pseudonocardiaceae; genus Saccharopolyspora; species Saccharopolyspora sp. NPDC000359. The sequence goes on along the minus strand of NZ_JBEPDU010000081.1, from coordinate 17,836 downwards.
CACGCGGATCCGCTCGGCCAGGTCCGGCGCTGAGCTCGTGGTGGTGGCCCGGATGCCGTACGAGTAGTGCTCGACCTCGCGGTGGATCTCCCCGTGCCGCTCCAGGAGGTCCTGGATGATCAGGGCGTCGTGCCAGAGCTCGGGATCGGTCGCGTCGGGCGTGAGCATCCAGTCGGGCAGCGGGGGAGTGCGCGGTGGCGGCTCGCACGCGGCGAGCAGCGACAGCGCCGCGGCGGCCAGGAACTCCCGGCGCGAGCAGGTGTGGTGCGACATGGCGGCCCCGTGGGACGTGCTCCCACCAGGGTGCCCCTGGTGCGGGTGCCGCGCAGCGGTCAGCGGGTCGGCAGCAGGCGCGGGACCGCGCGCACGTAGACCACCATGCCGATGACCTCGACCAGGGTCTGGGTGACCACGACGACCGCGGCGACGGCAAGCTGGTCCGGCAGGGCGAGGGCCAGCGGCAGCACCACCAGCGAGTTGCGCGTCGCGCCGGTGAACACCACCGCCCGGCTGTCCGATGTGCCCAGTCGGAACAGCCGCGCCACGACCATCCCGGCGAACGGCATCACGGCCAGGAACACCACGTAGTGCGGCACCACCAGTGCCACCTCCGCGACCCGGCCCTCCAGCGCCGGGACCTGGGAGGCGACCACGGTCAGCAGCGTCAGCGCCATCAACGGAACCATCGCGGTGCTCGCAGCGCCCGCCACCTTCCGCCCGACGGGCCGCCGCGCCGCCCACGCCTGGACTGCCCAGGCCAGCGCGAGCGGGATGGCGATGAGCGTCAGGAACGCTTCCAGGAACGGCCCGACCGCCACCACGTCGGCCAGGTCGCTGCCCAGGAACGCCAGCAGGAACACCGGCAGCAGGAGCAGCTGGGCGAGCAGCAGCAGCGGAGTGGCCGCCAGCAGGCGCCGGTTGTCGCTACCCGCGAGCCCGGAGAAGACGATCACGTAGTCGACGCACGGCGTGAGCAGCACCAGCAGCACGCCCAGCCGCACGGCCAGGTCGGTCGGCAGGAACCCGAAGAGCACGGCCACGACCAGCGGGACCACGGCGAAGTTGACCACCAGCACTGCGGCGAGGAAGCGCCCGGCGCGCAGCGAGCGAACCAGCTCCGCCGCCGGGACCTGCAGGAACGTCACGAACAGCAAGGCGCCCAGCGCCGGGTTGATCAGCGGTCCGAGACCGCTGCCCACCGGGGGTGCCCACCAGCCCAGCAGCGCGCCGAGGGCGATCGCGGCGAGGTAGATCCCGACCTGGTGGCGCTCCAACCTGGCCACCACGCCCAGCTGCTGTTGCACGTGCGCTCCTCCCGACCCGTCCATTGTGGTCGCCGTCCGGGCCGGGAGGAGCGCTGGGTGGATCAGGTGCGCGCGGCTGGCTCCGCCGCCGCGATCTGCTCGACCAGCTTCGAGGTGAACGCGGGCAGGTCCTTCGGTTGGCGGCTGGTCACCAGGTTGCCGTCCACGACGACTTCCTCGTCGACCACCTCGGCCCCGGCGTTGCGCAGGTCCGTGCGGATGCTGTGGTACGAGGTCAGCCGACGGTCGCGCACCACGTCGGCCTCCACCAGCGTCCACGGACCGTGGCAGATCGCGCCGACCGGCTTGCCGGAGCCGACGAAGTCCCGGACGAAGCCCACCGCGGTGGCGTCGCTGCGCAGGTTGTCGGGGTTGATGGTGCCGCCCGGCAGCACCAGCGCGTCGTAGTCGTCCACCGCGGCGCCGTTGACCTCGCGGTCGACGGGGTAGCGGTCGCCCTTGTCGATGTCGTGGTTCATGGCCTGGATCTCGCCGCCGTGCGTCGAGAGCAGCTCGACGTCCGCCCCGGCGTCCGCCAGCGCCGCGCGCGGCTGGTCCAGCTCGACCTGCTCGACCCCGTCGGCGGCGAGGATGGCCACCCGGCGCCCGCGCAGCTCGTCGGTCATCGTCCCCACTCCTCTCCCTGGTGTTCGGGGGAACCGGTGCGGCTCCCGGGACCAGCGTCCCCGCTGCGGGGCGCGGCTAAACCCGGCGGGCCGGGATAATTGATCGGTTGGTCTGGAAAGCGGTACGGTCCGGGGATGGCCAGGACCAAGGAGTTCGATCCGGACGTGGCGCTGCAACGGGCCCTGGAGCTGTTCTGGGAGCGGGGCTACGAGGCCACTTCGACCGCGGAGCTGGTGTCCCACCTCGGTGTGGCGCGGGCCAGCATCTACGCCACGTTCGGTGACAAGCGACAGCTGTACCTCAAGGCGCTGGAGCGCTACCTGCGGATCACCGACGAGTCGGTCGTCGAAGCGCTGTCCGCGGGGTCCGCGCTGGAGGGGGTGCGCCGGCTCGTCGACCGCTACGCGGCGAAGGCGGTCGAGGACGCCGACCGGCTCGGCTGCATGGTCGTCAACGCGGCCGTGGAGTCGGCTTCGCGGGATGCGGACGTGCAGCGCCTGGTGGCGGCGAGCTGGTCGTTCCTGGAGGCGTCGTTGACCTCGGCGTTGGCCCGTGCGCGCGCCGAGGGGGACCTCCCGCCGGATCGGAATCCCCGGGCGCTGGCCCGAATGCTGCTGGTGTTCTTCCAGGGCATCCAGGTGATGGGCCGGGCGCCCGCCGACGCGGACCGGATCCGCGACGCGGCCGCCCAGGTGTGTGCCCTGCTGGCTTGATCCGGCCATTATTGACTGATCGATCTCGAATGATCTAGCTTGTGCGCTAGCGGTGATGCGGAGTTCGCCGCTATATAAGATCGATCAGTCTAGTTTCAGGAGTTTGTCATGGGAGCCCGGTTCGACGGCAAGGTCGTGTTGGTCACCGGAGGTGCGGGCGGCATCGCCCGCGTCACCGCGGCCGCGTTCGCCCGCGAAGGGGCGGCGGTGGTGGTCAGCGGGCGCAACTCCGAGCCGCTCACCGGAGTGGTGCGGGAGATCACCGACGCGGGAGGCCATGCCGACCACGTCGTCGCCGACGTCTCCGACCCGGAGTCGGTCGCGCGGATGGTCAGCACCGTGGTCGAGCGGCACGGCGGGCTCCACGTGGCCTGCAACGCCGCCGGGATCCTCGGCGACGCCGCCCAGGTGGCCGACCTGCCTGTCGAGACCTGGTCGCGGGTGCTGGCGGTGAACCTCACCGGGACCTTCCTGTCGATGCAGCACGAGATCGCGCACATGCGGAAGCACGGCGGCGGTGCCGTGGTGAACATCGGGTCCAACATCGGCGTCCTGCAACGCCGCCCGGGCCTCGGCGCCTACGCGGCGAGCAAGGCGGGAGTCAGCGTGCTGACCCGCACCGCGGCTCGCGACCACATCGCCGACGGGGTGCGCATCAACGTCGTCAGCCCGGGCGCCACCGACACCTCGATGTCCTACCTCCCGGGGGAGGACCGCGCGGCGCGCGATGCGCGGATCGGGGCAGCGGTGCCGTCCGGGCGCGTCAGCACCCCGGCGGAGGTCGCCTCGGCGGTGCTGTGGCTGGCCTCCGACGACGCGGCCCACGTGGTCGGGCACGAGCTGGTGATCGACGGCGGCGCCACCGCCTGAGGGAGCTCAGTCCCGCGCGGCTGTGGGCCAGCGGGCGCCGTTCTCCCAGTAGGTGCTGATGCTCTCCAGCGAGCGGCCCTTGGTCTCCGGGGCGAACCGGTGCACGAAGACCCAGGAGACCGCCGCCAGCGCCAGGAAGATGCCGAACGTGGTGGCTCCCCCCAACCCGTCCATGAGCGGCAGGAAGAACTGCGCGACGATCAGGTTCGCCACCAGGTCGGCGGTGAGCATCAGCGACGCGCCGAGGGCGCGCAGCCGCGCCGGGAAGCTCTCCGAGGCGAACACCCACACCAGCGAGCCGAAGCCGAAGTTGAACCCGGCGGTGAACACCAGGATCGCCGCGAAGCCCCACCAGGAACCGCCGCCGTCCAGCGAGTCGGTGGCGAACACCAGGATCATCGCCAGGCTGGCGGCGATCATCGCGGTGATCCCGCCCAGCAGGATCGGCCGCCGCCCCACCCGGTCCACCACGAACAGCGACCCGATGGTGGCCAGCAGCGCCGCGCCCTGCACGATCGCGGGCAGCCCGATCACCGTGGCGTTGCCCTGGAAACCCATCTGCTGGAAGATGATCGGGCTGTAGTAGGTGATCGCGTTGATCCCGGTGATCTGCACCAGGAAGCCGAGGCCGAGCACGAACAGGGTGGCCGTCGCGTACGGCTTGCGGAACATCTCGGCCAGCCGCCCGCTGCGCTGGTTGTCGATGTCGGCGCGGATCTCGGCCAGCTCGTGGTCGACGTCGGCGCCGGGGTCGACCAGCTGCAGCGTGCGCCGCGCCTCCTCGTGGCGTCCTTTGAGGACGTACCAGCGCGCCGTGTCGGGCAACCTCACCAGCAGGAACAGCACCAGCACCGACGGCACCGCGGACAGCGCGAGCATCAGCCGCCAGTTGCCCGACCCGGCCAGACTCCAGTCCACCAGGTAGGCCAGGAGGATGCCGGCCACGGTGGCGAGCTGGTACCCGACCACCAGCGCGCCGCGGATCGCCGCCGGGGCCGACTCGGCCAGGAAGATCGGCGTCACCACCAGCGACAGCCCGATGCTGATGCCGAGGAAGAAGCGCGAGACGTCCAGCCACAGGATGTCGGAGACCAACCCGGACCAGACCGCGAAGACCGCGTACCCGGCCACCACGACCAGCATGGTCGCCTTGCGCCCGATGGCGGTGGCCAGCTTCCCGGCCAGCAGCGCGCCGACGATGTTGCCCGCCACCAGCACGGTGGTAACGCTGCCCTGCAGCGCCGGGGAGAGGTCCATCTCCTCGGTGATGAACAGCAGGGCACCGGAGATGTTGCCGATGTCGTAGCCGTAGACGATGCCGATCGTCGCCGCAGCCACGACGATCCGCAGCGCCAGCGGTGAGGTGGCGCCCAGTGCGGGGGAGGCTCCGGACATGACACCCTCCTTGTGCGGTGAGCTTTCCGGTGGACTTCCAGGGGCGCCGCGCGTCGCGAGAAGCGCTGCGCCAGAGCGGTTTCAGGGCAGCACGACGGATCGGCTGAGGTGGCGCGGCCGGTCGGGGTCGACACCGCGCCGCTCCGCCAGCCCGACCGCGAGCAGCTGCGCGCGGACCAGGTCGGCCATCGGGTCGGTGGCGTGCTGGACGAACGTGGCACCGGTGCGCCGGACCTCCTCGGCCAGACCGGGGGGTTCGCTGCCGAACAGCCAGGTCGCGCGTCCGGGCTCGGCGATGCTCACCGGCCCGTGCCGGTACTCCAGCGCCGGGTAGGACTCGGTCCACGCCCCGGCTGCTTCGCGGAGCTTGAGCGCCGCCTCGTGCGCGAGGCCCACCGACCACCCCGTGCCGAGGAACGTGAACTGCTCGGCTGCCAGCAAGTCCTCGGGCAGCTGCGCGACGAGGACTGCTTCGGCCTGGTCGGCGGCCTCGGCGGTGCTGTGGCCCAGGTGCGCGCGCAGCAGGGCCAGAGTGCTTGTGGCGAAACGGGTTTGCACGACCGACCGCTCATCGCAGAACGACAGGTCGACCACTTCGTCGGCGACACCGCGCAGTTCGGCGGGGGCCGCGGTCAGCACGATTGACGTGCCGCCCACCTCGGACAGCAGCTGGTGGACCTCGGTCGTGGTGCCGGAGCGCGTGATGGCCACGACCCGGTCGTAGTGCCGCGAGCGCGGCATCTCCGAAGCAGCGAAGGCGTCGGTGGTGCCGTGACCCGCCTGCTCCCGCAGCACGGCGTAGGACTGCGCCATGAACCAGGACGTACCGCAGCCGACCGCGGCAACGCGCTCTCCTGGCTGCGGGAGCACGTCGCGCACCGCCGGGGCGAGCTCGGCGGCGCGCCGCCAGCAGGCGGGCTGGCTGGTGATCTCGGACAGGGTGGCTGACTGCGCCATCGCGCGTTCCTCCGGGCCGTCGGCGGATGAGGCAGCGCGAGCTTATGGTGATCGAAATTGATGGAGCAATGCTCCATTCGATCACAATTGAGCAGTCAGGCGGAGTGCACGGTGGTCCCGGCCACTTCGAAGGCCTGCACCACCTCGGCGTCGACCCCGGTGTTGGTGATCAGCGTGTCGATGGTGTCGGTGCCGCAGATCTGGGCGAAGGCGCGGCGGTTCAGCTTGGAGCTGTCGGCGACCACGACCACCCGCGCCGCGCGCGAGGCCATCAGCCGGTTGATGCTGGCCTCGCCCTCGTGGTGCGCGAACGCGCCGTGCTCCGGGTCGATCGCGTCGACTCCGAGGAACAGCAGGTCCAGGGTGATCTCCCGCAGGATGTGGGTGGCCAGCGGGCCGGTGAGCTCGAAGGACTGCTGTCGCGCCACGCCCCCGGTGACCACGATCTTGACGTGCGGGCGCACCACCAGCTCGTTGGCGATGTTGAGCGCGTTGGTGACCACGGTGATCCCCGGGTCCCCCTGCTCGCCGAGGTCGGGCCGGGTGGCCAGGCTGCGGGCGACCTCGGTGGTGGTGGTGCCGCCGTTGAGCCCGATCACCATGCCCGGCCGGACCAGGCGCGCGGCCGCGGCGCTGATCCGCTGCTTCTCCGGCGCGTGCCGGGCGGCCTTGTGCCGCAGCGGCAGGTCGTAGGCGATGCTGGTGGCCACCGCGCCACCGCGGGTGCGGGCCAGCAGCTGCTGCTCGGCGAGGTGGTCGAGGTCGCGCCGGATGGTGGCGGCCGAGACGTCGAGCTCGGCGGCCAGCTCCTCGACGTCGGCGCGTTCGCGCTGGCCGACGATGTCCAGCAGTTTGCTCAGCCGTTCGTGCCGGTTCATGGAGGTTCGTCCGTCCTCGTCGTGCGTAGCGGTGGCGGGACCCCAGCTGCCCCTGGGCCACGGGTGCCCCTCCCAGGCCGCAGCTGGAAAGCCGCGCCGGTGCGAGCTGCAGTTCGCAGGCAACCTACTACGAGCGCGCGGGTCGCGGTCCGCGCGGCGTGCCTCCGAACGGATCAGTTGCGAAGCCGCCGCGCGCCGGTACTGCGCCGATTCACGATGTGCGATTGTGCGTGAACTTACGTGAATACACGCAGTTTCACGCAGGAGGAATGATGGTCGAGCTTCCGCGCAGTGCCCTGTCCCGGCGGTCCCTGCTGCGCTCCAGCGCGGCAGCGGGGGCCGGTCTCGGACTCGCCGGACTGGCCCCCGGCGCAGCCGCGGCGCAGAACCCCTGGCCCGCGGCCAAGGGCGAAACCATGATGGGCGTGCCGTTCGAGGCCCACGACGTGGTGCGCGTCGGCATCATCGGCGTCGGCAACCGGGGCTCGAGCATGCTGCCGCTGTTCCTGGAGCTGGACGGCGTCGAGATCACCGCGGTGTGCGACACCAGCGCCGAGGCCGTCGAGCGCGCGGCACGCGCGGTGGTCGAGCAGGGCAGGCCGGAACCGGCCAGGTACAGCGCGGGCGAGCACGACTTCGAGAACCTCCTCGCCCGCGACGACGTGGACTTCGCCTACATCGCCACGCCGTGGGAGTGGCACGCACCGATGGCCGCCGCGGCCATGCGCAACGGCAAGCACGTCGGAGTCGAATGCCCGCTCGGCGTCACCGTCGACGAGCTGTGGGAACTGGTCGACGTCTCCGAGCAGACCCGGCGGCACTGCATCCAGCTGGAGAACTGCTGCTACGGCCAGAACGAGCTGCGGGTGCTGCGCATGGCCCACGACGGCATGTTCGGCGACCTGCTCTACGGCGCGGGTGCCTACCTGCATGACCTCCGCGACCTGCTGTTCTCCAAGACCTACTACGCGGGGCAGTGGCGGCGGGCGTGGCACACCAAGCTCGACGGCGACCTGTACCCGACGCACGGGCTCGGCCCGGTCGCGGCCTACCTGGACGTCAACCGCGGCGACCGGCTGGTGCGGATCACCTCGATGAGCACCCCGGCGCTGGGGCTGGCGGCCTACCGGCAGGAGCACCTGCCACCGGAGGACCCGGCCTGGCAGGAGCGCTACGCCAAGGGCGACGCGACGATGAGCCTCATCCAGACCGAGCAGGGCCGCGTCATCCACCTCGTGCACGACGTCTCCAACGGCCGCCCCTACAGCCGGTTGAACCAGCTGCAGGGCACCAAGGGCGTGTTCGAGGACTACCCACCGCGGATCTACCTGGAGCCCACCAGCACCCCGCACGAGTGGGGCAACTGGGACGACCACGCCGAGCACGACCACTGGCTGTGGAAGGAGGTCGGGCCCGGACCGGGCGGGCACGGCGGCATGGACTACCTGATGCTCTACCGCCTCGCACAGACCATGCACCTGGGCCTGCCGCCGGACATCGACGTCTACGACTCGGCCATCTGGAGCGCCCCGTTCGCCCTCAGCGCCCAGTCCATCGAGCGCGGCAGCGCGCCGGTCGAGTTCCCCGACTTCACCCGCGGCCGCTGGCGCACCCCGCACCCCGGCACCGATTCACCCAAGCCCTGAGCATTCGTTTTCCCGGTGGGTGGGCGGCCCCGACCGCCGCCCACCCGTTCCCCGAGTGCCGGGTGGAACCCCCGACGCCCCACCCGACCGCACGCCCGCTGTTCTCGCAGGTCAGCAGGGCGTGCTGGGAAAAGCGTGCGGGTTGTTCGGCCATTGTGCAAGGGGTGCCCGGCGATTTCGGGCGTATCGAGCGCCACATCACCGGTCGCGGGGGGTCGCTTCGCAACCACGTTCGGCAGCGGCGGCCGGCACCATGTGTCCTCAACCGCTCGTGGCCTCCGGTGGCCATGGCAGAGCGCAGGACCACCCTCGTGACCGGAGCGACCGGCAACGTGGCCGACCGCTCGTCGAACAACTGCGCGCCGCCGGGATCTCCGCGTCGCAACATCGAGATCTTCCAGCAGGTGCGTCGGAACCCGCCCATCGCGGGAACACCGTGCAGGAGGTGACCGGCGGGCCAGCCCGGACTTCCGCGTGCTGGGCCGAGGAGAACGCCGGCGCCTTCCGCTGACCGTCCGATGTGGTGGCCGGTGCGCCCGGGTCAGGGCAGCAGGCCCTGGCGGCGGGCGGCCACCACCGCCTCGTGCCGGGTGTGGACGTCCAGTTTGTGCATGGCGCTGCGCAGGTAGGCCTTGACCGTCTCCGGCCGCAGGGACAACCGGCTGCCGGTTTCGGCGTTGGTGCAGCCCAGCGCGACCTGGGAGAGGACGTCGAGTTCGCGCGGCGTCAGGTTCGCCGTCCGGGTCTCCTCGGACGGCGAGGCCAAGCCCGCCAACCGGTCGCACGCGTGCTGCAGGCGGTCGCGCAGAGCGGCGTCGGCGAGCCCTTGCGCGATGGCGCGGAACTCCGCGTGCAGCTCCCGCACCTCCTCCAGCGCCACCTGCTCCCGGGGCGTGGTGGTCTCCGCCGCGCGCAGCATCCGCAGGCGGCGGTCGACCTCGTCGCGCACGGCGAGCTCGTCGGCCAACCGGCGCGTCACGCCCACCACGACGTCGACAGCCCGGTCGCCCAACCTGGCCGCCCCGCGCGCCGCGCCGTAGAGCACCCCGCGCACCGCACCGCTGACCAGGACAGGCGCGGCGACCACCGAGCTGATCCCCTCGGCGAGCACCGGCGCGTCGTAGTCGTGGCTGATCGTCAGCGCGGTGGCGTAGTCGCTGACCGCGTCCGGCCTGCCCCGTGCCAGCACCTGCCCGCCCAGACCAGCCGCCGCCCGGACCTGGAGCCCCTTCAACATGGTGGTGCGCACCCCGGCGAGCTCGGACAGGCGCAGCGCGCCTCCGGTGGCCTGCCCGCCGAAGGACACGGGCATGCCAGCCCGCTGCCGCACCGCGCGGACGGCCTGGCGGAAGGCGTCGCCGTCGTCCGGGCGCAAGAGCGCGTCACCGCCGGTTCGCACATCCACCCCTTTCCGGGGGTAGCTGGGACTGCTGTGTGGCGCGGAGCATAACGCCCGGCAACGCCGGGGCAAAGAAGCCGGGAAAGGGGTCGACCGTGAGCACTGAGCTGAGCACCACGCCGAACACCGCACCAGGGGCCCGGGTGGCCGAACTGCTCGCCCGGTACGACACCCCGGACGCCTGCGCAGCCGACCTGCTCTGCGACGACCACCCGGCCCACGCGGTCGCCTTCACCGTCGTCGAACCCGACCTGTCCAGTCAGGACATCACCTACGGCCGGTTGCGGCGCGACTCGGCGAAGTTCGCCGCCGCGCTGGCCGACCTGGGCGTGGCGCCCGGCGACGCGGTCGCCGTGCTGATGGGCAAGTCCGCCGACCTCGTCGTGGCGCTGCTGGGGATCTGGCGCCGCGGCGCGGTGCACGTGCCGCTGTTCACCGCCTTCGCACCACCGGCCATCGCGCTTCGGCTGCGTGCCAGCGGCGCGAAGGTCGTGGTGGTCGACGCCGACCAGCGGGCGAAGCTCGCGCCGGGCGAGGACATCCCGGCCGATGCGCCGTGGCGGACGATCGTGGCCGGTGACTCCTCCGACGAGCAGTCGCTCGCCGCGCTGCTGGACCGCTACACCGGCGACGAACCAGGCGGCCAAGCCGTGGCGCTGGGCGGCGACGGGCTGCTGGTGCAGCTGTTCACCTCGGGCACCACCGGCACCCCGAAGGGGGTTCCGGTGCCGATCCGCGCACTGGCCTCCTTCCATGCCTACCTGGAGTTCGGGCTGGACGTCCGGGCTGACGACGTGTTCTGGAACGCCGCGGACCCGGGCTGGGCCTACGGCCTGTACTACGCGGTGCTCGGACCGCTGGCCGCCGGGCGGCGCAGCATCCTGCTGCACGCGGGCTTCTCCGCGGCCCGCACCTGGCAGGTGGTGCGCGAGTTCGGGGTCACCAACTTCGCCGCCGCGCCGACCGTCTACCGCAGCCTGCGCACCGACACCTCGGCCGACCCCACCGGGATCCGGTTGCGCCGCGCGTCCTCGGCGGGGGAGCCGCTGACCCCCGAGGTGGTGTCCTGGTCCGAGCGGGAGCTGGGCGTGACCGTGCGCGACCACTACGGGCAGACCGAGCACGGCATGGTGATCGGCAACGCCTGGGCCGACGGGGTCCGCGACGAGATCAAACCGGGGTCGATGGGCGCGGCGCTACCTGGATGGTCGGCGGAGGTGCTCGACGACCACCGCGACGAACCGGCGCCCGCTGGCACCGCCGGGCGGATCGCGGTCGAGGTCGCCACCAGCCCGCTGATGTGGTTCACCGGCTACACCGGCGCGCCGGAGAAGACCGCGGAGCGGTTCACCGCCGACGGCCGCTGGTACGTGACCGGCGACGCCGGGTCCCGCGACGCCGACGGGGCGTTCTTCTTCTCCTCCCGTGACGACGACGTGATCATCATGGCCGGGTACCGGATCGGGCCGTTCGACGTGGAGAGCGTGCTGGTCCAGCACGAGGCGGTGGCCGAAGCGGCGGTCATCGGCGTACCCGACGAGCTGCGCGGCGAGGTCCTGGAGGCGTTCGTGGTGCTGCGGTCGGGGGAGAGCGGCGGCGACGAGCTGGTGACCGAGCTGCAGCAGCTGGTCAAGCGCAAGTTCGCCGCGCACGCCTACCCGCGGTCGGTGCACTTCGTCGAGCAGCTGCCCAAGACGCCCAGCGGCAAGGTCCAGCGCTTCGTGCTCCGCCAGCAGCGCCGGTGATCACCAGCCGGGTTCGCCGGTGATCTCGGTGCAGACCAGCCCGTCGCCGTCGGCGGGCGTGCCGTGCAGCGCCCGCGCGGCGAGCTGGTCGACGTCCAGGCAGCGGTCCGGGTGGCCGTCGACCAGCAGCGGAGCGCGCTGCGGGCCAGCGGCGGCGTAGGCCAGCACGCGCTGCGGTTCGCTGCCGTCGGCCAGCTGGATCCGCTCGTCCCCGTGCAGGTGGACCAGCCGGTACCGGACCTCGCGGCCCTCGCACTGGTCGAGCACCCGCCGCTGCTCCGGGGTGGCGAACCAGAGCGCGTGCTCCTCGACCACACCGGGCGCGGCCACCAGCACAGCTGGCCGCTGCCCGTCGTGCTGGCGCAGGCCCGCGGCCCACACCGCGGAGAGACCGGTGCAGCGGGCGGTGAGCACCACCACCGGACCGGACAGGCCCAGCTCGGTGCGCAGCCAGGTGACCTTCGACGGGCAGGCGTTCGACCCGTAGGCGAGCACGAGCTGGCGACCGCGCATCGGCGCGGCACCGCGTTCTGCGAGCCAGTCGTCCAGACAGCCCTCGTCGCTGACGCGCCAACCGGAGGGCACGGAGGAGTCCGAGGCCAGCGCCCGGCCGACCCCGTCGAGGTGGACGAACGAGAAGCCCGGCCGCGCGCCGGGGTAGGGGATCGCGGGGTAGTCGGCGTCGTGGAACGGTGAGCGGACTGCGGGCAGCTCGGACATCGACGCCCAGCATCCCGTCCCGCCCGCCTCGCCGCTATGAGCGCCACCACGATCGCCCGCCGGAGAACCCGATCAGCGCAGCGGTGCGCCGCTGGCGCGGGCGCGGACGGCGGTGGCGGCGCAGCCGATGACGACCACGCCGCCCAGGACCGTGGGCCAGCTCAGGTCCTCGCCGAGGAGCAGAGCGGCCCAGCAGATGTTCATCACCGGCTGGCTGAGCTGCACCTGGCTGACCTGCGCCATCGGGCCGATGGCCAGGCCGCGGTACCAGGCGAAGAAGCCGAGGTACATGCTCACCACGGCCAGGTAGGCGAACGCGGCCCACTCCACCGCTGTCCCGCTCGGGGGATGCTGCGCCACCGCGAGCAGCGACCCGGCCGCGTAGGGGCGGTCATCAGCGGCGCGGCCAGCACGAGCGCCCACGACGCGGTCTGCCAGGCGCCCAGTTCGCGGGCGAGCAGCCCGCCCTCCGCGTAGCCGACCGCCGCGGCCAGCACCGCACCGAACAGCAGCAGGTCGGACCAGTGCAGGCCGCTGAGGCACGGCCACCACGGCGGTCGCGGCGGGCAGCACGGCGATCACCACGGCGCCGTGGCTGGCCGGGGCGGTGGTGAGCGCGAAGGAGGTCAAGCCGAGATTCGGATCCGGAGGAGCTCGCCCGAGCTTTCCAGCGCTCCGGGGCTCGGGCCTTCTACGCGCAACCGAACTTCGCCAACCCGACCGGCGCGAGGTGGTCCTCCGACCTCGGTGACGAGGTGCTGGGGGTGGTGCGCCGCCACGGCGCGTTCCTGATCGAGGACGACTCGGCGCACGACTTCGGCATCGACACCGGCCCGGCACCGCTGGCCACCCGCGACAGCAGCGGACACGTGGTCTACCTGCGCTCGCTGACCAAGAGCGTGTCCCCGGCGGTGTGCATCGCCGGGATCATCGCCCGCGGCCCGGCCCGCGAGTGCATCCTCGTCGACGCCCACGCCGAATCCATGTACATCAGCGGGGTGCTGCAGGCCGTGGCGCTCGACGTGGTCACCCAACCGGCCTGGCGCACGCACCTGCGCACCCTGCACCACCAGCTGGCCGCGCGCCGCGACCTCCTCGTCGCCGCGCTGCGAGAGCACGTCCCCGGCGCGCACCTGGATGCCGTGCCGCAGGGCGGGCTGAACCTGTGGGTCCGGCTGCCGGACGCAACGGACCTGCCCCGGTTGGCCCGGGACTGCGAGGCCGCCGGGGTCGTCATCGCCCCGGGCGACGGGTGGTTTCCCGCCGAACCCACCGGACCGCACCTGCGGATCAACTACGCGGGTCCGAACCCCGGGGCGTTCCCCGACGGCGCGCGAGTCATCGGCGAGGCGCTCGCCGAGCAGGCGCGGTAGTTCACCAGTCGCGGCGCTCCATGGTGGTGCCGGTGACCTCCACGTCCTCCCAGGACGGTTCCGCGGGTGGCGCAGGCGGCTCCTCGGCCTCTTCCTCGACGCTGTTGAGGAACTCCACCATCGCCGCGGCCACCTCGGGCCCGCACCCGGCCTGGATCGCGACCACGCCCTGCTGCAGGGAAGCCATGCCCGCCTCGCCGGTGAGCCGAGTGATCTCCGCGGCGAGCCGTTCCGGGCCGAGCGCGAGCGCCTGGTCGTCGATCTCCAGGCCCACCAGCATCCCCTGCAGGTCCACCTGCACCGCGATGCCCGAGCCCCGCGCGCTGCCGCGGACCGCGTCCAGCCCGGCCGAGAGCTCGGTGGACGGCACGATCGTCTCGGCGACGTCGATCAGCTCGTCGAGGGTGCGTTCGTCCTCGGCCATCAGCGCCTCCCCGCTTCGTCGGCCCCGGTGTCGCCGGTGGCCAGGCCCAGCGCGGCGAAGTCCGCGTCGGACAACCCCTCCGCCTGCGCCCGGATGGCCGCCTCGGCCTCCCGGTTGGCGTGCTGGGCGGCTTGCCGCACCAGCGCCAGCACCGTGCTCGCCAACCTCGCGCCGCCCAGCTGCAGCGCCGCGGGCTCCAGCTGCACCGACCTGAGCGCGCCGCCCGGTGCGACCGCGACCGAAACCCCATCGCGCTGCGCGCGTCCGATGATCGTCACTTCGGGTGCACCCCTCCGTAGAACATCTTGGCGTGGTCGGGCAGCGTGTAGGTGCGCTGCTTGACCTGGTCGCCGGAGTTGCCCTCGATCGTGGTGATCTTGTTGCCCTCGACCTTCTCGATGATGCCGATGTGTGTGCTGGCGCCCTGGCCGGGACCGCTGCCGAACAGCAGCACGTCGCCGGGGCGCGCCTTCTCGGCCAGGTCGCCCCGGTCGTAGGCGGTGCCGTGCTCCTGGCCCCACTTGTAGACGTCGCCGGTGAACCCGTACTTCGGGATGTCCACGCCCGCTTCCCGCCACATCGAGGTGGCGAAGTAGGAGCACCACGGCTGACCGGTCGGCCCCCACTTGTTCTGGTTGTTGGGGCCCTCGTGGAAGCCCAGGTGCTTGCGGGCGTTGTTGAGGATGTCGTCGACCTTGCCGGAGTTGCCGTCCTTGCCGCCGGGCTTGTCGTCCTTGCCGCCGGGCTTGTCGTCCTCCTGGGGCCGGGGCTTGTCCTTCTCCGGGTCGGCCACACCGTCGGAGTCGAGTTCCTTGAGCAGCGAGCGCAGCTTCTTCGCCGCCTCGGTCATCTCGTCGCGGGCGTCCTTGAGCTCGCCGCCGGACTGCTTGATGTACCCGCCCGCCAGGTCGGCGACCTGCGCCACCGCCTTCATCAACCCGGCCGGTGCGGCGATCCCGGCCGCGGCCAGCCCGGCCTGCACCAGTTGACCGGCCTTCTGGACGAAGTCCTCGACGAGGTTGCCGACGTTGCCGTGCCGACCCTCCAGCGCCTTGGTGACCTCGGCGACGATCCGGGCGCCCTCGGCGCTGGCCTTGGCGGTGACCTCGAGGTCGTTGTCGAACTTGTCCGAGCGTTTCTCCAAGCCCGCGGTGGCATCGCTCTTCCAGCTGCTCAGCAGGCTGCTGGTGGCCTTCCCGTGCGCCTCCCGCTGCTCCTGGATGGCGTTGGCCGCCGATTCGAGGGCGGCCTGGGCGCGCTGGACCTCGCCAGCCTTGCCCTCGAGCTTGCCCTGGTGGGCCAGCAACTCGCTGGCGAACCTCGTCGCGACTCCGTGTGGGTCCACTGAGATCTCCCTGATCACTTCATGAGGCGCTTGAGCTCCGCGGCGGAGCGCTCGTCGATCTCCTGGTAGGTCTTGGCCGCGTCGGTGGTGCCCGCGGCGAGCTTGCGCGCGTTGGACCCGGTCGTGCGGACCTGCTTCTCCAGGCTCTTGCTGAAGTTGCCCAGCGCGTCGGAGAAGCCGGTCTCCTCGCCGACCTTGCCGAAGCTGTCCTTGGCGATGCCGGTCACCGAGTGCACGGTCCGCTTGCCGATGCCGTCCAGCTCGTCGGCGATGCCCTCGGCCTGCTTGGCGTACTTGCGCAGCGCTTCGGGGTCAGCGGAGAAGCCGCCGGACCCACCGGGACCGCCTCCCTGGCCGCCGCCCTGCCCGCCACCGGAACCGCCGCCGGAGCCCTGCCCGACCTTCTTGGCCGCCTTCTCCGCCTCGTCGAGGTGCTTCTTGTAGGCGCCGTTGGTGTAGGTCGACCACGGCCCGAAGTCCTTGCCGCCGTTGGCGATCTCGTAGGCGGCCTTGGCGTTCTCGCCGGGGTCGAGGAGGTCCTTGTCCGAGCCGAGGTCGAACTGCTCGCGGCGGGCGGGCCCCAGGTCGCCGAGCATGTTGATCTGCCACAACCCGTAGGAGTCGTCCGGCGGGGTGTCGTTGTGCGAGCGGGGGTTCCCGTCGGACTCGGCCATCGCCACCGCCACGGCGGTGGACAGGTTCTTGCCCCGGAAGCCCGCGTCGTAGGCGTGCTGCGCGATCTGTTCTGCGGTCAGCTTGCTCACGAGCTGAGTATGGCGCGCAAGTTGCTGGCATCAGCGAATTTTCGGAAACTTTGGGCCGTCCGGGCAGGTTTCGCCCGAAGGGGGCGCCCGGATGGGGCCGTTCGGCCCAACCGGTTGGGCCGAAATCGCACCTCGGTACTCCGTTCGGGCTGGGCTCAGTCCCGGTGCATGTCCCAGGCGAGCAGGGCCACGTGCAGGGACACCAGCGATTCCGGGGTGTCGAGGGAGACGCCGAGGAGCTGCTCGACGCGGGACAGCTGGCCGTAGTACGCCGTGCGCGACAGGTGCGCCGCAGCCGCGGCAGCGGACTTGTTGCCGCCGTGCCGGCACAGCGAGCGCAACGCGTCGAGGAGCCGCTCGTTGCCCAGGACCGGGCCCAGCTCCCGCTCGGCGAACGCGGTCAGCCGCTCGTCGCCGCGCAGCAGGTGCAGCAGCCCGCGCAGGCGGACGTCGTCGAGCCGGTGGAAGTCGCGGGTGCCGTCGTCGACGTGCAGCGCCGCCTCCGCGACCTGCGCGGCCTCGGTGAGCGTTCGACGCGCCCCGGAGATCGACCCCACGGCGGTGCCGACGGCCACCACCAGCGGCAGGGCGGCAGCTCGGCGGATGTCCGCGGCGAGCCGGTGCAGCGCGGCGTCCACGTCGACGCCGGACAGCACCACCACGGCGTGCACGGTGAGGTCGTCGACCACCCCGACCAGCACCGGCAGCTTCGCCTTGCGCGCGGCCAGCGCGGTCGCCTCGGCCAGGTCGCGCAGCGCCTGCTGGGTCTCCAGCGCCGGTGCCGGGGTGGTGGTGGTGTGCGGTCGCACCGCGATGCCCACCAGCGGACCGTCCAGCGGCACCCCGAGCCCGGCGGCGCGGGCGGCCAGGTCCGCGGTCGCGGTGCTGCCCGCGAGGAGCTCGGTGATCAGCGTGCGGTGGGTCTGGCGCTCCAGGCTCTCCCGGTCCCGCGTGACCAGCCGGTTGACCGCCAGCGCCGAAGCCGCCCGCTCGGCGACCACCACGTGCCGGTGCGCGGGTTCCGGCCCGAGCACCACCAGCCGCCCCCAGTCGTCCCCGCGGGCCCCGACCACGGTGGTCAACCACTGGCGGTCCTGGTCGTAGGAGGTCCGGCCGGACTGCACCACCGCGCGGGAGCGCTCCGACCACTCCGACAGCAGCGCGACCGGGTCCTGCCCCGCGGCGTCGTAGGCCAGCACCTGGTGCGCCATCGTCTCCAGCACCACCGGCCGCTCGAGGATGCGGGAGGCCTCGCGCAGCACGGACGCCGGTTCGGCGCCCGAGGTGGTCAAGGCGGTGAAGGTCTCGTGGATCGCGTGCGTGGCGCGCAGCTCGGCCAGCTGGGCGTCGCGAATGCGGGCCACCACGGCCTCGGTGACGCTGACGAACTTGGTCTCCTCCGACAGCGTCACCAGCGGCAGGTCGTGCCGGTGCGCCGCGTCCACGAGCGCGCTCGGCACCCGCTCGCGCCAGCGGCGCACCAGCTCCACGACCAGCCCGCAGGCCCCGGCCGCGGCCAGCTCGTCGACGTAGCGGACCAGCTCGGCGGGCTCCTCGGGCAGCGCGATGCCGGTGGTCAGCACCAGCTCGCCGCCGCTGAGCAGCGCCGCGATGTCGGCGATCTCGGCGACGTGCACCCACCGCACCCGGCCGTCCAGGCCCGACGCCCCGGCGAC
>NZ_JBEPDU010000080.1:0-21684 GCF_040300525.1 Saccharopolyspora sp. NPDC000359 | reverse complement strand
TGGCCAGGGCGACCACCGCCGCTCACGACCGCTCAGCCGGTGACGCCGGGGGCGCCGTTCTCGGCTCGGCCGGTGACGCGGCGGCGGTAGGTCCTGTCCTGGGGCGTGGTGATCTCCACGTCGTACCAGCCGTGGTCGCCCGGCCACTCCAGCGGTTGGGCCCCGCCCGCCGCGATGCGGACCTGCTCCTCGTGGACGACGTAGCCGAGCGAGCGCAGGCGGAGCGTGACGTCCTGCTCGCCGCCGTTGCGCAGTTCCAGCGCCAGGCCGCGGGCCGTGTGGCGGGTCTGGACGTCGACGCCCGCCGCCCGGCCCCCGCGCGAGCCGCTCAGCTCGAACCAGAACCGGTTCGGGCCCTGCACCGCGAGGCGGTACTCCTCGCCCACCGGCACGCTCACCACCTGCTCACCGAGGACGTCCACATGGGACGGTTCGGACAGCTCCCCGGCGTAGGGGTAGATCGCGAAGTGCGCGGAGGCGGCGCCGACGTTGCCGAGCCGCAGCACCACGGCCTCCCCGTTCAGCGCGCCCGAGACCTGCGGCTGGTAGGGCAGCGCACGGGCCGGGCGGCGGCCCTGCTCCTGCACCGGGAGCGCCTGCTCCGCCGGGGGTCGCGGGTGCCAGCGCTTGACCGGGTCGGGCACCGGTCCCGGTTCGGCGGGCTTGGGCGGCCGGGCCGCGTTGTCGAAGTCGAACACCGAGGTCAGGTCGCCGCACGTGGTGCGCCGCCAGGAGCTGATGTTCGGCTCCTGCACCCCGGTCCAGCGCTCCAGCAGGCGCAGCACCGAGGTGTGGTCGAAGGTCTCGGAGTTGACGAAACCGCCGGTGGTCCACGGGGAGACCACGGTCATCGGCACCCGCGGTCCGAGGCCGATCGGCTGGCCCCCGAAGTAGTCGTCGCCCTCCCCCGACTCCGGCTTCGGCGGCACCGGCGGCGGGACGTGGTCGAAGAAGCCGTCGTTCTCGTCGAAGTTGAGCAGCAGCGCGGTCCTCGGCCACACCGCCGGGTCCGCGATCGCGTCCAGCACCCGGTAGATCAGGTTCGCGCTGCCCACCGGCGTCGAACTGCCCGGGTGCTCGGAGTCGGCCGCGGACGGCACCAGCCAGACGACCTGCGGCAACCGGTGCGCGGCGATGTCGGCGCGCAGCCGGTCGACCAGCGTGCCCGGCTCGCTGCGGTACATCGCGCGGTCGAACAGGCTCCGCTCGGCGTCGGTCAGCGCCGCGCGGCCCGCCTCCAGCTGCGCGAGCAGCCGCTGCTGCTCCGCGGCCGGCTTGTCGAACAGCGCGGTGTAGAACTGCTCGGTGGTGCGGAAGTCCCCGTCCACCGGGGCCAGCACCTTGCGCCCGATCTCCTTGAAGGTCCGGAAGTACTCCACCGAGTTGTCGGTGAAATTGTCCCACTCCTGGTAGATCTGCCAGGACACCCCGGCCTGCTCCAACCGCTCCGGGTAGGTGGTCCACTCGTAACCGGGGTGGTCGGCGTCGTAGGCCGCGTTGGTGACGGCGCGGTCTGTGGTGCCCGGCTCGTAGCCGGTGGTGCCGGTGAACAGGTAGTTGCGGTTGGGGTTGGTGGAGCCGAACACCGAGCAGTGGTAGGCGTCGCAGATGGTGAAGGTGTCCGCCAGCTCGTACTGCAGCGGGATGTCCGGCCGCTCGTAGTAGGTCATGGTGGCGGCGGTCTTCGCGGCGACCCAGTCGTTGCACCAGCCGCGCGCCCAGGCCCTGCCGCTGCCGCCCCAGCTGTGGTCGAGGTCGCCGAGGTACTGGATGTCCGACACCGGCCGGCCTTCGCGCTCCGCGCCCTGCCGCAGCGAGAACGGCAGCACCTCGCCGCCGAACTTGGGCTGCTGGAACACCGAGCGACCGTCGGGTTGCTGCAGCGGGTGCCGGTCGCCGAACCCGCGCACGCCCTGCAACGTCCCGTAGTAGTGGTCGAACGAGCGGTTCTCCTGCATCAGCACGATGACGTGCTCGAGCGCGTCCAACCCGCCCGCGGGCACCGGTTGGGCCATGGCCCGGTGCAGCGAGGGCGGCAACAGCGAAGCAGCAGCGGCGCCACCGACCGCACCAGCGGCACCGGCGAGCACTCGACGTCGAGAAACCTCAGTCACAACGGGCCATCGTCATGCACGGAACCCACCGCCGGGAGACCCCGTAGTGACGCAACGGTGAACCGCCCGGGTAATCCAAACGGCGCAACGCCGAGCCTCAACAGCACCACGCTCCGTGTCAAACCAGCCCGAACCGGACCCGCTCCTCACCCGAGAGGTTCGCGCGAGATCACCCACGGCGCGCGGGGCGGGCGGAGACCGGCTCCCGGGGATCTGCCCCGGCACCGCCACACGCCCACCCCTGGACGGGCATTTACGCTGGTAGGAAGCCTGTTGCGGCGCGTGACCAGGAGTTGAGCGCTGCGGCGCCCGGCGACTCCGGTCCGTGATGGGGGTTGACACGGGCTCGGCCCGACCCGAGCATGAGTCGACCAACAGTCGACTGTTGACAGTCAACGCAGACGTCGAGCAGGAGAACGCATGAGCAGCCCCGCATCGACCCGTGCCGGAAAGGCGGACCGGGCATGAGCAACGCCCAGGCGGCGCCGCACAAGGTGCACGGCACCCCGGACCGGTTGCGGGTGGCGATCGGCAGCGGTGTCGGCACCACCATCGAGAACTACGACTTCATCGGATTCGGCACCGCCGCCGCGCTGTACTTCGGCGACGTGTTCTTCCCCGACTCCGATCCGCTGTCGGCCACGCTGCTGTCCTTCGCCACGCTGGGCATCGGCTTCGCCGTGCGACCGCTGGGCGGGGTGCTCGGCGGCTTCCTCGGCGACCGGATCGGCCGCAAGCCGGTGCTGGTCGGATCGCTGCTGCTGATGGGGTTGGCCACCGTGTGCATCGGCCTGCTGCCCACCTACCAGCAGGTCGGCGTGCTGGCGCCGGTCCTGCTCGTGCTGGTGCGGGTCGTGCAGGGCCTGGCCTTCGGCGCCGAGTGGGGCGGCGCGATCCTGATGACCTACGAGCACGCCCCGTGGCGCAAGCGCGGCCAGTACACCGCGATCCCGCAGGCCGGGTTCCCGTTGGGCCTGCTACTGGCCAACTTCGCGTTCCTGGCCAGCACCCCGCTCGGCGAGCAGTGGGCGTGGCGCGTGCCGTTCCTGCTCAGCGCCGTGCTGGTCTTCGTCGGCATCGCGATCCGGTACAAGATCGCCGAGTCCCCGGAGTTCGAGGAGCTCAAGGGCGACGGCGAGGTGGTCGAGAACCCGGTCCTGGAGGTGCTGCGCAACGACTGGCGCAACGTCCTGCGCGCGTTCTGCCTGCGGATCACCGAGACCGCCGGGTACGCGGTGGCGATCACGTTCATGCTCACCTACCTGGTGCAGGGCGACGACCCGCTGACCGACAAGTCGGTGACGCTGACCGCGGTGGTCACCGCGGCCGCGATCGGCCTGTTCACCACCCTCGGCTTCGGCCGCCTCGCCGACCGGTTCGGCCGCCGCCCGGTGTACCTGTTCGGCTGCGGCCTGGTGGCGCTGTTCGGCGTCCCGATGTTCCTGCTGGTCAACACGGGCGTGGCGGCGCTGGTCGTGGCGACCTTCGTGGTCAGCTTCGCGATCTGCCAGAACTCGCTGGCCGCGGTCCAGGGCGCCTGGTTCGCCGAGCTGTTCCGCACCAAGACCCGCACCTCCGGCTCCTCCCTGGCCTACCAGGGCTCGGCCATCGTCTCGGGCTTCACGCCCCTGCTGGCCACCACGCTGTTCAGCGCCTTCGGCTGGCTCGGCCCGGCCCTGCTGTTCAGCGCCTACGGCGTCCTCGGCCTCACCGCCGCCCTGCTGACGGCCGAGACCTGGGGCCCGCAGCAACGAGCCGAAGCAGCCCGCCTCGAAGCAGCCACTCCCCAACCGGCCCTCGACTGACCCGGTCGCTCCACGACGAAGGGCGCCTCCCGCCACGGCGGGAGGCGCCCTTCGTCGTGCCAGGCCAGCGCTACAGGGCGCCCTTGGTGGAGGGGACCACCCCGGCGAAGCGGGGGTCCGGTTCGACCGCCGCCCGGAGGGCCCGGGCGATCGCCTTGTACTGGGCCTCCGCGATGTGGTGCGGGTCCCGGCCGTGCACCACGCGGACGTGCAGGTTGATCTGGGCGTGGAAGGCCAACGACTCGAAGACGTGGCGGTTGAGCACGAACGGGTAGTTCCCGCCGATGGTGAAGCTGTTGTACTGCTCCGGCTCGCCCGTCAGCACGCAGTAGGAGCGGCCCGAGACGTCCACCGCCGCGTGCGCGAGGGTTTCGTCCATCGGGATCCAGGCGTCGCCGAAGCGGCGGATACCCTTCTTGTCGCCCAGCGCCTGGCGCAGCGCCTGGCCGAGCACGATCGCGGTGTCCTCCACCGTGTGGTGGGCGTCGATGTGCACGTCACCGGTCGACTTCACCTTCAGGTCGAAGGCGCCGTGCGTGCCCAGGGCGGTGAGCATGTGGTCGTAGAACGGGACCGTGGTGTCGATGTCGACCTGCCCGGTGCCGTCGAGGTCGAGCTCGACCAGCACCGAGGACTCCTTGGTGGTGCGTTCGACCCGGCCCACGCGGGTTCCCGGCTGGAATGTCACTGCTGGATCTCCTCGCTCACTGCCTTGCTGGCCGTCAGGAACGCGTCGTTCTCCGCCGGCGTGCCGATGGTGACCCGCAGGTGGCCGGGGATGCCGACGTCGCGGATCAGCACGTCGGCGTCCAGGTAGCGCTGCCACGCGCGGTGCGCGTCCGCGAACCGTCCGAACAGGACGAAGTTGGCGTCGCTGGGCACCGGCGAGAAGCCCTGCGCGGACAGCTCGCGGACCACCCGCTCCCGCTCGTCGATGAGCGCCTGCACCGACCCGAGCGTCGCGTCGGCGTGCCGCAGCGCGGCGCGCGCGGCGGCCTGCGTGACCGCCGACAGGTGGTAGGGCAGCCGCACCAGCAGCAGTGCCTCGATCACCGCCGGTGCCGCGGCCAGGTAGCCGAGCCGACCACCGGCGAACGCGAACGCCTTGCTCATGGTGCGGCTGACGATCACCTTCGCCGGGTGCTGCTCGATCAGCTCGATCGCGCTGGGCTGGGCGGAGAATTCGGCGTAGGCCTCGTCGACCACCACCACGCCGGGCGCGGCGTCCAGGACCGCGCGCAGGTCGTCCGGCGACACCGACTGCCCGGTGGGGTTGTTCGGGCTGGTCACGAACACCACGCTGGGCTGCTTCTCGGCGACGATCCGGGCCGCCTCGGGGCCGTCCAGGCTGAAGTCGGCGCGGCGCGGCGCCGGGAGCCAGTCGGTGCGGGTGCCCGCGGACAGGATCGGGTGCATCGAGTACGACGGTTCGAAGCCCAGCGCGGTGCGGCCCGGCCCGCCGAAGGCCTGCAGGATCTGCTGCAGCACCTCGTTGGAGCCGTTGGCGGCCCACACGTTCTCCACCGCCAGCGGCGCCCCGGTCGCCCGCGTCAGGTAGGCGGCCAGGTCGGCGCGCAGCGCCTTGGCGTCGCGGTCCGGATAGCGGTGCAGCTCGGCGGCGGCGTCGCGCACCGCCGTGGTCACGTCGTCGACGAGCTCCGGCGGCGGCGGGTAGGGGTTCTCGTTGGTGTTGAGCCGGACCGACACGTCCAGCTGCGGTGCGCCGTAGGGGCTGCGGCCGCGCAGGTCCTCCCGCAGCGGCAGGTCCGCCAGCGTCGTCTCGGCGCCCAGCACGTCACTCATGTGTTCAACCTTCGTTCGTCGTCGCAGCGGCGCACGCACTCAGGCGTCCCGCGGCCCCAGGCGCCTGGGGTTCTGCCGGGTGACCGCCTGAGCAAGATGACCCACCTCCGCGTCAGAAGCGGGCGGTGATCGCCTGGCCGTGCGCGGGCAGGTCCTCGGCGTTGGCGAGCGCCACGACCTTGTCCGAGACCTCGCGCAGCGCCTGCTCGCTGTAGGAGATCACGTGGATGCCGCGCAGGAAGCTCTGCACGCTCAGGCCGGACGAGTGGCGCGCGCACCCGCCCGTAGGCAGCACGTGGTTGGAACCGGCGCAGTAGTCGCCGAGCGACACCGGCGCGTACGGGCCGACGAAGATCGCGCCCGCGTTGCGGATCTTGGCGGCCACCGCCTCGGCGTCCGCCGTCTGGATCTCCAGGTGCTCGGCGGCGTAGGCGTCCACCACCCGCACCCCGTCCTCCACTGTGGACACCAGGATGCAGCCGGACTGCTCACCGGTCAGCGAGGTGCGGATCCGCTCGACGTGCTTGGTCTGCGCCAGCTGGCGCTCCAGCTCGGCGTCGACCGCGTCGGCCAGCTCCGGCGAGGAGGTCACCAGCACGCTGGCCGCCAGCGGGTCGTGCTCGGCCTGGCTGATCAGGTCCGCCGCCACGTGCACCGGGTCGGCGGTGCCGTCGGCCAGCACCGCGATCTCGGTCGGCCCGGCCTCCGAGTCGATGCCGATCAGGCTGCGCAGGTGCCGCTTGGCGGCGGTGACGTACACGTTGCCCGGCCCGGTCACCATGTCCACCGGCGCCAGCTCCGAGCCGTCGGTGTCCTCGCCGCCGTAGGCCAGCAGCGCCACCGCCTGCGCGCCGCCGACCGCCCAGACCTCCTCGACGCCGAGCAGCTGCGCGGCGGCCAGGATCGTCGGGTGCGGCAGGCCGCCGAACTCGGCCTGCGGCGGGCTGCAGACCACCAGCGACTCCACCCCGGCCGCCTGCGCCGGGACCACGTTCATGACCACGCTGGACGGGTAGACCGCCAGCCCGCCCGGCGCGTACAGGCCGACGCGGGCGACCGGCACCCAGCGCTCGGTCACGGTCCCGCCGGGCACGACCTGCGTGGTGGTGTCGGTGCGGCGCTGGTCGGCGTGCACCCGGCGGGCGCGGCTGATCGACTCCTCCAGCGCGGCGCGCACCTCCGGGTCGAGCTCGTCGAGCGCGCGGCGCAGCTCGGCCGCCCCAACCCTCACCCGATCCGGTCGAACTCCGTCGAACTTCTCGGTGAACTCCAGGACCGCCCGCACACCCCGGTCGCGGATCTCCTCGACCAGCGGCCGGACCCGATGCAGCACGTGCTCCACGTCCATCTCGGCGCGCGGCAGCGTGGCGCGCAGCTCGACGGTGGACGGAACACGACCGCGCAGGTCGGTACGGGTGAGCATGAGCGTCCTTCCAAGGCCTCGGAGGTTGCACCAACCAGGGTAATCGCCGCCGCCGGGGGCTGTCCCCGAACCCGGTCGGCGGTCACACGCCGTCCCGGCATCCGGGAAAACGACAACGGGCGACCATTGTTCGCCAGTGGCTTGCCAACACCGGTGGCCTCCTACAACCTCTCCACGTCACCACCAGTGATCGATCGGAGACCCGATGTTCAGCTCACGGCGCAAGGCAGCGGCCGTGGCGGCCGCCGCGTGCCTGGCCCTGCTGGCCCCGATCTCGGCCAGCGTGTCCGCGGAGCCGACACCCGCCGCGCAGGAGCCGGCGATCTACACCGTCCCGAACACCGACAGCACCAGCCGGACCGAGATCAACCGCACCGGTGCGCAGGTGCTCTCGGTCCGCGACGGCGTGGCCACCGTGGAGGCCACCCCCGACCAGGCCCAGCGGCTGCGGGCCGCCGGGTTCGCGCTCGGCGGGGGCACCGCGGTCGGCGAGGCGCTGCAGCGGATCAACCGCGCCAAGGCCGCGCCCGGCGACTTCCCGCCCGGCTACGAGGGCTACCACACCTACGACGAGACGGTCGCCGAGCTCGACAAGATCGTCGCCGACCACGGCGACATCGCGACCAAGTCCAGCATCGGCACGTCCTTCGAGGGCCGCGACATCCCGGTGCTCAAGATCAGCGACAACGCCGGGCAGGACGAGGACGAGCCCGAGGTGCTGTTCGACTGCAACCAGCACGCCCGCGAGCACCTCACCACCGAGATGTGCCTGCGCATCGCGAACCGGTTCACCGACGACTACGCCTCCGACGCGGCGGTCAAGGACTCGGTGGACAACCGGGAGATCTGGATCATCCCGATCGTCAACGTGGACGGCTCGTCCTACGACGTCGAGTCCGGCGAGTTCCAGGGCTGGCGGAAGAATCGGCAGGACACCGGCACCGACCTCAACCGCAACTGGGGTTACAAGTGGGGCTGCTGCGGCGGCTCCAGCGACGACCCGAACGCCGAGGACTACCGGGGCAGCGACGCCTGGTCGGCGCCCGAGACCGCGGCGCTGCGGGACTTCATCAACTCCCGGGTGGTCGGCGGCGCCCAGCAGATCAAGGCCGCGATCGACTTCCACACCTACTCCGAGCTGGTGCTCTGGCCCTTCGGCCACACCCAGGACGACGTCACCGAGGGCATGACGCAGGAGGAGTACGACCGGTTCGCGCGGGTTGGCGGGGAGATGGCCCAGTCCAACGGCTACACCCCGCAGCAGTCCAGCGACCTCTACGTCACCGACGGCGACAGCCTCGACTGGATGTGGGCCGAGCACAGGATCCTGGCCTACACCTTCGAGATGTACCCGTCCACCGGCGGCGGCCTGGACGGCTTCTACCCGCCCGCGGACGTGATCGAGAAGGAGACGACCCGCAACGACGCGGCGGTGGACATCCTCCTCCGCGAAGCGGGCGCCTGACCAGCACGAGAGGGGAACAAGGCCCCGGGATGCCCCGGCATCCCGGGGCTTCCGCTACTCCGGGGCCCCGCCCCAACGGCCCCCCTTGCGCCCGCCGGTCCCCCGCGCCCGCCGGTCCCCCGCGCCCGCCGGTCCCCCTATGCCCCATGGCGTCTCCCCTGCGCCCGCCAGATGCCTGCACCCGCCGGACCCCCTGCGTCTCCCCTGCACCCGCCGGCCCCCTGCACCCGCCAGATTCCAACGCCCGCCAGATCCCTGCACCCGCCGGATCCACTCGGCACGTCGAGACCCCGACTCACCGCCGTCGTATCGGGTTCACCCGCGATTCCAATGGAAAACAGGCGCCCGTTTTCCATTGAAATCGCACCGCACTTCGCCTCACCCCGAGGCACAACCACACCCCCACCCAACCCGCGCACCCGCGCAGCAGACTCCGGCCGCACGGGAATCTACAGTTTCAATTGAAACTGTAACCAAGGGTGACGGGTTCGCAGTTTCAATTGAAACCTCGAACGAGTTCAGCGCGGCGAGGGCCAGGGAGACCGACCACAGCGGCCAGAGCAGCATCGGCAGCCAGGCCCAGGGGTGTTCGGAGATCACCGAACCCGTTGTGGCGGCCAGCAGCAGGATCGCCTTGCCCGCCGCCATCACCAGCACCGACACGACCAGGGCGGCCACCACCGGGAGGTTGACCGGCACCTCGCGGCCCGCCAACCGCGGCATCCAGCGCGGCCAGCGCTCGCCCCACGGCCGGACCAGCCCCCAGGTGAGCACCGCCCCGCCGACCGCGGCCAGTGCCAGCCCGATCCCGGCCGCCTTGGTCGACTCGTCGATCTCCATCGCGAACCCCGGCACCTCCAGCGCCATCAGCACGCGGGTCACGGCGTAGACCACGGGCGCGATCACGGCAGTCGCCGTCCACCGCGCAGTTCTGGCCCGGGCGCGCTCGTGGGCGTCCGCGCCGCCGGGCGCGGGGCGGTCCACCAGCATCCACAGCAGTCCGGCGGCGGCCACGCCCATGCCCACCTGCATCAGCAGCGGGACCGAGAGGTAGGCGGTGAGGTTGTCGGCGTTGCCGGTCACCGCCGAGAAGACCATGAACGGCAGGTAGCCGATCGCCGCCAGCGCCCCGGCGTCCAGCAGCAGCGCGAACGCGCCGAGCGCGGCGACCCGCACCGCCGTGCTCCGCAGCACCGCGGCGGCGGCGATGAGCAGCCCGCACCCGGCCATCACCAGGTGCGCGGTCGGCTGCGCCAGGAAGGCCAGCGAGCGGCCGGAGCTGTCGCCCGGCGCGGCCAGCGGGTTCGGCGCGCCGGTGGCCCAGCACACCAGCGGGATCACCAGCAGCGCCAGTCCGACGATCCCGGCCGCGCTGCGGGTGAAGCGGTGTTCCTCGGTTCCAGTCATGGCCGCCATGCTGGCCGGGGGCACCCGCCCCGGGCCTCCTCCGCGGCGCACCGACCGCCTCCTCCGCGAGGAGGAGATCAGCCCCGCACGACGCCGTTCTCGTAGGCCCAGATCACCGCGTGCAGGCGGTCCCGGACGTCGAGCTTGCGCAGGATGCTGCCCACGTGGGTCTTCACCGTGGTCTCCGCCAGGTGCAGGGCGGCGCCGATCTCGGCGTTGGAGGCCCCCCGCGCCAGCTCCACGAGCACGTCCCGCTCACGCCCGGTCAGCCCCGCCCAAGCTGGTTCCGGGGGCTGCGGGGCGGACTTGCGGGCCAGTTCCAGCAGGCTACTGGTGGCGCGCGGGGAGACGATCGAGTGGCCCTCGTGGACGGTGCGCACCGCGGCCACCACCTCCTCGCCCGGGGTGTCCTTGGTGAGGAAGCCGCTGGCCCCGGCGCGCAGCGCGGCGAACAGGTTCTCGTCCAGGTCGAAGGTGGTCAGCACCAGCACCCGGGTGCCCGGCAGCTCGGTGGTGATCAGCTCGGTGGCCGCGATGCCGTCCAGGTCCGGCATCCGGATGTCCATCAGCACCACGTCCACCCGGTGCGCCCGGCAGGCGGCCAGCGCCTCCCGCCCGGTCGCGACCTCGGCGACGCAGGTCAGGTCGTCGTGCAGCCCGAGCACCGTGGTCAGCGCCGAGCGGATGAGCTGCTGGTCGTCGGCGACCACCACGCGGATCGTCATCGCATCGCCCCCAGCGGACCGAACCCGGCCCGCACCTCGGTCCCCTCGCCCGGTGCGCTGCGCACGTCGAACTCCCCTCCGATCTGCCGCATCCGCTCGGCCATCCCCACGATGCCGAACCCGCCGACGGAGGTCAGGTCCGCCGAGGTGCCCGGTCCGTCGTCCGCGACGGTCACGGTGAGCCGGTCGTCCGCCCAGTCCAGCACGACCCGGCAGATCACCTCCGGGCCGACGTGCTTGAGCGCGTTGGTCACCGACTCCTGCACGACCCGGTAGACGGCGTGCCGCTGCGCGGTGTCGATCTCCCGCGGCTCCCCGCGCTGCACCAGCTCGACGGAGGCACCAGCGCGGCGGAACGTCTCCACCAGCTCGGCGAGGTCCTGACCAGCCGGTTCCGGCTCGTCCCCGGTGCGCAGCACGCCGAGCATGCTGCGCAGCTCCGCCATCGCCCGCCGTCCCACGTCCACCGCGGTGCCGATCATCTCGCGCGCCTTGTCCCGGTCGCGGTCGAAGACCAGGCGGGCGGTGTCGGCCTGGGCCAGCACCACGGCCAGCGAGTGCGCGGCCACGTCGTGGATCTCGCGGGCGATCAGCCGCCGCTCCGCGGCGATGGCCTCGCGCACCTGCTGCTCGCGCAGCAGCTCTGCCTGGGCCGCCCGCTCCTCCAGGGACTGCACGTAGGCCACCCGGACCCGCTGGTAGCGGCCGAGCGCCCAGGCCGCGAGCACCGCGCCGAACGCGGCGGCCACCAGCACCCCGGCCGTGCCCAGCGGGTCGACCGGGAAGCCGATCACCCCGCGCACCACGGCGATCCCGGCGCCGAGCAGCCCGCAGGCCACCGGCAGCGCGGACCGCCCGGTGTAGGCCACGACCGAGTACAGCAGGGCCGGGTGGACCAGCGAGAACGGCAGCAGGATCGGCGGCACGCCCTGGTCGCCGATGTTCGGCAGCGCGACCAGCCCCAGCATCAGGCCCGAGCCGACGACGAACGCGACCGTCGGCCAGATGCGGCGCACCGCCAGGCAGGCGGTCAGCCCGACCAGGACCGCCACCACCGCCCACACCGCGACCGGGTCCGCGCCGCGCAGGGTGCCCAGCGACACCCAGCCCCCGAGCACCCCGCAGAACACGGCCACCACGCCGTCGACGCCGAACCGGTGCTCAGTCGTTGAAGTCCGCACCGCGCCAACGTATCCGCCCGCGGGCCCGCTGACCTCCTCCTCGAGGAGGAGGTGCACCTCCACTGTGGAACCGCTCCGGGCGCGCCTGCCCCGCGCACCGGGCCCGGAGTTGCTGTACTGGTCACCACCGGAGCACGCGGGTGAGCGGGGTTGGCGATGAGTCTGCAGCAGTTGTACCTGGTGCTGCTCGTCAGCGGCCTGGTGCTTCTGGTGGGGGCGGTGGCCGCGCTGCTCGCCTCCCGGCTCGGCCTGCCCAGCCTGCTGCTGTACCTGGCGCTGGGCGTGGTGCTCGGCGAGGACGTGCTCGGCATCGAGTTCCACGACGCCCAGCTCGCCCAGAACCTGGGCACCGCCGCGCTGGCGATCATCCTCGTCGAGGGCGGGCTGGCCACCCGGTGGTCCGACATCAGGCGGCTCATCGCGCCCGCGTCGATCCTGGCCACCTTCGGCGTCGGCATCAGCGTGGTGGTCACCGCGCTGGGCGCGCACCTGCTGCTGGGCATCGACTGGCAGCTGTCGCTGCTGGTGGGCGCGATCGTGTCGTCCACCGACGCGGCGGCGGTGTTCTCGGTGCTGCGCGTGCTGCCGCTGCCGAAGCGGCTGACCGGGCTGCTGGAGGCGGAGTCGGGCTTCAACGACGCGCCGACGGTGATCCTGGTCCTGCTGTTCAGCACCGTGCCGTTGGAGGTCACCCCGCTGGAGATCGCGCTGGACCTGGTCTACCAGCTGACCATCGGCGCGGTGATCGGCCTGTTCATCGGCTGGGGCGGCGCACGCCTGCTGCCGAAGTTGGCGCTGCCCGCCTCCGGCCTGTACCCGGTGGCGACCTTCGGGATCGGCGTGATCGCCTTCGCCGCGGGTGGCGCCGCGCAGGGCAGCGGGTTCCTCGCCGCCTACCTGGCGGGCGTGACCCTGGCCAACACCGGTCGGCTGCCGCACCGCTCGGCGACGCGCTCCTTCGCCGAGGGGCTCGCCTGGCTCGCCCAGATCGGGTTGTTCGTGCTGCTCGGCCTGCTGGTCACGCCGAGCGAGCTGCCCGGTGAGGTGCTGCCCGCGCTGGTCATCGGCCTGGTGCTGCTGCTGGTGTCCCGCCCGCTGTCGGTGGTGCTGCCGCTGCTGGGCTTCCGCGTCCCGTGGCGGGAGCAGCTGTTCCTGTCCTGGGCGGGGCTGCGCGGCGCGGTGCCCATCGTGCTGGCGACCTTCCCGATCGTGCAGGGCGTGCCAGGCAGCGCGCGGGTGCTGGACATCGTGTTCGTGCTGGTGGTGGCCTTCACCCTGGTGCAGGGGCCGAGCCTGCGCCCGCTGGCCCGGCTGCTGGGCCTCATCCCGCGCGAGGCCACCCGGGAGATCCACGTCGACTCGGTGCCGCTCAACGTGGTCGGCGCCGAGCTGCTGACTATGACCGTGCCGCCGGGGTCGCGGCTGCACCACACGACCCTGGTCGAGCTGCGGTTGCCCGAGCCCTCGGTGATCCCGCTGATCGTGCGGCGCGGCCGCGCCTTCGTCCCGCTGCCGGACAGCTACCTGGAGGCGGGGGACGAGCTGCTCGTCGTCACCACCGCGGAGCACCGGGCGGCGGCCGAGCGGCGCCTGCGCGCCGTCAGCCGCCGCGGCAAGCTCGCCCACTGGTTCGGCGAGCACGGCGAACCGGAGTGACCCCGGAGGCTCAGTCCCCGGCGGGGCGGACCGGCAGCGACTGCAGGCCGTGGATCAGGGTGCTGAAGCGCCACTGCGCGTCGTCCAGCGCGATCGCGGCGGTGAGGTTCGGGAACCGCTCGATGAGCGCGCGCAGCGCGACCTGCCCCTCCAGGCGGGCGAGCTGGGCGCCGAGGCAGAAGTGGATCCCGTGGCCGAAGGCCAGGTGGCCGTGCGCGTTGCGGGTGACGTCGAACAGGTCCGGTTCCGGGAACTGCTCCGGGTCGCGGTTGGCCGACGCCAGTCCGACCCACACCACCTGGTTGGCCGGGATCTCCACACCGCCGACCTCCACCGGCTCGGCGGTGAAGCGGAACGTCCCGTGCATCACCGGCCCGTCGAAGCGCAGCACCTCCTCCACCGCGCTGGTCACCAGGTCCGGGTCCGCCCGCAGCGCCGCCCACTGCTCAGGGTCGCGCAGCAGGTGCAGCACCGCATTGCCGATCAGGTTGACCGTCGTCTCGTGCCCGGCCACCAGCAGCAGGAACACCATCGAGATGAGTTCCCGGTCGCTGAGCCGGTCCTGGTCCTCGGAGGAGTCGATCAGCGCGGTGAGCAGGTCGTCGGCGGGCTGCTGGCGCTTGCGCTCGATCAGCTCGATGAGGTACTCGGCCGTTTCCGAAGCCGCCTGGCTCGCCGCGTCGGGGTCGCTGGCGTCGAGCAGGGTGTTGGTCCAGGCCCGGAAGTCGTCCCGGCGTTCCTCGTCGACGCCGAGCAGCTCGGAGATGACCTGGATCGGCAGCGGGAACGCGAGGGCGTCCAGCAGGTCCACTTCGGACCCGCCCGCCATGCCGTCGAGCAGCTCGTTGGTGATCTGCTCGACCCGGGGTCGCAGCGCCTCGACCCGGCGGTTGGTGAAGGCCTTGACCACCAGCTTGCGCAGCCGGGTGTGGTCCGGCGGGTCCATGTTGAGCATGTGCGCGAACAGCGCGTCCTCGAACTTGCGGGGCTTGGCCTCCGGCGGCCGGTTCTCGGCGATCACCTCGCGGATGCGGTCGGCGGACTTGCTCAGCCGCGGGTCGGTCAGAGCGGCGCGGACGTCGGCGTACCGGGTGATCACCCAGACCGGCGCGCCATCCGGGAGGACCAGCCGCTGGACTGGTGTGGTGTCGCGGATCTCGGCGTACCGAGCGTGCAGGTCGTGCACGAAGTCGGCGTCGAAGACGGGAGCTTCGGTGTGCGCCTCGGTGGTGGACATCGGTTTCCTTCGCGCTAGGCAGTTGTGACCCCTGCAACCCAGTGAACCGCGTTCACCACGAACTGTCATGCAGAACTGAGAGCCGCCTCAGCCTGGCTCCCGACCCAGCAGCGCGACCAGGCTGCGGAAGGCGGCGGACATGTCGGCTCCTCCGGGGTCGAGCAGCCACTGGAACTGCATGCCGTCCAGCACCGCGATCAGCAGCGGCGCGGCCTCCTCGGGGGTCAGCCCGCCTGGGAGCCGCTCGCCGAACTCGTGGCGCAGGCTCGCCGCCGCGCGTTCGCGGGCCATGCCGTAG
Source organism: Saccharopolyspora sp. NPDC000359 (assembly GCF_040300525.1). Lineage (NCBI taxonomy): Bacteria > Bacillati > Actinomycetota > Actinomycetes > Pseudonocardiales > Pseudonocardiaceae > Saccharopolyspora > Saccharopolyspora sp. NPDC000359. The sequence goes on along the minus strand of NZ_JBEPDU010000080.1, from coordinate 6,570 downwards.
CGCTGGGCGAAGTACTCGCGCGCCGCCTGGTTGTCGGTCACGCTCTCGCCGAGCAGGGCCGAGAAGGTCTGCACGATGCCGGGGCGCGTGGCGTTGTAGTCGACGAGGTAGGTCCACATCTCCAGCGGCCAGACCTGCCCGGTGTCCTCGGTGGCGCCGGTGTCCCACACGTCGCGGGCTTCGAGCACCGCGACGAGCAGCGCCTCCCTGGTCGGGAAGTGGTGCAGCAGGCCCTGCTGGGTCATGCCGACGCGCTCGGCCACCGCGCTGAGCGAGGCGCCCCGGTAGCCGCGCTCGGCGATGACCTCCATCGCCGCCCGCAGGATCTCGGTGCGCCGGTTCTCGCTGCGCAGTGCCCGGCCACCCGGTGCTGGTCGATCCGCTGTCACGGGGCCTGAGCGTAGTCGCCGCGGGCTCGACGCAGGTCACTTTATTACGAAGTGGTAACGACACCTACTGCTCCACAGGTCGATCGACCAGGATGCTGCCTACGCCAGGACGGTGCCCCTGTCTTGACCTGCGCGATCCCTGCCTCGACGAGGAGGTGCGGTGGTGGACCTCGCCAACGCCGAGCCCCGGACGTCGGGGCCCGTTGGTCTCCTCGCGCCGTCCGCACCCGCCCCCGACCCGGAGGAGTCCACTGTGGTCAGCCATGACGACGCGATCGCGTCGGCGCTCGCCGAACTCGACCTGGACGCCAAGGCCCGCCTGCTGGCCGGGCAGAGCATGTGGACGCTGCCCGGCCTGCCCGAGATCGGGCTGGCGCCGATCGTGATGTCCGACGGGCCGGTCGGCGTGCGCGGGGTGCGCTGGACCGCCGGTGACCCGTCGATCGCGCTGCCCAGCCCCACCGCGCTGGCCGCCACCTGGGACCCGGAGCTGGCCCGGCGCGCCGGGCACCTGCTCGCGCAGGAGGCGCGGCGCAAGGGGGTGCACGTGCTGCTCGCGCCCACGGTGAACCTGCACCGCTCGCCGCTGGGCGGTCGGCACTTCGAGTGCTACTCCGAGGACCCGCACCTGACCGGCGAGATCGGCGCCGGGTACGTGCTCGGCGTGCAGGACGGCGGGGTCGCCACCACGGTCAAGCACTTCGTCGCCAACGACGCGGAGACCGAGCGCTTCACCGTGAACAACGTCGTCGGCGAGCGGGCGCTGCGCGAGCTCTACCTGGCGCCGTTCGAGAAGATCGTGGCGCGGGCCCGACCGTGGGGCGTGATGGCCGCCTACAACTCGGTGAACGGCCCGACGATGACCGAGAACTCCCGGCTGCAGAACGAGGTCCTGCGCGGGGAGTGGGGTTTCGACGGCTGCATCGTCTCGGACTGGTTCGCCGCCCGTGACACGGTGCGGGCGATCCGGGGTGGCCTGGACATCGCCATGCCCGGCCCCCACACCGTCTACGGCGAGGCGCTGGCCGCGGCGGTCCGCGCTGGCGAGGTCGAGGAGTCCGTTGTGGACGGTGCGGTGCGCAACGTCCTGCGGCTGGCCGCCCGCGTCGGGGCGCTGGAGGGCGTACCGGCCGCCGTGCCGCCCGAGGACCGGCCCGCTGAGGTCGACGGGCCAGCGCTCGCCCGCGAGATCGCTCGGCGCGCTTTCGTCCTGGTGCGCAACGAGAACGGCCTGCTGCCGCTCGCCCCGTCCGGCAGCACCGCCGTCATCGGTTCGGCGGCACGGGACGCCCGGGTGCTCGGCGGCGGGTCCGCCCAGGTGTTCCCGGACCACGTCGTGTCCCCGCTCGACGGGCTGCGCGCCGCGCTCGGTGACCAGGTGACCTTCGCCGTCGGCACCGAGGTCAGCGACGAGCTGGGCATCGCCGAGACGGGCTTCGCCCTGCGGGCGGTCGTGCGCGACGCGGACGGCCAGGTGCTCGGTGCGGAGGAGCTGCCCAACGGCATGGTGCAGTGGCACGGCGACTTCCCCGAGGGCGTGCGGTACGAGGAGCTGCACAGCGTCGAGATCGTCGGCACGTTCACCCCGCGCGAGAGCGGCCCGCACACCTTCGGCACCAAGGGCCTCGGCGGGCTCAAGCTCACCGTGGGCGGCAAGGTCCTCTACGACGGCGAGCGCACGACCGACGAAGCCGACCCGTTCGAGGCATTCTTCGCAGGCTCGGTGGAGCGCGGCCAGGTTGAGCTCGTCGCCGGGGAGGCGGTCGCGGTCAGCCTGGTGAACGTGGTCGCCAAGAACGCGATGCCGCTGCCGATGGACGCGGTGGCCCTCGGCCTCGCGCACCTGGGCCCGCAGCGCGACCCCGACGAGCTCCTCGACGAGGCGGTCGCCGCCGCGCGGGACGCCGGGACGGCGGTCGTCGTGGTCGCCACCACCGAGCGGGTGGAGAGCGAGGGGTTCGACCGCACGAGCCTGCGGCTGCCCGGTCGGCAGGACGAGCTGGTGCGGCGGGTGGCGGCGGTCAACCCGAACACCGTCGTGGTGGTCAACTCGGGCTCACCGGTGGAGATGCCGTGGCGCGACGACGTCGCGGCCATCCTGCTCACCTGGTTCCCCGGGCAGGAGGCCGGTGCCGCGCTGGCCGACGTTCTGCTCGGCGTCGAGGAGCCCGGCGGTCGGCTGCCCACCACGTGGCCGCTGCAGCTGGCGGACGCCCCGGTCGCGCAGGTGACGCCGACCGACGGCGAACTCCGCTACGAGGAGGGCGTCTTCGTCGGCTACCGGGCCTGGCAGCGCTCCGGCACGCCCCCGGCCTACTGCTTCGGGCACGGCTTGGGCTACACGGACTGGCAGTACGAGTCCGCCGAGCTCACCGCCCCGCAGGGCGCGGACGAACTGGGCAGGCTCACCGTCCGCGTGCGCAACACCGGCGACCGGCCGGGCCGCGAGGTGGTCCAGGTCTACCTCGCCGCCCCGGAGGACGACACCGTCGAACGCCCAACCCGCCGCCTCGCCGGTTTCGCCTCCGTGACCGCCCAACCCGGCGAGACCGCCGAAGCAGCAGTCGTGCTCCCCCGCCGAGCCGCCGAGATCTGGGACGAGCACGCCGGCACCTGGCGCCTGATCCCCGGCACCTACACGGCGGAAACCGGCCACAGCCTCCACGACCTGCACCTGCGCACCGAAGTCGAGACCGCCTGACACGGCCCCGTGAGCGCTGCACCTCAGTCGAGGGGCGCGCTCACGGGTGCAGGACGTCGTGGTGGAGGGATTCCGCGGTGTGGTCGCGGAAGCGGCGGGCCGCGGCTGAGAGGTAGCCGTGGCGGCGCCACGCGAAGGACAGGGTGCGGTGGCAGTCCGGCGCGTTGATCCGCAGGAACGACACCAGGCCCAGCTCGTGCCTGCTGGCCATCTCCGGCATGATGCCCACCCCCAGGCCGAGGCTGATCAGGAACGTGGTCGCCGCTGGCTCGTTGCCCTCGCTGACGATGTGGGGGCGCAGGCCAGCGGTGGCGAACAGCCGCTCGGTCAGCTGGCGCTGCCAGTAGTCGGCGCTGGTGGTGATCACCGGCTCGTCCGCGAGTTCGGCGATGTCCACGCTCGTCCGCGTCGCCAGCCGGTGGTTGACCGGGACCGCCAGCAGCACTTCCTCGCGCAGGACCTCGGCGGTCTCCACCTCCGGGTCGTCGATCTGCTGCGACGCCAGGCACAGGTCGACCTCGCCCCGCCGCAGCTGCCGACGCATCTCCACCCCGGATGACTGGTGGATCCGCACGTCCACCTCCGGGTTCTCGGTTCGGAAGGACACCAGCGCCGAAGACAGCGTCAGCAGCGTCTCGGAGGCGACCGCGAAGCTGCCGCGTACCGGCCCGGCCGCGTCGGCGAGCTCCTGCCGACCGTCGTCGAGCTCCCGCAACGCCCGCTCCACCCGCTCCAGGTAGGCCGCGCCGAAGCGGTTCAACCGGATGTGGCGGCCCTGCCGGTCGAACAGCGGCACCCCGAGTTCCTTCTCCAGCCGCGCGATCGTGCGCGACAGCGACGGTTGGGACACCCGCAGCTCGGCGGCGGCCCGGCTGATGTGCTCGTGGCGCGCGACGGCCCGGAAGTAGCGCAGCGGAAGCAGGTCCATGCCCCCATCATGCCTCGGGAGGCATGAGCACATCGCAGAACTGGTCTTGGAAGGCATCGGAATTCGTCTCTACCGTCGCAATCGAGACATCCGCACCTCAGGAAGCGACCATGCAACCGTCCACTTCGGCCAGAACGGCCAAACCCGCTCGCCGCGGAGCACTTCCGGCGCTGGTGGCGCTGCGCGCCATCGCGACAGCACACGCCATCGCGATCTTCGCGCAACCGGTGTTCGCGGGGGTGTTCCTCAGCGGCGACTACGACATGCTCCACATGCACGCCATCGGCGCGGACGTGGTGTTCTACCTCGTCCTGGTGCAGCTGGCGATCGCGCTGCTCCTCTGGGCCCGGCGCGGTCCGCGCTGGCCGAGCGGGGTGACCGCGCTGATCGTCCTCGGCGAGACCGGCCAGTACTTCGCCGGTCTGGCAGGCGGGCTCGACGTGCACTTCCCGCTCGGCGTCGCGCTGACTGCCCTGACCACGGCCGCGGTGATCGCGCTCTGGCGGCCGAGCGCGCTGGGCGTCGCGGAGCTGGCCCGATGAGCGCCGAGCTGGGACGCCGCCGCTTCCTCGGACTGGCCGGTGGCGCCGGGGTCGTGCTGGCGGCGGGACTGGGCGGCCCGCAGCTGCTGGCCCAGCACACCTCGACCGGCGCGGTGCTGCGCAGCGCGCTACCGCTGCCCGCGCCGTTCCAGCTCCCCCTGGCGATCCCACCCGTGCTGCAACCCGTCCTGCGGGACGACGCCGACCACTACGAGCTCACCGCACGCGAAGCGGTGGCCGAGGTCCTGCCCGGCGTGCGCACCCCGATCTGGGGCTACGACGGCACCTTCCCCGGCCCCACCATCGAATCCCGGCGCGGCCGCACCACCACCGTCCGCCACCGCAACGAGCTCCCGGTCCCCACCGTGGCCCACCTGCACGGCGGCCACACCCCACCGGAGTCCGACGGGTACCCGACCGATCTGGTCCTGCCCTCCCGCGGCTGGGCCCACGGGCACAACGGCATGCACGACCCGCGGGCCGACATCACCAGCGGTTCCCGCTACTACGCCTACCCGATGGACCAACGCGCCGCGCTGCTCTGGTACCACGACCACCGGATGGACTTCACCGGCCCGGCCGTCTACCGGGGACTGGCGGGACTGCACATCGTCCGCGACGACGAGGAGGACGCCCTCCCGCTCCCACGCGGCGACCGCGAGATCCCGCTGCTGATCACCGACCGCGCGTTCGCCGCCGACGGCTCGTTCGACTACCCCTCGCTCGACCCGACGCTGACCACCGCGCCCGGCGTCACCGAGCAGTTCGCGGCGGGCGTGCTCGGCGACGTCGTGCTGGTCAACGGCGTGCCGTGGCCGGTGCATGAGGTCTCCGCGACCCGCCACCGGCTGCGCGTCCTCAACGCCTCCAACGCCCGCCGCTACGAGCTCGCCCTGGACCCGCCACCGCCGGACGGCCCGGCGTTCGTGCAGATCGGCTCGGACGGTGGCCTGCTGGCCGCGCCCGTCGGGCACGAGAGCATCACGCTGGCCTCGGCGGAGCGCCACGACGTGGTCGTGGACTTCGGCCGCTACCCGGTCGGCACCGAGGTCACCCTGGTGAACCGGCTGGGCACCGGCTCGACCGCCCGGGTGATGCGGTTCCGGGTGGCCCGCCGCGAGCCCGAGGACTCCGCCATCCCCAACCGGCTGTCCGAAGTGGAACCGCTGCGCCGGGAACAAGCCGTGGTGACGCGCGACTTCGCCTTCCGCAGCGGGCACCTCGGCCACCGGCGCGGCTGGTTGATCGGCGGGCGCCCGTTTGACACGGGGTACGTGGCGGCGCGTCCGCGCCTCGGCGACGTGGAGATCTGGCGCTTCGTGGCGGACCTGCACCACCCGATCCACCTGCACCTGGCCAACTTCCAGGTCCTCTCCCGCGGCAACCACGCACCCCGCCCGCTCGACGCGGGCTGGAAGGACACCGTCGACCTGGAACCCGGCGAGTCCGTGGAGGTCATCACCCGCTTCGAGACCTACCGGGGCCGGTACGTCTTCCACTGCCACAACGCCGAGCACGAGGACATGGGAATGATGGCCACCTTCGAAACGGTGTGACGGCGGGCGCTCCCCGGGGCACCGGGGAGCGCGCGCCTCACACCGTCTCGAAGCAGCCCGCGCCGAGCAGGCCCTTGAGCTCGCCCTGCAGCCCGTTCTCGGTGGAGACGAAGTAGTCGCTGGACAGGACCAGGCGGGTCACCCCGCGCGGGCTCTGCAGCTTGAGGTGCACCGGGGTGGTGCCCGAGTGCGCCTGCAGGGTCCGCTTCAGCTCCGCCACCAGCGACTGGTCCACCCGGCCCACCGGCACCTTGATCACGAACGCCGGGTCGGTGCCCGGGTCGGTTTCCGCTGCCGAGATGTCCACCGGCACGGCGTCGGAGGCGAAGACGCTGATGCTCCCTTCCCGTTCGTTGATGCGGCCCTTGACCGCCAAGGCGGTGTCTTCGACCAGGCAGTCGGCGAACATCTCGTAGGACTTGGGGAAGAACAGGACTTCGACGCTGGCGTCGAG
>NZ_JBEPDU010000079.1:0-22650 GCF_040300525.1 Saccharopolyspora sp. NPDC000359 | reverse complement strand
ATCAACCAACCCACGCCCGCAGCGAGGATCGACCCGAACGGGTCCAACGCCATCGACAACGCATCCAGGCCGGTACCAACCGCACCCATCACACCAGCGGCCCAGTCACCGGACTCGACAGCCTTCTTCGTCTCGTCCACCGACTCCAGGATCGGCACACCACTGAAGGCCTGCGTCGAATCCTTCCGCTCCGCAACCAACGGATTGCTCACAACAACACCCCAAGATCGTCGGCCAGACCGGCTCAGTCCAGGTCTTCTCGGCACGCTCGTGCGAGCCGTGGGCGAAACCGCCGGCCAGACGCCGCTTCCGAGTCCCCAACGCCGGATCGCCCAACGGCCGGATCGACCGGCTCGCTGCCCCCCATGCACAGCTGCACGTGCGCGCATGGTCACCGAGAGCGCCAACGCCGGGCCAACGCGCTGCCAACAGCCTGGGCTGCCCGGCGGCGGAACGGCAGGTCATGCTGGTGATCGGGAAGGCTCCTGGCCGAGGGTGGCGCTCGCTCCCAGATCAGCCGTTCGCGCACCGGAGTCCGGATGGGCGGTTAGCCTTCTCGCGGTGAACGAATATACGGAGGAGCAGTGAGCTACCCACAGCAGCCGGATCCCTACGGGTCGCAGTCCGGGCCGTACTCGGGCCAGAACTACCCCAGCGGTCAGTACCCGACCGGCGGCTACCCGACCGGTTACCCGCAGCAGGGCCAATCGGACGACTTCTGGCGCCAGGTCGCCGGGAACCAGCCGCAGCCGCCGATGTCGCCGATGCCGCCGAAGAAGAAGTCCACCGGGCTGATCCTCGGCCTGGTCGGCGCCGGGGTCGCGGTGGTGGGCGTCGTCACGCTCGTGGTCGTGATGATCCTGAACGTCAACAACCGCAACGAGGCCAACCCGACGCCCGTCGACCCGCGCACCACGACGAGCCCGGCCACCACCAGCGCGGACGAGGACGCGCCGATCACGGTGGGGGACTGCATCGGGCTGCTCGACGAGAGCGGCGGCGAGATGACCCTGGAGACCTGCGGCACCCTCGACTCCGACTACGAGGTCGTGCGGGTCTCCAACGGCGCCGACCGCGAGGTGTGCGGCGACGACTACAGCAACGTCATCGACGGCCAGACCTACTGCATCGTGCTGGACGTCGAGGTGGGGGACTGCATCACGCCCTACAACGAGGCGGGCAACCGGATCCCGTTGAAGCTGGACTGCTCCGAGGCGCAGGACCAGATCACCAGGGTCGCGCCGCGCGGGGAACCGGCGGAGGTCTGCGGCGAGGGCGACGGCTACTACAACTTCGCGGAGAAGACGTTCTGCTTCAACGACGTGCGCGGGGCCTGAGGCCGCAACGTGACCTGCGTTGCAGTGCGGTCGAGCTGATCACGCGGAGGCGGCGGATCGGTTAGTTTCTCGCCGTTCTCAGCTTGTACTGACTGGGGGAACTCTTGACTCAGCCTCCGCCGTTCGGCCAGCAACCGCAGTGGGGTCCGCCACCGCAGCAGCAGTGGGGGCAGCAGCCGGTGCCCGGCGGTCCGCCACCGCAGGGCTACCCGCCGCAGGGTTACCCGCAGCAGCCGATGCCGCCGCAGCAGGGGTACCCGCAGCAGGCTTACCCGCAGCAGCCGCCGATGCAGCAACCGGTGCCGCAACAGGGTTGGCAGGGCGGTCCGCCGCCCGGCTACCCGGCTGGTCCCCCGCCGCAGCAGCAGGGCGGGGGCGGGAAGAAGGCCCTGGGCTGGGTGGGCACCGTGGTCCTGGCCATCGTGGTGGTCGGCGGCGGGGCGCTGATCCGCAGCTTCGACGGCGGCGGGATCGCGGTCGGCGAGTGCGTCGACGTCACCAACCCGAGCACCACCCGCCCGGAGTGGGACAAGGTCGCCTGCGGTTCGACGGAGTCGGACTACAAGGTCGCCAAGCAGCTCGACGGGCACGCCACCTGCAGCAGCGACTACGACTCGCTGGAGAAGCGCGGCGACTACGTGATGTGCCTGGTCCCGGACGTGGAGGTCGGGGACTGCCTGACCGCTCCGATGCTGGACCTCTCCACGAAGGTGTCCTGCTCGGATCCGGACGCCGCGCAGGAGGTCACCACGGTGGCCAACAACACCAGCGGTGACGCCGCGTGCACGGACGACTCCGAGAAGTACCTCACCTGGAACGAGCCACCGCTCACCATGTGCTGGAAGTCCGCCTGATCCAGCACGCCTCCCACCTGCCACCCGGCGGTTCCGCGCGGACCCGCCAAGTGGCCTGCACCACCCCCACGCCTCCCGGTTCCGCCCAGTGACCAACGCGATCTGGTCCAGACCTGCCGGATGTGATGTCGTTGCGGGGGCAACCTCGCAGGTGAGCGGGGTTGCTCGCACGATGAGGGAGGCTTTGCGATGCGCAGCGAGGACCGCACGGTCCGTGACATCACCCGGGCGCTGATGCGGGAGCTCGGGTTGACCACCGTGTTCGGCAACCCGGGCACGACCGAGGTGCCGTTCCTGACGGGCTGGCCGGACGACTTCCGGTACGTGCTCGGCCTGCAGGAATCCGCGGTGGTCGCGATGGCCGACGGCTACGCGCAGGCGCGCCGCGAGCCGGTGCTGGTCAACCTGCACTCGGCGGGCGGGGTGGGGCACGCGCTGGGCGCGATCTTCACCGCCTACCGCAACCGCACCCCGATGATCGTCACCGCCGGCCAGCAGACCCGCAGCCTGGTGTTCGGCGAACCGTTCCTGGGCGCCACCGAGGCGCCGAACTTCCCGCAGCCGTACGTGAAGTGGAGCTACGAGCCTGCCCGCGCCGAGGACGTCCCGGCCGCGCTGGTGCGCGCCTACCAGCTGGCCACCACGCCGCCGTACGGCCCGGTGTTCCTGTCCATCCCGGCTGACGACTGGGACCAGCCCGGCGTCCACGTGCCCGCGCGGCCGCGCCCCCCGGGCTTCGCACCGGACCCGGCGGCGGTCGCGGAACTGGTCGAGGCGCTGCGCGGCTGTCAGCGCCCGGCGTTCGTGGTCGGCCCGGCGGTGGACGCCGACCAGGTCGTCGACGAGATGGTGCAGCTGGCGGAGAAGACGAAGGCCTCGGTGCTGGTGGCCCCGATGTCGCCGCGCTGCTCGTTCCCCGAGGACCACCCGCAGTTCGCCGGGTTCCTGCAGCCCGAGCAGCGCGCGCTGAGCGCGGAGCTGGCCGAGTACGACCTGGTCGTGGTGTGGGGAGCCCCGGCGTTCACCTACCACGTGTACCGCGGGGAGAGCGAGGTCGAGCTGCCGGAGATGTTCCTGGTGCACGACGACCCCGACGTGCTGGCCCGCGCCCGCCAGGGTCGGGGCGTGCTGGGCACGCTGGGGCACGCGGTCCGGCAGGTCAACGCGCAGGTCGAGGACGTGCCGCGCAGCGCGCCGAAGGCGTACGAGCGGCCGGCGAAGCCCGTGGCGGCGGAGCCGATGAGCGCGGCGTACGTGTTCGACGCGATCGCCGAGGCGCTGCCCGCGGACGCGGCGGTGGTGGAGGAGACCCCGAGCCACCGCAACGACCTGCACGAGCACTTCCCGATCCGCTCGACCGACGGCGGGTTCTTCACCGGCTTCTCGGGTGCGCTCGGCTACGGGATCTGCGCTGCGGTGGGCGTGGCGATGGCCGACCCGAACCGCCGCACCGTGGCGCTGCTGGGCGACGGCTCCAGCATGTACGGCATCCAGTCGGTCTGGACGGCGGTGCGCGAGCAGGCCCCAGTGACCTTCGTGGTCATGGACAACTCGCGCTACGCGGCGGTGGCGGTCCTCGGCGAAGCAGCGGGCGGCGACAAGCTCCCCGGCGTGGAACTCGGCGGCATCGACTTCGCCGCCCTGGCCACCAGCTTGGGCTGCCCGGCCAAGCTGGTCGAAACCCCGAACGACCTGGCAACGGCCCTCGCCGAGGAGTTCGCCCCGGACAACCAGGGCCCCACCCTCCTCCACGTCAAGGTCGACCCAGGCCAGCGCTACCTCTACTAACCCCTCGTGAGCGGCGATGGTTGCTAGGGCGACCGTTGCCGCTCACGAGTGGGGTCGTGAGTGGGGATGGTTGTTTGGGCGACCGTTGCCGCTCACGAGTGGGTGGCCGGTCGGCGCGTTGGGGAGGGGCGCTGCGCCGACCGGCCTGGGAGGGCTCGGCCGTTAGTCGGGGGCGCGGTGCGGCCGGGCCTTGGTTCAGGGGTTACAGGTCTCGGAGGGCCGCTGGGACTTCGCGTTGGAGTTCCAGCGACGGCGTTGCGCCCGGGGTGTCCGGAGTGGACGGTGGTGGTGGTTCCGGGCGGGGCTCGGTGCTTGGTTCGCGGAGGCGGTGGCGTCCGGTTCGTTCTCGTTGGCGGCGTTCGGCTTCGACGTGGGCTATGAGCTGGTGGACCGTCAGGGCGCCTTCACCGGAGCCGGAGTGCTGGGGGCGGTGGGCGGTGGAGTAGATCGCGAGCACGTAGAACGTGATGCCGCTGGTGATCATGATGATGCCGGGCAGGGCGGTGGCCATCTCAGATGCTCCATTCGGTCTCGGTGGTGCGCTGTCGGCGGGCGATCCGGTGGGCTTCGGTGTTGCAGCCCTCGCAGGTGGGCCACAGCCAGCCGATCTCGGAGTTGTCGGCCACGACCTGCTCCCGGCACAACGTCGCCACCGACGTCCCGGCGGGATAGGCCAAAGCCCCGTCCGGCCGCCGATCCGTGCTCGCATGCCGCTGCCCAGAACCAGGAACCCAGTGGAAGGGGTACGGCTGGAAGACCTGCATAAACACGTTCCAGTAAGGGGAGGAAGCTGGATCAATCAGGATCAGATCCAGACTGATGGATCTGATCCACGCGGCACAATCGCTTGATCAGGTGATCATCGACGCTCGATCGCGTACCTAGGATTGGTTCATGACCCGATCCAGGCCCGGCAACCCGAAGGCCCGCACGCTCGGCGCGGAACTGCGGAAAGCGCGAGAAGAGGCCGGAATCGGAGTCCGTGAACTGGCGCGGAAGCTCGGGTGTGCTCACGCATGGGTTACGCGAAGTGAAGCGGGAACCCGTGTGGTGACCACGGAAGATGTCACGGCGGTCGCGGTGGCGCTCGGACTTTCCGGAGCAGAGCGGGAGCGGCTGGTTGCTCTCGCCCGCGAAGACGGCGGCCCGGACTGGTTGCGCACCGGTATCCCCGGCGTCCATCAAGAACTCGCGACACTCATCCAGTACGAGCGCACGGCTTCCTCGATGTCAGAGGTAGCACCATCCCTGATTCCCGGATTGCTCCAGACATCGGACTACACGCGGGCCGTGATGACGGGTTTGCCTCCCAGTGAGGTGGAGACGAGGCTTGCCATGCGCGCTAGCCGTCGAGACATCTTGACGCGGCGGAAGCCGCTTGAATTCGAAGCGATCATCCTCGAAGGTGCGCTGCGCGCGTCGATCGTAGACGCCGAGACGATGGCTGAGCAGTGCCGTCACCTCCAGAAGATGGCAGACCTCCCGCATGTGGTGATTCGAGTGGTCAGGTCCTCGCCACCGCGCTGGACACCTGCGCACGAGGGTCGCTTCATCTTGTTCGAGTTCCCGAAGGCGGGCCCTCTGGTGCACCTGGAGCACCTCGGGTCTGCGGTGTTCTTGTCATCGCCAAGCGTGCTGGACACGTATGTGGAGGCGCTGGGTACGCTCCGCGATATGGCAGCGACTCCGGATCACTCAACGGAGATCATTGAGTCATGCATCGCGCACTACGAGGAGACCGCACAGTGACGGAGCAGCCAAAGTCGTGGCGCAAGTCCAGTCGATCAGGGCAGAACACGGCATGCGTCGAGGTCGGTGTGTTAGCCGATGGGGCTGCTGTTCGGGACACGAAGGATCGGGCTGGTGGTTACTTCGTGGCTGATCGGGGGCAGTGGGTGGCGTTCATTGGTGCCGTGAAGGCTGGTCGGTTCGACGGCTGAGGTGTGCCGAGCAGACGGCCCCGGTAGCGGTTGCTGCCGGGGCCGTTCACTCGGTGGCCTTGACTGGGTACGCATTGCGCTGATTGAGCAGGTCTCCGACGACATGGAGGGCGTGGGATGAACAACGTCGTTGACTGGCGGAAGTCCAGTTGCAGCGGGAACCAGACCCACTGCGCCGAAGTTGGTGGGTGGGTCAGCGGTGGTGCGGTTCGTGGGACCGAGGCGCCGCAGGCCTGGCGCAAGTCGAGCCGCAGTGCAACAGGCAATGCATGCGTCGAGGTCGGTGCGTTGGCCGGTGGGGCTGCTGTTCGGGACACGAAGGATCGGGCTGGTGGTTACTTCGTGGCTGATCGGGGGCAGTGGGTGGCGTTCATTGGTGCCGTGAAGGCTGGTCGGTTCGACGGCTGAGGTGTGCCGAGCAGACGGCCCCGGCAGCAGCTGCTGCCGGGGCCGCTTCGCGCTTCGCGCTCAGCTCCGCTTCGCGCTCTCCGCTGCTTCGGCCTTCTCGGCCTCCGCCCACTGCTTCGCAGTGGAGCGCTCCGCGTCCACATCGGACTCGGCGGGCTTCGCCGCCTCCTCCGATTCCGACTCCGGCTCCGCCGTCGCCGCGTCGGCCTTCGCCTCCGCCGCCGCAGCGGGCTCCGCCTCCGCCGCCGCAGCGGGCTCCGCCTCCGCCGCCGCAGCGGGCTTCGCCGCGGTGCGGACGTCGAGGAGGCGGGCGACCTCGCTGCGGAGGTGGACGAAGGTCTCCGACTCGCGGGTGGTGATCTGGTCCCGCTCGTCGCCGAGGGGGATCTCCAGGTCCGCCACGATGCTGGCCGGGGACTTCGACAGGACGAACACGCGGTCCGCCAGGTAGATGCTCTCGTCGATGTCGTGGGTGACCAGCAAAACCGTGCTGTCGTACTGCTTGCGCACCCGCAGCAGCAGGTCTTCCAGCTCGAAGCGGGTCTGGGCGTCCACCGAGGCGAACGGCTCGTCCATCAGGAGCAGGGCCGGGCGGCAGGCCAGGGCGCGGGCGATGGACACGCGCTGCTGCATGCCGCCGGAGAGCTGCCACGGGTACTTCTTCGCCGCCGCCGACAGGCCCACCCACTCCAGCACCTCGTCGGCGCGCTGGCGGCGCTCGGCCTTGCTCACGCCCCGGGAGCGCAGCGGGAACTCCACGTTCGAGCGCACCGACAGCCAGGGGAACAGCGAGCGGCTGTAGTCCTGGAACACCACGGCCAGGTCCTCGGGCACGCCCTGCACCGGGGCGCCCTTGAGCTTCACCTCGCCGCTGGTCGGCTTGATCAGCCCGGAGATGGAGCGCAGCATCGTGGACTTGCCGCAGCCGGACGGGCCGACGATGCAGGCCAGCTCACCGGTGCGCACCTGGAAGGTCAGGTCGGCGATGGCCTGGTGGCCGCTGGAGCCGCCGTAGCGGTGGCCGAGCCCGGAGACGTCCAGCATGGTCTTGGTTTCGGTCATCTCAGTTCAGCCTCCGACTACGTTCGCCGACGCTTGCGAGGGTTGCCAGCTCAGCGCGCGGCGTTCCACGGCGAGCAGCAGGGCGTTGAGCAGGTACCCGAGGACGCCCAGCAGGACGATGCCCGCCCACATCCCCGGCAGGTCGAACGCGCGCTGGTCGAAGATCAGCCGGTAGCCGATGCCGTTGGTGGAGCCGACCAGCTCCGAGACGACCATCAGCACCAGTGCCAGCGACAGGCTCACCCGCAGGCCGGCGAAGATCTTCGGGGTCGCGGCGGGCAGCACCACACCGAACACCCAGTGCGCGCGGGGGATCCGGAACGACTTGGCGGTGTCCACCTTGACCTGGTCGACCGAGCGCACCCCGTCCACCGTGTTGAGCAGGATCGGCCACATCACGCCGAACACGATCACAGTGATCTGCATCGAGGTGCCGATGCCCAGCAGCACCAGGAACACCGGCACCAGCACCGGTGGCGGGATGGCGCGCATGAAGGCCATCAGCGGCCCGAAGTAGTCCATCCCGGTGCGGGACCGGCCGAGCAGCGTGCCCAGCCCGACGCCGATCACCACCGCGATCAGCCACCCGGCGAAGACCCGGCCGAGGCTGGCCAGCAGGTCGCCGAAGACCTCGTCGGTGAGGAACAGCGAGGACGCCGGTCCGCTGAACCACTTCTGCCCGGCGGCCGCGACGATCTGCGTCGGCGGCGGGAAGAACGGGTTCTGCACGAACCGGGTGACCAGCTCCCACAGCACGATCGCGACGACGAAGGCCAGCCACCGCCGCAGGAAACCTCGCAGCTTGCTCATGCTGCCTCCCTGTCGACGGTGCTCCAGCGGAGGCCTCGCTTGTGGAGGAGTTCCAGCGCCTCGTTGATCAGGTAGCCGATGATGCCCGCGACCAGCGTTCCGGCCAGCACCAGGTCCATCCGGCCCGCGCCGGAGCTGGCGTCCAGCACGAAGTTGCCCAGGCCGCTGCTGCCACCGGCCAGGAACTCGGTGCTCACCACCAGGATCAGCGCCACCGCGGCGGACATCCGGATGCCGGTGAGCACGAACGGTGCCGCGTTGGGCAGCGAGACGGTGAACATCACGCGACCGCGGCCGAGCCCGAAGGAACGGGCGGTGTCGACCATCACCGGGTCGATCTCGTCGAGCGCGTAGATGGTGTTGAACAGGATCGGCCAGACCGCGGCGTAGACCGCGAGCGAGATCTTGGTCTCCGGCCCGGCGCCGACCAGCACGATCGCCAGCGGGATCAGCGCCACCGACGGGATCGGGCGGAGGAACTCGATGATCGCCCGGGTGGCCACCCGGATGCCGCGCACGCTGCCGAGCAGCAGCCCGGCCGGGACCGCGATGGCGATCGCGATGCCCAGCGAGATCGCCCAGGCCAGCACGCTGGCGACCAGGTCGAGCAGGAAGTCCCGGTCGCCGAGTAGCTCGGCCAGCCGGATCAGCACAGTGGACGGTGGTGGAAAGTATGGCTGGGGAACGGCCCCGGACCGGCTGAACAGCTCCCAGACGAGCAGGAAGCCCAGCAGTCCGAGCAGTCCCCGGAGTGTTTTCGTCATTTCCCGGTATCAGCTCTGTGGCGGTGCGGCCAGGCGCGCCCGGCGGTTTTCGTTGCGCGGCCCGAATTCCCAGTATTCGCGTTTTTCGGGCCGGATCCTGACCGGGAATTGGCGACGCGGCGCCAATTCCCGGTGAACCCTGGGAGAACTGGCGGGGGCGGGGGCGCGAAATCCGCGAATTCCGCGCTCAGCGCCCGCGAGTTCACGCCTTCGGGGTGACGATCATCTCTTCGACGTTGATGTCGGTGTTGATGAAGCCGAACTGCTTCATCAGCCGCGGCACCCGCTGCAGCCGGGTCGCGTCGGCGCGCGAGTTGAACTTCAGCAGCGTGATGATGGACGCCGTCTCCGGGTCGATCTTGGCGAACTCCGGCAGCAGCGGCTCGATCTTGCTGCGGTCCTGCGCCTCGGTGACCGCGCGGTCCATCGCCTTCTGAAAGGCGGCGATGGTCCTGGGGTGCTCGTCGACGAACTGCTTGGTCGCGCCGTAGCCGGTCAGCGGCAGGTCCTCCAGCGGTCCGGTGGCGGTGTCGACCACCGGGATCGCGCCGTTCTTGGCGGCCATGGTGAGGAACGGCTCGGTGACGATCGCGGCCTCGACCCGGCCCTGGTCCAGGGCGGCGGGCATGTTCATGAACGGCACCGGGGTGAGCTCGACCCCGCGCCAGTCCACCCCGTGCGCGTCCAGGGTGGCCTTGACCAGCAGCTCGGTGATGGTGTTCGGGCCGCTGATGGCGATCTTGCGCCCGGCCAGGTCCTGCGGCTGCCGGACGTCGGTCTTCGGCGAGGTCATGATGACCGTGGTGTTCTGCGCGGCCGAGGCGCAGTCGGCGACGATCCGCAGCTGGGCGGCGCCGCTGGCCTGCGCGGCGAAGAACGGCACGTAGCTGCTGTAGGTGATGTCGTAGTCACCGCCGATGGTGCTGGCCAGCGCCGCGGCACCGTCGGTGGCGTTGGCGATCTCGACGGTGAGGCCGACTTCCTGGAAGTAGCCGTTCTTCACGGCCAGGTGCAGCGGCGCCAGGTCGTTGATCGGCAGCGCGCCGACCCGCAGGTTCTGCTTCTCCACCAGATCGTTCCCGCCGCTGTCGCCCTGCGACCCGCCGAGGAGTCCACAGCCGCTCGTGCCCAGCAGCGCACCGGCGGTGACGGCGCCGCCTGCGAGTTTCAGCAGGCTGCGGCGGTCGAGGGCGCGGGGGACGGGGCTCATGTGTTCCTCCTCGGATTCGGGGTGCGACATGCTGCGGAACCGCGCCGGGTCGGCCGGAGCACGGCGACCAAGCGCATGCATGCCCCTTGCTGCGCTGTGACCGGTTCGCGGCACCGGTGATCACCAACTGCTGGGTGCGGGTGAGAAGCAGTCGGTGTGCCCCCGGCAGTGCGGCGGCGGTGGCGGGGCACCCGAACTGTAGAACGTTCACGAAACGCCCACAACCAGCTGTAACTAGCTCGTTGTCACACTATTGGCCCAAATGTTGTTCATACCACTCGACCGTGTGATGAACGCTGGCGTTGGGGGCCTGACTTGTGACGCCCAGTTAAGTATAGTCTCGCCCGTCGAGGTGACTGGCCTCTTGCTTCGGGGGATGCACGTTGTGACCAGGGAGTGTGATGGCAAGCCCGGCTGACAGAGTCAGGGGCCGCGGCTGCTCGGTGCGAGCCGAGGAAGTGCGGACCCGCTCGTGGGTGATCGGCGTGGCGACGCCGGTTCGCGGGCGCACTCCCAGCACGATGATCAACACTGCCGCGGTGCGGAGAGGTAGCCGTCCGTGGCGGTGACGCACATGTCCGCCGCAGCGCAGGAAACAGGGATGCTCAACAACGACCCCGCTACCGGAGCCGATGCGCCCGACCAGCCGGGAGCCACCAGCAAGAAGTGGTGGCTGCGCAACTGGCGCCTCCGGTACAAGATGGCCGCCGTCCTGCTCGTGCCGACGCTGGCCGCGCTGGCCGTCGGCGGCATCCGCGTCTACGACGGCCTGACCACCCAGTCCCGGCTGGGCACCATCGTCGAGCAGGTCGAACTCGGCCAGCGGACCGCCGACCTCACCCACGAGCTGCAGCGCGAGCGCGACTTCGCGGTGGTGGTCGCCACCGACGACAGCCCGAAGGCCGAAGGGGACTACGCGGCGCAGAGCGCGAAGGTCGACGAGGCCGTGAACCTGCTGCGCGGCTACGAGGAGCGCGTTGGCGAGTTCTCGCCAGAAGTCCGCGAGGCCTACGACAGCGCGGTCCACCGCGTCGGCAGCCTCGATGCGCTGCGCCGCACGGTCAACCAGGCCTTCACCAGCCCGCAGACGCTGGTCGCCTACAACTCGGTCATCGACACCCTGCTGCAGGTCAACCGCACGGTCGCCACGGCCGCGGTGAACACGCAGGTGAGCCAGACCGCGCGCGCCTCCGAGGCATTGGGTCGGGCCAAGGAGCAGCTCGCCCAGCAGCGCTCGATCCTGCTCAGCGCCGCGCTGCGCGACCGCTTCCTCACCGGCCAGACCGAGGCGATGCGCGCCGCGGGCGCCCGGTTCGAGGCCGCCTACACCGAGTTCCAGAACTCCGCCAACCCCGAGCAGAGCGCGCTCTACGCGGCGCGCGTCGCCGGTGCCGCGGTCGACACCACCGAGCAGATCGAGCAGACCGCGCTGATCCGCGCGGAGGGCGACCAGGGCGCCGAGCTGGACGTCTCGGCGCAGACCTGGGGCCAGGTCGCCGGGGAGCGCACCGACCTGGTGCGCTCGGTCGAGGACTCGGTCCTCAACGACTTCCACCAGGACGCCGAGGAACTGGCCGACTCGGCCTGGCTGGCCCTGCTCCGCGACACCGCGCTGCTCGCGCTCCTGCTGGTCGTCGCCTTCGGCGTGGCGGCGTTCATCGCCCGCTCGATGCTGCGCCCGCTGCGCACCCTGCGCTACAGCGCGCTGGAGATCGCCCAGCAGAGCCTGCCGGACGCGATCAGCCGGGTGAACGAGAACCCGAGCACCGCCAGCCAGGTCACCGTGCCGCCGGTCCCGGTGCACACCAGCGAGGAGATCGGCCAGGTCGCCCGCACCTTCGACACGGTCAACCAGCAGGCGCTGCGGCTGGCTTCCGAGCAGGCGCTGCTGCGCACCAACATCAACGACCTGTTCGTCAACCTCGCCCGCCGCAGCCAGACCCTGGTACAGCGCCAGCTGTCCCTGATCGACCGGCTGGAGCAGGACGAGCAGGACCCGGACCAGCTGAGCAGCCTGTTCGAGCTGGACCACCTGGCCACCCGCATGCGGCGGAACAACGAGAACCTGCTGATCCTCGGCGGCACCGACCTCACCCGCCGGATGATGCGCCCGGTGCCGCTCAACGAGGTCCTCGGCGCCGCGGTCTCCGAGGTCGAGCAGTACGCCCGGATCGCCGTGGTGGACACCCTCGACCTGGCCATCCAGGGCCGCGTGGTCAACGACTTCGTGCACCTGGTCGCCGAGCTGCTGGAGAACGCCACGGTGTTCTCCAACCCGGACACCGAGGTCACCGTCCGCGCCGCCTACCGCAGGCAGGAACTCGTCATCGAGATCCGCGACCGCGGCGTGGGCATCGACGCCGAGGAGATCGACGAGATCAACGAGCGGCTCACCCGGCCGCCGGAAATCGACGTCGCGGTCTCCCGCCGGATGGGCCTGTTCGTGGTCGGCCAGCTGGCCCGCCGCCACGACATCCGCGTCGAGTTGCACAACAACGACGGCCTGGAGGGCGGCGCGACCGCCACGGTCCGCCTCTCCGGCGAGTACGTGGTGCAGCTCACCCCGGACGGCCCGATGCCGATGCCCGACGTGCCGCGCGGTGGGCGCGACGACCGCCGCGACTCGCTCGGCGAGACCGGCACGCACCTCGGGCTGGCCGCCGCGTTCGGCGGCGGCGGGCGCTCCGACGCCGTCGAGCCGCCCACCGAGCGCGCCCCGCTGCCGCAGCTCAGCATGGACCAGTTCACCCCGGAGGAGCCCGAACCCGACGAGTCGGGCACCGAGCTGTCGACCCAGTACTCGGTGACGCTGTCCTCCGGCGATTCGTTCGGCGCCACCGACGTCCCTCAGTGGGAGGATGAGCAGGCGGCGCCCGCGGACGACGAGGTCCGCGCCGAGGAGTGGCCGAGCGACGAGAACCCGGACGGCTTCGGCCAGTGCGGGCCACCGGCCGCCGCCCCGGCCGACCTGTTCCACAGCCCGTTCGAGGCGGAGAAGACCGCGCGGTTCACCCCCGCGGAGTTCCCGACCGAACTGGACGAACCAGCGCACAACGGCAGTGCGCTGAACGGGGTCGGGCACGGCCCCGCCGACGTCGAGAGCGATTCCGAGCGCGCCGCGGACAACGGAACCCGGCAGGACGCGGTCCTGGACGCCCCGACCCCAGGAGGGAGCCCGGAGCAGGGCACCCCAGGCCAGCCGCCGGCGTTCGCCGACGACGAGCCGAGAGGGGCCTCCTGGGACATGGACGACGCGCCGACGCAACGCCTGCCGATCTACGAAGCCGTGCTGTCGCAGTGGTTCCGCGAGTCCGATGTGGACGATACGCCGCTGGGGTCGGAGTCGAAGCCGACGACGCCCCCGGTCGCCGAGGCGGAACCGGCGGCGGAGCCCGCTGCGGAACCGGTCGCCGAGGTCCCGCGCACCACCACACCCGACCCGGGCTGGGGTGGCGGCGACACCGGGTGGAAGGCAGCCGAAGCGCTGCTGCAGGCACCGGAGGTCCAGGAGACCACCGCAGCCGGGCTGCCCAAGCGGGTGCCCAAGACGAATCTGGTGCCGGGCTCGGCGACCCCGCGCTCGTCGCAGGCCCCCCGCCGCAAGCCCGCCACCCCGCGCTCGGCCGACGCCGTGCGCGGGCGGATGGCGAACTTCCAGCAGGGTGTCAAACGGGGTAGGCACTCCAAGGCCGAACCGGTTTCCACCGAACCTCGCTCGAATCCGAGCCGTCCCGAGGAGCAGGAGTGAACGGGTCCGTGCAGCAACCGATGAGCAGCAACAGCTTCAGTTGGCTGATCACCGACTTCGTGCGTCGGGTTCCCGGCGTGGCGCACTCGGTGGTCGTGTCCGCGGACGGCCTGCTGCTCGCCGGATCACAGGGATTGCCGCGGGACCGCGCCGAGCAGCTTTCCGCGGTCGCGTCCGGTCTGGTCAGCCTCACCCAGGGCGCCGCCCGGTGCTTCGAAGCCGGTGAGGTCACCCAGACCGTGGTCGAGATGGAGCAGGGCTACCTGTTCCTGATGTCCATCAGCGACGGCTCCTGCCTGGCCGTGCTGGCCGCGCCCAACGCCGACATCGGCCTGGTCGCCTACGAGATGACCCTGCTCGTGGAGCGGGTCGGCCGGCAGCTCACGCCGGAGCTGCGCGCGCAGCTGCAGGGCATGGGGCGCCGGTGACTCCGGCTGGGGAACGCTGAGGGGAGCTCGCCATGACCACCGGTTCCGAGCCCAGCTGGGACGGTGACCTGTTCCGCCTCTACAACAAGAGGCTGAGCGCCGAGTCCTGGCAGGACGACTTCGTGGACGACGCCTCCGGGCAGGACTCCGACTCGCTCGGCAGCTACGACCGGGCGCTGTTCGGCGGACCCGGCGCCGACCTGTTCGGGTCCGGCTACGACACCTCCGCCGAACCCCCGGCCCGGCCCCGCGGCACCGACGGCGGGGGCCCGCCTTCGGTGTCCATGCCGTCGATCTCGCAGTCGATGTCGCCGATTTCCCAGTCGATGCCGTCGATCTCGCAGCCGATGGCACCGATCTCGCAGTCCATGCCGTCCATCTCCGGGTCGATGCCGGCCATCCCGAGCATCGACGGGCCGGAGGACGACGGGCTGGACAGCGGGTCGCTGGTGCGGCCCTACGCCCGCACCCGGGGGCGAACCCGCACCGATTATGATCTTGCTATTGAAACGCTGGTCACCACCAGCGAACGCGGCCGCACCCAGGCGGCCCAGTCCAGGTCCGAGCACCGCTCGATCTCCGAGCTGTGCGTGGAAGCCCGCTCCGTCGCCGAGGTGGCTGCGCACATGCGCCTGCCGCTGGGTGTGGTGCGCGTGCTGATCGGCGACATGGCCGACACCGGGCTGGTTCTGATTCACGACAGCGGCATGGTCGTCGGTGGTCGGCCGTCCATGGAGTTCTTGGAGAGGGTGCTCAGTGGGCTTCGCAGGCTCTGATCCCCGCACGACGCCGGGCGGCCGGAAGACCTCGACGAAGATCGTGGTCGCCGGCGGGTTCGGCGTCGGGAAGACGACGTTCGTCGGTTCGGTCTCCGAGATCGTGCCGCTGACGACCGAAGCGGTCATGACCGAGGCCAGCGTCGGGGTCGACGACCTCAGCGCCACGCCCGGCAAGGTCACCACCACGGTGGCGATGGACTTCGGCCGGGTCTCGCTGGACTCGGAGCTGATCCTGTACCTGTTCGGCACGCCCGGCCAGCACCGGTTCTGGTTCATGTGGGACGACCTGGTCAAGGGCGCGATCGGCGCGGTGGTCCTGGTCGACACCCGCCGCCTGGCGGACGCGTTCGCCTCGATCGACTTCTTCGACGACCGGGGCCTGCCCTACATCGTCGCGGTGAACACCTTCGACGGGGTCCTGCACCACCGCATGGAGGACGTCCGCGAAGCGCTGACCATCGACCCCTCGGTCCCGATGATCAGCTGCGACGCCCGCAACCGCGAGAGCACCAAGCAGGCCCTGATCACTCTGGTCGAGCACGCCATGCGCCAACGCATGGCCACCACCCACTGACCTCGCAGTTCCAATTGGACCTGCGGCCCCACGGTGTGTCGTGGCCCGGCACACCGGTGCCTGTGGACAACTCCGGACTCCCGGACCGGTGACGTCCGCGATTCCAATGGAAACCAGAAGTCCGATTTCCACTGGAATCGCGTGCGGACGCGGTGTCAGAGGTGCGCCGTGGCGCCCTCGTAGCTGGCCAGCGGAGCCGGGCCGGAGACCTCGTACTCGAGGACCGCGAGCCCGCGCGGTGTGACGTGGTGGTCGGTGAGGCGGAGCCCGACGTCGGTGCTGCCAGTGAGCAGGCGTCGGCCCTGGCCGACGACGACCGGGGCGACGACGAGCCGCAGGACGTCCACCAGCCCCGCCGCGAGCAGCGAGGCGGCGAGCCGGCGTTGGTGAACACCAGCCGGTGGTCCGGTTCGACGGTGAGGAACACCCCGTCGATGTGCGGCACGAACTCGTGGTCACCCTCGCGCATGCTGGTCTGGAGCGCGCCGCCCGGGCGGACGTCGAGCTGGTCGACCCGGGCCTGCGCCGGGGCGGGGATGAACCAGCGCTGCAGCAGCGCGGGCTCGGTCCAGGCGCGCCAGATCGTCCGCCGCGGTGCCCCGATCACCCGCTGCAGGGTCAGGTCCAGGCGGGGGTCGAGGGCCGTGGTCATGGGTTCTCCTCCAGGTCGGTGACGAGCTGTTCGAGGCGGTCCGCGGCGGCTTCCCAGGAGCGCCGCTGCTCGGCGAGCCAGTCGTCCACCAGGGCGAGGCGCTCGCGGTTGAGCGTGCAGGTGCGGACCCGGCCGGACTTGCTGGTCCGGATCAGCCCGCTGGCCTCCAGGGTGCGGACGTGCTTCATGAACGACGGCAGCGTGATCGGGAACGGGCGGGCCAGTTCGCCGACGCTCGTGGGGCCGCGCCCGAGCCGCCGGATCACGGCCCGCCGGGTCGGGTCGGCCAGGGCGACGAAGATGTCGTCCAAGGCCTTATGGTTAGCCATGAGGCTAAGCATTGCAGCGCGGAGAACTCAGCGCAACGGCTGGGTGCCCGTCAGTCCTCGACCAGGGCGACGGTCATGATGCGGTGCAGCGGGAAGTGGCCGACCTCGTCGTTGGTCGTGTCCACGCCCTGGAGGACCCCGCCCCCGACGCTGACCGGGCGGACCACGCGCTCGCTGCGGATCCCCCGCGTGTCCACGAACCCCAGCCACACGCTCCGGCGCTGCCGCGCCGCGTCGCGCAGCAGCTGCAGCGTCGCCTCCGCGCTCGGCCGCCCGCGCTCCGGGCTCACGGCGCTACCGCGCCGCGCCGCTCCTGCGCGGTCGCCCGCGCGCAGCTGCGCCACGAGCTCCGCGAGCTGCTCCGCGTTGGGGCGCGCGATCGCCGCAGGCTGCGCCGGACGGCTCTTGCCGCGCACGCGGCGCCCGGTCTCCCGGAGGTCCAGGACATTGCCGTCGGGGCCTTCGGCCACCGGGGTGAAGCCCGCCGCGCGCAGGGCCTCCACCACGTCGGCCAGGGGCAGCGGACTGACCAGCACCGTCGGGGCGATGCGGCGGAGTTCGAGCTCCTCGGCCGCCGGTTTGGCCATGATCTCGGCCAGCAGCAGCGAATCGTCGCAGCGCAGGAAGGCTGCCGCGGTGCCCGCGCGGAGGCGGCCGTGGCGGCGGGCGACGTCGTCGACCAGGTAGGTCAGCGACTGCGGGATCGGGGTGCGGGAGCGGGTGCGGAACAGCGCGTGCAGGTCCTCGGCGGTGTGCCCGGCGTCCAGGGCGCGGCGGATGCTGCTCTCGCTGATCCGGTAGACGGTGGCGCTGCCCGCGGACTCGACGTCGGCGACGAGCTTCATCTCGGCCGCCAGGTCCGGTTCGAGGCGGCCCGGCGCGACCACCGTCAGGTCGGCCTGCACCAGCACGTGGTCCAGCGGTTCGGGCAGCGCGTCGGCGAGCACGCGGGCCGCCTCGGCGCCACCGCCGGCGAGCAGTGCGCGCCCGGCGCTGGTCAGCGCGTGCAGCGCCACGACGCCGAGCGTGGTCGCCTCGGCGAGGGTCCAGCGCACCAGGTCGTCGCGCAGCCGACCGCCGCGGCGCGGTGCGCGCCAAGCCAGCACGGCGGCCACGTCGTCCGGCCGGGCACCGCGTCCGCCGGGCAGTTCGTCCAGGTAGTCGAGGATGCGGCGGCGGTCCTTGGGGGCCAGCGGGCGGCGGAGGTCCTCGGACAGCGGGCCGAGCAGCCGGTCCTTCTCGTCGCGGGCACCGATCAACCCGGGCAGCCGCGGCAGGTCGAGCCACGCCTGCGCGAGCACGGCCCAGCGCTGCTCCGGTGGGGAGGCCAGCCAGGTGTCGGACTGGTAGGTGGGCACCCACTGTGGTTCGGCGGCCTCGCTGTTGGCGACGAGGTTGGCCGCGACCGCGAGCTCCACCAGCAGCCCGAGCCGGTCCTCGTCGACGTCGATGGCCTTGGCGGTGCGCCGCAGCTCGCGCACCCCGACGCCACCGGAGCGCAGCACGTCCGGCGGGTCCTCGCCCCAGGCGTTGAGCAGCTCCTCGACGTGCCGCAGCAGCTCCAGCACCTCGCCGCCGCCGGTGCTGTCCACCGTGGCGCGGTCGTGCTCGGTCAGGTCCGGGATCGGTTCGTCGGTCTCGACCTCGCCCATCGGGTGCTCCCCGCGCACGGCGAGCGCGAGCTGGCGGGGGAGTTCGACGGTCTCCGCGTCGCGGCGCAGCAGCAGCCCCTTGGCCAGCAACCGCTGGACCGGGTTCGCCGCCTGCTCGAGCGGGACGTGTTTGGCGGCGTCCTTGGTGCGGCCGACCGGCGAGCCAGCGGCGAGCTTGCCGACCAGCCGCCGCTCCTCCTCGTCCAGCCCGGCCAGCGCGGCCTTCGCGGCGTCCTCGGTCAGGTCCTCGGCGCGGCGGCCGAGCCCGGCCGGGAAGTTCGGCAGCACCTCGCGCACCGCGGGCGCGGTGGCCAGCTCGTCGTCCTCGCCCCAGGCCAGCGCCAGGTCGCGCAGCCGGTCCACGGCCCGCCGGGCCTGCTGCGGGGGGATCCCGCCGCCCAGCATCCCGGCGACCGCGTCCAGCCGGACCGGCGCGAGGTCGGCGTCCAGCAGCACCAGCGCTTCCAGCGCGGACAGGGCGAAGGAGTCCAGGTCTTCGCAGGCCCGGGCCACCGAGGAGCGCACCCCGACGCGCGTGGCCAGCACCGAGGTGTCCGCGGGCGGTGGGGTCGCGAGGTCGGGGCGGGCGCGCAGCAGTGCCACGAGGGCTTCGTCACCGCGTTCCCGCAGCCAATCCGCAAGCGAAGACATCCCCACCACGATACCCAGCGCGCCACCGCCACCGACCCCGTTCACCAGGGCGTGACCAGTTGTCCTCAACACCCTTGGATGAGGTTGACCAGTGCATCCGGCAAACTGGACTCGTTCGACACCCGGAATGCACCAGGAGGACGACGTGGCCGGCAAGACCAAGAAGGACCGCATCGACCCGACGTGGCCGCAGGTCACCGACGGACACGCGGTGAGCGAGTTCTGGGCCGACAAGCAGGGCGCCGAGTCCCCGTTCGGCACCACCACCTTCCCGCTCTCGCAGGACACCGTGCCGTACGTCCACCCGGTCACCCGCATCAACAAGTGACCGGGGTTGTCAAGGGCAACCCCTCGGTAACCGGACCGGACGTCGCTCACACTCGGGAAAGTTTTAGGATTTTTCGTGCTGGGTGAAGTTCCGGTCGCTTAGCGGGCCCGCAGGGCTTGCACCCCGGATGAGCGATCCACTCCGGCGGTCGGCGGGCCGCCGGAGAACGGCACCCGACACAAGTCCACAGCCGTACCGCTCGACAGGGGTGTGCCATGCCGGTTCCAGGTCCGGGTTACTCGATCACCGTGCGCGTCGAGGCTCCGCCGTCGACGACCGCCGCGGGCGATCTGACCAGCGCGATCGGTCGCGCGGGCGGGGTCATCACGGCGTTCGACGTGGTCGAGTCGCACGCCGACCGCATCGTCGTCGACATCACCTGCAACGCCCGTTCCGCGGACCACGCCAACGACCTCGCCGAGGTGCTCGGCGGGCTGCCCGGCGTCCGGGTCCGCAAGATCTCCGACCGGACGTTCCTGGTCCACCTCGGCGGCAAGATCGAGGTCAACTCGCGCGTCGCGCTGAACAACCGCGACGACCTGTCCCGCGCCTACACCCCCGGCGTCGCCCGGGTGTGCACCGCCATCGCGGACAACCCGGAGGACGCCCGCCGCCTCACCGTCAAGCGCAACGCGGTCGCGGTGGTCACCGACGGCTCCGCGGTGCTGGGGCTCGGCAACATCGGGCCGGAGGCGGCGCTGCCGGTGATGGAGGGTAAGGCGGCGCTGTTCAAGAAGTTCGCCGGCGTCAACGCCTGGCCGGTGTGCCTGGACACCCAGGACACCGAGGAGATCATCCGCGCTGTCGAGCTGATCGCGCCGGTCTACGGCGGCATCAACCTGGAGGACATCGCGGCCCCCCGCTGCTTCGAGATCGAGGCCCGGCTGCGGGAGAAGCTCAACATCCCGGTCTTCCACGACGACCAGCACGGCACCGCGATCGTGGTGCTCGGCGCGCTGCGCAACGCCCTGCGCGTGGTGGAGAAGGACATCTCCGACTGCCGCATCGTGGTGTGCGGGGTCGGCGCGGCCGGTTCGGCCATCATCCGCCTGCTGCAGCACAAGAAACCGGCCGACATCATCGCGGTGGACATCGACGGCATCGTCCACACCGGACGCGGCGACAGCGACCCGAACCTGCAGTCCATCGCCGCGGGCACCAACACCGACGGCCGCACCGGCACCCTCTCCGACGCGGTGCGCGGCGCGGACGTGTTCATCGGCGTCTCGGCCCCGAACCTGCTGTCGGCCGACGACGTGGCCTCGATGAACAGCGACTCGATCGTCTTCGCGCTGGCCAACCCGGACCCGGAGATCGACCCGCTCGAGGCGCAGAAGCACGCCAAGATCGTGGCGACCGGCCGCAGCGACTACCCGAACCAGATCAACAACGTGCTGGCGTTCCCGGGCGTCTTCCGCGGCCTGCTGGACGCGCACGCGCACCAGATCACCGACGACATGATGATCGCGGCGTCCAACGCGATCGCCGACGTCGTGGACAGCGAGCGGCTGAACTCGTCGTTCATCGTGCCGAGCGTCTTCGACTCGGCGGTGTCCCCGGCGGTAGCCGAGGCGGTCAAGAAGGCCGCGCTGGCGGCCAAGTCCGGCGAACCGTCCGCTGCGGGCGGCTCCTCCCTCCCCTGGAGCATGGCCGAGGACATCGACTTCTGACGGCACCCGCCACCAGCGGGTGCCCTCCGCCGTCCAACCACCACCCCTGACCGAGCTCACCCGACGTGCGACAACCGCCGGTGGGACCACAACCTCCATCGAAATCGGACACCTGATTTCCATGGAACGTGCGGTGGGGGTCGGGCGCCGGGGGTGCGCGGACGGGTGGTCCGCGGGTTCTGTGTTGTGTGGCTCTCAGCCCGTCGGTGTCACGGTTCGTCGTCCGGTGTGTGGTGGCTGCCGGTGGGGTCGGCAAGTTCCATTGGAGTTGGACACCTGATTTCCACGGAACGTGCGGTGGAGGTCGGGCGCCGGGGGTGCGCGGACGGGTGGTCCGCGGGTTCTGTGTTGTGTGGCTCTCAGCCCGTCGGTGTCACGGTTCGTCGTCCGGTGTGTGGTGGCTGCCGGTGGGGTCGGCAAGTTCCATTGGAGTTGGACACCCGATTTCCACGGAACGTGCGGTGGAGGCCGGACCTGCGCGGAGCGTGGTCGGCGACGTCCGCACCGGAGTGTCGGAGGTCGAGGTCTCGTGGACGTTTGCGCTGGTTGCCCAGGTCTTCGGCCCATGTTGGGGGGGAAGTCGGTTCGCTGGGGGAGAGGTCACGCGTGGGTCCTGGGGTGGGGCGGGTGCTCTAGGCTCGGGGCATGGCGCAGGAAGAGCTCACGCACGTCGACGAGGCCGGTGCCGCTCGGATGGTCGACGTGTCCGAGAAGGAGGCCACCGCCCGCCGGGCCGTCGCCACCGGGGTGGTGCGGACGACGGCCGAGGTGATCGCCCTGCTGCGCCGCGACGGGCTGCCGAAGGGCGATGCGATCGCCACCGCCCGCATCGCGGGCATCATGGCCGCGAAGCGGACGCCCGACCTGATCCCGCTGTGCCACCCGATCGCGATCTCCGGCGCCAAGGTCGAGCTGGAGCTGGGCGAGTCCGAGGTCCGGATCACCGCGACGGTCAAGACGACCGACCGGACCGGGGTGGAGATGGAGGCCCTCACCGCGGTGGCGGGCGCCGGGCTCACCCTGCACGACATGATCAAGGCCGTCGACCCCGGCGCGGTGCTCGACGAGGTCCGCGTCGAGCGCAAGGAGGGCGGCAAGACCGGCACCTGGACCCGCCAGCCCTGACCGCAGTTTCAATTGAAACTGCGAAGTCGCGTGGGTGGGGATCGCAGTTTCAATTGAAACTGCGGGACACCGGGTGCGGGTTGAGGTCGTGTCGGCGGGGCGCGGAGGATGGCGCTGCAGCGGCCGGTTGGCGGGTGCGCAACACACAGGAGGTCTCCATGACGAGGACAGCGCGGGTGATCGCCGCGTCCAACCGCGCCGCGGCCGGGGTCTACCCGGACCGCACCGGACCGGTGATCGTCGACTGGCTGCGCGGCCGCGGGTACGACGTGCCGGACCCCGTCGTGGTGCCCGACGGTGACCCGGTGGGGGAGGAGCTGCGGCGCGCGGTCGCCGACGGCGCCGACGTCGTGATCACCACCGGCGGCACCGGGATCAACCCGAGCGACCGCACCCCCGAAGTCACCGCGGCGGTGCTGGACTACCCGATCCCCGGGCTCGCCGACGCTCTCCAGTCAACACGGCGTAGAGCGAGGTGAGGCGCTGCTGTCCGTCGACGACGAGCACCTGGGGCGCTCGTTCGGCTGTTTCGGTCCCGATC
>NZ_JBEPDU010000078.1:0-23157 GCF_040300525.1 Saccharopolyspora sp. NPDC000359 | reverse complement strand
GGGGGGTGCGCCCCGCCGCCCGCGGCCAGTCCACTGTGGCCTGAGCCGGGTCAGGCGGGCTTCGGGTCGAGGAGGCCGACCGCGCCCAGGACGTTGCCGCGACGCGCCGCCGCGTCGTCGACCGGGTGGTCGGGGCGCCAGTAGGCGGCCGGGACGACGCCGGGCTCGACCAGCGTGTAGCCGGGGAAGAGCGCGGCGACCTCCTCGGCGTTGCGGATGTGCATCTGCGGGGTCGAGGTCTCGGCCAGCAGCGCGCGCAGCTCGGCGATCTCCTCGTCGGTGCGGCTCAGCTGGGCGTTGTTGGACACTGCCAGCGCGCTGCCCGGCACGCAGGCGTCCCGGTAGTGGGCCACCAGCGACGCGCCGTCGGGGCTCGGGATGATGTCGAGGATGCCGAAGGCCAGCACCGCCACCGGCCGGGAGAAGTCCAGCAAGCCCGTCACGCCAGGGGCGTTGAGCACCGCGTCGGGGTCGCAGACGTCGGCTTCGGTGACTGTCACCCGCTCGTCGTCGCCGAGCAGGTGCCGGGCGTGGTGGCAGGCGACGGCTTCCCAGTCCACGTAGGCCACGCGCGCTTCCGGGTTGTGCGCCTGGGCGATCTCGTGGACGTTGCCCACCGTCGGCACGCCGGAGCCCAGGTCGATGAACTGGTCGATCCCGGCCTCGGTGGTCAGGAAGCGCACCGCGCGGCCGAGGAAGCCGCGGTTGATGTAGCAGTAGTCGCGCTCCGTCGGGGCGAACTCCAGCGCCCGCTCCGCGGTTTCCCGGTCGATCGCGAAGTTCGCCGATCCGCCGAGCAAGTAGTCGTACATGCGAGCGATGTTGGGGCTGTCGAGGTCCGCGTGCGAGACCCTGGCCGCCAACTCCGCGTCCCGGGATTTCTGATGCATGTCGCCCACGGTAACCGGTCAGTGCCCGTTCAGGTGCCGTTCGGCTGAATGGTGTGGCGCGCGCTGGTCCAGGTGGGTTACCCGGACCGTCCGCGGTACGACTCGATCGGCCGGGTTCCGGTGCGAGAGGTGACCAGCGCGCCGGGGCGCCGCGGGCCCGGACCCGCCTGGTGGTCCTGGACATCGTCGTTGCGGCGTCCGGCGAACACCTCGGCACCGGGTACCCGGGCGCGGAGAAAATCCGTTGACCCCTGCTCGGGGTGGCGGTAGCTTCGTCGTGCTTCTGCTGCCGCCCCTGGGGAGAGACGTTGTTCATCTGAGGTCCTCGAGACGCCGTTGTGCCCTGGCTCGACCGAGCCCGGGACCGGTTGCGACCTCTGCTGCGTGAGCCGTCTTCCCATGTGCACCGGGCGTGGATCTGCGCTGCGTCGCCCGCGGCGTCTCGAACGTGTCGCGCACACCGTTCGTACGCGGGCTGCAGGAGGTCCTCATGTCATCGTCCCCGCACCACCACCCCGGCGTCGGCTGCGTCGAGCTCAGCTTCGAGTGGCCCGACGGCGACCGCCTCTTCACCAACCTGCAGGTGTCCTTCGGCCCCGGCCGCACCGGGCTGATCGGGCTCAACGGCTCGGGCAAGTCCACGCTGCTGAAGCTGTTGGCGGGGGAGCTGACCCCGACCGGTGGCGTGGTCCGCGTCAGCGGTGCGGTCGGCTACCTGCCGCAGGACGTCGCGCTGGACACCGGTCTGCGCGTCGACGAGGTCCTGGGCATCGCCGGGATCCGCGCGGCACTTCGCGCCGTGCAGGCCGGTGACGTGCGCGAGCAGCACTTCTCCACGATCGGCGAGGCCTGGGACGTGGAGGAGCGGGCGTCGGGCGTGCTCGACGACCTCGGTCTGGGGCACGTCGGCCTGGACCGGACGATCGGCGAGGTCTCCGGCGGCGAGTCGGTGCTGCTCCGGTTGGCCGCGCTGCTGCTGGCCCGGCCCGACGTCCTGCTGCTCGACGAGCCGACCAACAACCTCGACCGCCAGGCCAAGCGGCGGCTGCGCGCGGCGGTCGCGGCCTGGCCCGGGGTGTTGGTCGTGGTCAGCCACGACCGCGAGCTGCTGACCGAGGTGGACCGGATCGCCGACCTGCGGGACGGCGGGATCAGCTGGTACGGCGGCGACCTCACCGCGTACGAGGAAGCCGTCGCGGTCGAGCAGGAAGCCGCGCAGCGGATGGTCCGCGTCGCCGGGACCGACCTGCGCAAGCAGCAGCGCGAGCTGGTCGACGCGCACGTCAAACTGGCCCGGCGGAGGCGCTACGGCCAGAAGATGTGGGACACCAAGCGCGAACCGAAGGTGGTCATGGCGCAGCGCAAGCGCGCGGCCCAGGTGTCGGCGGGCAAGCACCGCATCATGCACGAGGCGAAGCTCGCCGAGGCCGAAGAGCGGTTGGCCGAGGCGGCGGAGGCGGTGCGCGAAGACGACGAGATCCGGATCGACCTGCCGCGCACCGCGGTGCCGACCGGGCGCACCGTGCTGACCGCGCGCGAGCTGCGCCTGTGCCACGGAGCGCAGGCGCCGGGCGGGTTCGACCTGCACGGGCCGGAGCGGGTCGCGCTGGTCGGGCCGAACGGGTCCGGCAAGACCACGCTGCTGCGCACCCTCGCCGGTGAGCTGGCGCCGCTGTCCGGCGAGGCGGTGGTGCACGTCCCGCTGCGCTTCCTGCCCCAGCGGCTCGACCTGCTGGCCGAGGAGTCGAGCGTCGTGGCGAACGTGGCGCGGTTCGCGCCCGGATCGACCAACAACCGGATCCGGGCCGGGCTGGCCCGCTTCCTGTTCACCGGGGAGCGTGCGGACAAGCCGGTGGCGGCGCTGTCCGGTGGGGAGCGGTTCCGCGCCACCCTCGCCGCGCTCCTGCTCGCCGAACCGGCACCGCAGCTGCTCCTGCTGGACGAGCCGACCAACAACCTGGACATGGCCAGCACCCGCCAGCTGAGCACCGCCCTGGCGTCCTACCCGGGGGCGCTCGTCGTGGCCAGCCACGACGTGCCGTTCCTGGAGTCGATCGGCATCACCCGGTGGCTGCTGCTGGACGGGGCGCTGCGCGAGACCACCCGCGAGGAGGTGCGCGCCACCTGAGGTGGTCCGAACTCCGCCGCGCCCAGCGCTCACGCCACCGGGGGCGGACTGGTCGGGTGACTCGTGGTGCCCGCCCCGGCGGGGCGGTGGATCATGCCAACCGGTCCGTCCGGCGGAGTTCCTGGAGCGTGAGATGACCGAAGTACTACCGGAACCGGTGGTGCACCCGACCACGCGCAGCTGCCCGTTCGACCCGCACGACGGGTTGCGGGAGCTGCGCGCGGAGCGACCGCTGGCGCGCCTGCACTGCCCCGGTGGGCGCGGCGGCTGGCTGGTGACCAGCCACGCGCTCGTCCGGGAGGTGCTGGTCGACCCGCGCTTCGGCACGCGCTTGGACCTGCAGCTGTTCCCGACCGTTCCCGATGAGGCCGTGCCAGCACCGGCCGGGATGTTCAGCGTGCTGGACCCGCCGGAGCACACGCGCTACCGGCGCAAGCTCGCGACCTGGTTCAGCGCGCGCCGGATGCGGGTGCTGCGGGCGCGGGTCGAGCAGCTCGTCGACGAGCGCCTGGCCGCCCTGCGGCGCACCGGCGGCCCCACCGACCTGGTGACGTCCTTCGCCGCTCCGCTGACCGACGAGGTGATCTGCGAGCTGCTCGGCATCCGGCTCGCCGACGAGGCCGGTGTCCGCCGGGCCGTCGAGCGGATGCTCACCTTCGGCGACGAACTGGGGACCACCGCGTGGGCGGAACTGCGCGACCTGGTGGCCCAGTTGGTGCGCGGCAAGGCGCAACGGCCCGGGGACGACCTGATCAGCGCGTTGGTCGCCGACGACGAGCTGACCACCGACGAGGTCATCACCATGGTCATCGTCCTGGTGACCGGGGCGCAGGACACCACGACCAGCGCGCTCGCGCTGGGCGCCTGCGCGCTGCTGTCCAACCCGGACCAGTTCGCCGCGCTGCGCGACGACCCGTCGCTGGCCGACGGGGTGGTGGAGGAGCTGCTGCGCTACCTGGCGATCATCCAGTTCGGCGTGGTCCGGGTGGCCTTGGTCGACGTCGAGCTGCGCGGTGCCACGATCCGCCGCGGCGATCTGGTCGTACTGTCGCTGTCGACGGCCAACCGCGACCCGGCGCAGTTCCCCGACCCGGACCGGCTGGACATCGCCCGCTCGGCGAGCGGGCACGTGGCGTTCGGCCACGGCGTGCACCACTGCCTCGGGGCGCAGCTGGCCCGCACCGTCCTGCGCACCGGTTTGTCCGGGTTGGCGCGGGACCTGCCGGGCCTGCGGCTCGCGGTCGAGCCGGACCAGGTCCAGATCCGCGAAGCCACGGTGAACTACGGCGTGCACAGCCTCCCGGTCGACTGGGACTGACCGGGTTCCCGCTGCCGCGCCACCGCTCGGCGCTCCAGGTTGGTCCGTCCTGCCGGAAACACGAAGTCCACATAGGACTTCCGGTGGGCTTTCCCCATGTCTGCACGTGTGCTCCGCTGGAGGAGCACTTCTGGAGGTCGCTCATCGCATCCCTCGCCAGGTCGGGTGATCTTCTCCGCCGCGCGCGGGGAGCGCGGACAACAGCAAGATTTCTTCGCGTTTCGCGGCATATTCCGCTTGATCCACCTGGAAGGAGGAGTCAGGTGGTGGGGTCCCCAGTTCCCCGGTATTGATGTGTGCGGAGATCGTCAAGACGCGAGACGGGGGATTCGATGCGAATCGGGGGAGACCCGCGCGGCAACCCGAATCTCGTTGCACTCGAAGGACTTCCGCGGACGCTCCGACGCATCCGGCAGTTCCTCGGCGCCGCCCGCGTTGCTCGCGGGAACTCCGCTGCTCGAGTTCGCACCGGCCCGGTCGGTCGATGACCACCGTTCGCCCCCGCAGTCGGCCCGCACCCACAACATTCGAGTGATCTTCACATGTTCGCGCCACCGCGCCCGACCTGAGGAATCAAACGATGGTGAACCCGCAGAACCCTGCTCCCGGCACCAAGGTCGCGATCATCGGCATCGGCTGCCGCTTCCCCGGCGGCGCTTCCGATCACCGGTCGTTCTGGCAGAACCTGGCCGAGGGCAAGGACTGCATCGAGCCCACCCCGGTGGACCGCTACGACGTGGCCACGCTGGGCAGCCAGGACAAGGCGAAACCCGGGCGCCTGGTCGGCGGGCGCGGCGGATACATCACCGGCTTCGACGAGTTCGACCCGGCCTTCTTCGGGATCAGCCCGCGCGAGGCCGAGCACATGGACCCGCAGCAGCGCAAGCTGCTGGAGGTCGCGTGGGAGGCGTTGGAGGACGGCGGGCAGCGGCCCGACGAGCTCGCCGGCCGCGATGTCGGCGTCTTCGTCGGCGCGTTCACCCTGGACTACAAGATCGTCCAGTTCGCCGACCTCGGCTTCGAGACGCTGGCCGCGCACACCGCGACCGGCACCATGATGACGATGGCGTCCAACCGCATCTCCTACTGCCTGGACCTGCGCGGACCGAGCGTCTCCATCGACACCGCGTGCAGCTCCTCGCTGGTGGCGGTGCACCTGGCCTGCCAGAGCCTGCGCCGCGGTGAGAGCAGCCTCGCGCTGGCCGGGGGCACGTTGCTGCACATGGCCCCGCAGTACACCATCGCGGAGACCAAGGGCGGTTTCCTCTCCCCGGACGGCCAGTCCCGGACCTTCGACGCCGACGCGAACGGCTACGTGCGCGCTGAGGGCGTCGCGGTGGTCGCGCTGAAGCTCCTCGACGACGCACTGCGCGACGGGGACCCGGTCCACGCGGTGATCACCGCCAGCGGGGTCAACCAGGACGGTCGCACCAACGGGATCACGGTGCCCAACGCCGAGGCTCAGGTCGAGCTGATCGGGCGGGTCTGCGCGGAGGCGGGCATCGAACCCGGCGCCCTGCAGTACGTCGAAGCGCACGGGACCTCCACGCCGGTCGGCGACCCGATCGAGGCCAACGCGCTGGGCCGGGCCCTGGCCATCGGGCGCGAACCGGGGCAGCGGTGCTACGTCGGCTCGGTCAAGACCAACATCGGGCACACCGAATCGGCCGCCGGGATGGCCGGGCTGATCAAGACCGCGCTGTCGCTGGCGGAGCGCAAGATCCCGCCGCACATCAACCTGAACCGGATCAACCCGGACATCGACCTGGCGGCCCAGCCCTACGAGATCCCGGACCGGCTCACCGACTGGCCCGAGCACGAGGGCCCGGCCCGCGCCGGGGTGAACTCCTTCGGCTTCGGCGGCACCAACGCCCACGTCGTCCTGGAGGAAGCGCCCCAGCGGCCCGAACCCGACCGGCGACCCGTCGGGCGCGAGCACCGCGTCCTGCCGCTGACCGCGCGCGACCCGGCGGCCCTGCCGGAGCTGGCCGGGCGGATCGCGGACCGGCTCGACGAGCTCGACCTGGCCGACCTCGGCCACACTTTGGCGCACCGCCGCCAGCACCACGACCACCGGCTGTCCATCGTGTACTCCTCGAAGGAGGAGCTGGCGCAGCGGCTGGCCGAGTGCGCGCGCGGCGAGGCGCACCCGCTGGCGCGCACCGGCCAGTGCCGCGACGAGCGGCGGCTGGTGTGGGTGTTCACCGGGATGGGGCCGCAGTGGTGGGCGATGGGCCGCCAGCTGCTGGCCGCGGAACCGGTCTTCCGCGAGGTGATCGAGCGCTGCGACCGGGAGATCGCCCGGCTCGCGGGCTGGTCCCTGCTGACCGAGCTCACGGCCGACGAGGCCGACTCGCAGATGGCCGAAACCTGGCTGGCCCAGCCCGCCAACTTCGCCATCCAGGTGGCGCTGGCGGCGCTGTGGCGGCACCACGGGGTGCGGCCGGACGCCATCGTCGGGCACAGCACCGGCGAGGTGGCGGCGTTCCACGAGGCCGGGGTCTACGACCTGGCCGACGCGGTGCGGATCATCGTGCACCGCAGCCGCCTCCAGCAGAAGCTCGTCGGCACCGGCACGATGCTGGCGGTCAGCCTGTCCGAGGCGGAGGCGCGGCGGCGGGTGCAGCGCTTCTGCGACCGCGTGTCGGTCGCTGCGATCAACGCTCCCGCCGCGTGCACCCTCGCCGGGGACGAGGACGCGCTCGCCGCGCTCGCCGACGAGCTGCGCGAGGAGCAGGTGTTCGCGAAGTTCCTCTCCGTCCGGGTCCCCTACCACAGCGCCCGGATGGACCTGATCAAGGACGAGCTGCTGTCCTCACTGGAGGGTCTGCGGCCGCGCCCGGCGCAGGTGCCGCTGTACCTGACCGGTCAGGAGGGCACCGCCGACGGCCCGGAGCTCGGCGCCGACTACTGGTGGCGCAACGTCCGCGACAGCGTCCGCTTCCGCGCGGCGGTGGACCACCTCGTCGACGACGGGTACCGGTTGTTCCTGGAGGTCGGGCCGCACCCGGTGCTGGCCCACTCGATCCGGGAGTGCTTGCTGGACAAGCAGGTCGAGGGCGCGGCGGTGCCCTCGATCCGCCGCGAGGAGGACGAGGCCGAGCGGTTCACCACCTCGCTGGCCGACCTGCACAACCTCGGCGTCAGCATCGACTGGGGCGTGCTCGAACCCGGCGGTCGCGCGGTGCCGCTGCCGACCTACCCGTGGCGCCGCGACCGCTACTGGGTGGAGCCCGAAGCGGTCGCGCAGGTCCGGCTCGGCCGCCTCGACCACCCGCTGCTGGGCCGCCGCATGCCCACCACCGAACCGGCCTGGGAGGCGTCCCTCGACGTCGAGAAGGCGCCCTACCTGCGCGACCACCGGATCCAGGGCGACGTGGTGTTCCCCGCCGCCGGGTACCTGGAGATGGCGGCGCAGGCGGTGCGGGCCATGACCGGCGGCACGTCGGTCGCGCTGGCCGACGTCGAACTGCGCAAGGCGCTTTTCCTGCCGGAGGACGAGGTTCGGAAGGTGCAGCTGTCCTGCACCGCCGACGCCGAGTTCGCCATCGCCACGGTCAGTGGTGACGACCGGCGTTCGGTGCACGCCACCGGGGTGCTGCGCACCGGTCGCCCGCCCCGGCCGCGCGCGGGGTTGGACGCCGAGACCGTCCGCGCCCGCTGCCCGCGGCACCTGGACGGCCCGGCCTGCTACGCGGCGCTGGCCGAGCTCGGCTACCACTACGGTCCGGCGTTCCAGGGCATCGAGCAGGTGTGGATCGGACCGGACGAGGCACTGGCCCGCATCCGGCCCAGCGAGGCGCTCAGCGGCTCCGTCGAGCACCACTTCCACCCGGCGCTGCTGGACGCCTGCTTCCAAACCCTGCTGACCCCGCTGACCGCCGAGGACGTGCCGAAGACTGGCATCCGGCTGCCGCTGTCCATCGCGGAGGTGCGCACCGAACCGATCGGGGACCAGCCGATCTGGGCGCACGCCCGGATCGTGCGCCGGGACGGCGACGAGCTCATCGGCGAGATCACCGTGCACGGTGACGACGGCACCGTGCTCGGCCACATCGACGGCTTCCGCGCCGCGGACGTCGAGCAGGCCTCGGCCGGTGTCGCCACGGCCACCATCGACGGCTGGCTGCTCGCCCCGACCTGGATCCCGGCCCCGGACCTCGGCGAATCCCCCGGGGCGCCCGGTGCGGTGCTGGTGCTGGCCGATTCCCAGGGGCTCGGCCAGGAGTTCGCGGCGCAGGTCACCGCCCGGGGTGGCCGGTGCCACCTGGTGCGGCCCGGCGCCGCCCTCCGCCGCGGCGAGCACGCGTCCGAGGTCGTGCCGGGCAGCGCCGAGGACTTCCAGCGGCTGCTCGCCGAACTGCCCGGGCCCGTCGACACCGTGGTGCACCTCTGGAACCTGGACCGGCCGGAGTTCGAGACCGCCGGGGAACCGGAGCTCGCGCGCCAGCGCACCGAAGGCACCTACTCGCTGATCGCGCTGGCCCAGGCGCTGAGCGCCGAGCAGTCCCCAGCCCGGCTGCACGTGGTCACCCGTGGGGCGCAGGCGGTGACCGCCGAGGACGAGGTCGAGCCGCTGGGCGCTCCGTGCTGGGGAATTGGCCGGGTGCTGCGGCAGCAGGAGCTCCCCGCCAACGCGGTCAAGCTGATCGACCTCGACCCGGCCGGGACCGACGTGGCCGCCGACGCCGCCGCGCTGCTGCGGGAGATCAGCACCGACGACGAGGAGGAGGTCGCGCTGCGCGGCGACCGCCGCCGCACCAGCCGCCTCCGCAGGCCCGACGACCTGTTGAAGCCACTGCCGCTGCGGCTGCGCCCGGACGGCGCCTACCTGGTCACCGGCGCGTTCGGCGCGCTCGGTCGGCTGGCGTGCCGGACGCTGGCCCGGCGCGGCGCCCGACGGCTGGTCCTGGTGGGCCGCACCGAGCTGCCCGCCCGCGAGCGCTGGCGGGAGGTCGACCCGGACACCCCGGTCGGCCAGAAGGTGGCGTTGGTCAAGGAGTTGGAGGCGCTCGGCGCGCAACCGCTCCTGGCCTCGCTGGACATCACCGACGAGGCGGCCTTCGCGGCCTGGCTCGGCGACTACCGGCAGCAGGACCTGCCGCCCATCCGCGGGGTGTTCCACCTCGCCGGCAACGTCGCGGACACGCTGCTGCCGGAGATGGACCGGCAGACCTTCGACGCCGTGCACGACCCCAAGGCGATCGGCGCCACCGTGCTGCACCGGCAGCTGCGGGACGAACCGCTCGACCACTTCGTGCTGTTCGCCTCCTTCGCCTCGGTGCTCACCACGGCGGGGCAGACGAACTACGCGGCGGGCAACGCCTTCCTCGACGCGCTGGCCCACCACCGGCGCTCGCTGGGCCTGCCGGCGCTGAGCATCGACTGGGGGCCGTGGGCCACCGGCATGATCGCCGACCTCGGCCTGGTCGAGCACTACCGCACCAACCGCGGCATGAGCTCGCTGTCCCCGGAAGCCGGGATGGACGTGCTGGAACGGGTCCTCGACCAGGCGCACGCGCAGCTGCTGGTGGCCACCATCGTCGACTGGCCGGTGTTCCTGTCCTGGTACCCCACGCCGCCCGCGCTGGTGGCCGAACTGGGTGCGGAAGCCGCTGACCGCGCCGAGGCGGGCGGCGGCTTCCTGGAGGAGTTCCGCGGCACCGCACCGGAGCACCGGCGCGAGCTGCTCACCCGGCACTTCACCGAGCTGGTCGCCGCCGTGCTGCGGGTGCGGCCCGAGCAGGTCGACGAGGACGCCGGGCTCAACGCGCTCGGACTGGACTCGCTGCTGGCGATGGAGGTCCGCGCCCGCACCCACGCCGAGTTCGGCGTCGCGCTGCCGGTGGTGGCCCTGCTGGGCAGCTCCCCGGTCACCGAGCTCGTCGAGCGGCTGCACGAGCAGCTCGACGCCTCCGGCACCGACACCGGTCCCGGCGCGGAGGTCGAGGTGCACAGCGACGAGCGGCAGTACCCGCTGACGCAGAACCAGCAGGCGCTGTGGTTCCTCAAGCAGCTCAACCCGGACGGCTTCGCCTACAACATCGGCGGCGCGGTGGAGGTGCGCACCGCGCTCGACCCGGACCTGATGTTCGAGGCGTTCCGCGCGATGCTGGCCCGCCACCCGAGCCTGCGGGCCAACTTCGCGCTCGTCGACGGCGAACCGGTGCAGCGGATCTCCGCGGAGGTCAAGCCCGACGTCGAGCTGTTCGACGTGCAGGACCAGCCATGGGAGGACGTCTACCAGCTGATCATCCACGAGTACCGCAAGCCCTACGACCTGGAGAACGACCCGCTAATCCGATTCCGGCTGTTCCGGCGCGGCCCGGAGCGGTGGGTGATCACCAAGGCGGTGCACCACATCATCTCCGACGCGATCTCCACGTTCACCTTCATCGAGGAGCTGCTCGCGGTCTACGAGGCGCTGCGCGCCGGGCGCCGCGCCGAACTGCCCCCGGTCGCGGCCACCTACCTGGACTTCCTCAACTGGCAGAACAAGTTCCTGTCCGGGGACGACGCCCGCCGGATGCTCGAGTACTGGCGCAGCGCGCTGCCCGCCGAACCACCGGTGCTGAACCTGCCCACCGACAGCCCGCGCCCGCCGGTGCAGACCAACAACGGCGCCTCGGAGTTCTTCGTGCTCGACCAGGAGCTGACCGCGCGGGTGCACGCGCTGGCCCGCGAGCACGACGTGACCGTGTTCGTGGTCCTGCTCGCCGCCTACACCCTGCTGCTGAGCCGGTACTCGGGGCAGGACGACGTGATCGTCGGCAGCCCGGTCAGCGGCCGCACCCAGGACGAGTTCGCCTCGGTGTACGGCTACTTCATCAACCCGCTGCCGCTGCACGTGGACCTGCACGGCGATCCGACGGTGGGGGAGCTGCTGGCCCGCACCCGCGAGACCGTCCTCAACGGGCTGGACCACCAGGAGTACCCGTTCGTGCTGCTGGTGGACGAGCTCGGCGGCAAGCACGACCCGAGCCGTTCGGCGTTGTTCCAGGCCATGTTCATCCTGCTGGTGCACAAGGTGGCCACCGAGAAGTACGGCTACCGGCTGGACTACATCGAGCTGCCCGAGGAGGAGGGGCAGTTCGACCTGACGCTGTCGGCCTACGAGGACGAGGCGGACGGCCAGTTCCACTGCGTCTTCAAGTACAACTCGGACCTGTTCCGGCCCGGCACCATCCGCCGCGTCGCCAAGCACTACCGTAACCTGGTCGAGTCGCTGACCAGCACGCCTGCCGCCGAACCCGCCACGCAGGTCCAGATGCTCGACGAGGCCGAGGCCCAGCAGCTGGTGGCGAACTTCAGCGGCGCCATCCGGCGGGCGGCCGACGACGTGCCGGTGCACCACCTGATCAGCCGGGCGGCCGCGGAGGACCCGGACGCGATCGCCGTGTCGATGCCGACCGAGTCGGGGCAGGTGCGGCGGCTCAGCTACGGGGAGCTGGAACGCGAGTCCCGGCGGATGGCGCACCGGCTGCGCGACCTCGGCGTGGTCAACGGTGCTGTCGTCGCGCTGTGCATGGAGAAGTCGCCGGAGCTGATCACCACCCTGCTCGCGGTCCTGCACGCCGGTGGCGCCTACCTGCCCCTCGACCCGGACCACCCGGCGGACCGGTTGTCCGACATGGTGCGCGACGCCGGAGCGGTGCTGGCCGTCGTCGACGAGGTGCACCGCGACCAGCTGGGCGGTGCGGGCGTCGTGCTGACCCCGGCCGAGCTGAGCGCCCAGGCAGACGGGGCGGCCGCCGACCGCCCGCTGGACCCGGAGGCACCCGCCTACGTCATCTACACCTCGGGGTCGACGGGCCGACCGAAGGCCGTCCGGGTCAGCCACCGCAACCTGTCCTCGGCCTACCACGCCTGGGACGCGGAGTACCGGCTCGGCGAGGACGTCCACGTGCACCTGCAGCTGGCCAGCCCCGCCTTCGACGTGTTCACCGGCGACCTGGTGCGGGCCCTGTGCTCCGGCGGAACCCTCGTGCTGGTCAACCGGGACCTGCTGTTCAACACCGCCCGGCTGCACGAGGTGATGCGTGCCGAGCGCGTCGACTGCGCCGAGTTCGTACCCGCGGTCGTGCGCGGGCTGGTGGAGCACTGCGAACGCGCCGGTCACCGGCTCGACTTCATGCGGCTGCTGGTCGTCGGTTCCGATGCGTGGAAGGTCGAGGAGTACCAGCGGTTGCGGGCGCTGTGCGGGCCGCGGACCCGCGTGGTCAACTCCTACGGGCTCAGCGAAGCCACCATCGACAGCGCCTACTTCGAGGGGTCGACCGACGACCTGGCGCCGGGCCAGCTGGTGCCGATCGGTCGGCCGCTGCCCAACAGCAGGCTCTACATCCTCGACCGGCACGGGCGCCCGGTACCGCCGGGCGTGCCCGGCGAGCTGTGGGTCGGCGGTGACGGAGTGGCCCTCGGCTACCTCGACGAGGCGCTGACCGCGCAGCGCTTCGCCACCCGCGTGCTCGGCGGCGAACCAGTGCGCCTC
Source organism: Saccharopolyspora sp. NPDC000359 (assembly GCF_040300525.1). Lineage (NCBI taxonomy): Bacteria > Bacillati > Actinomycetota > Actinomycetes > Pseudonocardiales > Pseudonocardiaceae > Saccharopolyspora > Saccharopolyspora sp. NPDC000359. Next base: position 10,330 of record NZ_JBEPDU010000078.1, on the reverse strand, counting down.
TACCGGACCGGCGACCTGGCCCGCTGGGACGCCGAGGGCACCGCGCACCTGCTCGGCCGGGTCGACTCGCAGGTCAAGGTGCACGGTCACCGCATCGAGACCGGTGAGATCGAAGCGCGGCTGGCCGCCTGGCCAGGGGTCGCGCAGGCCGTGGTCACCACCCGCGCGGGAGCCGGTGGCGGCACCGAGCTGTGCGCCTACTGCGTGCCCGCCGAGGGGACGGCGCTGGACGTGCGGGCACTGCGCAGGCACCTGGCGGAGTACCTGCCGACGTTCATGATCCCGGCGCACCTGGTCGAGGTGCCCGCGCTGCCACTGACCACCAACGGCAAGGTCGACCTCGCCGCGCTGCCCGAACCGGAGATCACCCGCGAGGACGCCGACGAGCAGCCGGTGACGCTGTTCGAGCAGCGCATGGCCGAGCACTGGAAGTCCGTGCTGGGCCTGCCGGAGGTCGGGCTGCGCGACGACTTCTTCGAGGTCGGGGGCAGCTCCATCAGGCTGATCGAGCTCATCCACCACCTGCAGCACGAGTTCAACATCAGCATCCCGGTCAGCCAACTGTTCAAGGTCACCACGCTGCAGGGCATGGCGACCACGCTGGAGCACATCATCACCGGGCGGATCGGTGGCGCCCAGCCCTACCTGACCTTCGGCGACCTCGGCGCACCGCTGTTCTGCTTCCCGCCCGCCGGTGGGCACGGCCTGGTCTACCGCACCTTCGCCGAGCACCTGCCGGAGCACCGCGTGGTGGCGTTCAACTACCTGACCGGCGACGACAAGGTGGCCCGCTACGCGGACCTGGTGGAGGACCTGCAACCCGACGGCCGGTGCGCGCTGCTGGGTTACTCGCTGGGCGGCAACCTGGCCTTCGAGGTGGCCGGTGAGCTGGAGCGGCGCGGCCGGGAGGTCTCCGACGTGATCATCGTGGACTCCTACCGGATCGGGGAGTCCTTCCAGCTCGGGGAGGAGCACCTGGAGGCCTTCGAGACCGAGCTCGCCGAACACCTGCGCAAGCACACCGGATCGGAGGTGGTGGCGGCCGAAACGCGGGAGCAGGCGAGGGATTACCTGGACTACAGCAGCCGAACACCGAACACCGGCACGGTGCGCGCCGCGGTCAGCGTGATCTCCGACGAGGTCAAGGCCGAGCAGTACGCCACCGGCGCCCCGGGCAGCTGGCACGGCAGCTCCGCGACGCGCAGCGACGTGCACCGCGGCTCGGGCGAGCACGCGGAGATGCTCGACGAGGCCCACCTGCCGGCCAACGCGGTCCTGGTGCGCCAGATCCTCTCGGAAGGCCCGGGTCGTGAGGCGTGAGGCGAGCCGGACCGGTCGGCCGAGCGTGCTCATCATCGGCGGCGGGATCGCGGGCCTGGCGGCCGGTTGCTACGCGCAGATGTCCGGGATGGACAGCCACATCCTCGAGAAGCACGTGCTGCCGGGCGGGTGCTGCACCGCATGGTCGCGGGAGGGCTACATCTTCGACTACTGCATCGAGTGGCTGATCGGGACCGCGCCGGGCAACGAGGCCAACCAGATCTGGCGGGAGCTCGGGGCACTGGACGGCAAGGAGATCACCAACTTCGAGGTGTTCAACCGGGTTGTCGCCGAGGACGGGCGGGAGGTGCGGTTCTACTCCGACCCGGACCGGCTGGAGCAGCACCTGCTGGCGCTCTCGCCGAAGGACGCGCGGCTGGTCAGGTCGTTCTGCCGGGAACTGCGGCGCTTCCTGGACGTCGACGTCTTCCCGTTCCTGACCCCGCCGCCGCTGCGGACGCTGCCCGAGCGGCTGGCCCTGCTGCGCCAGGTGCTCCCGGCGTTCTTCCTGTTCTGGCGGAACTCGGCGCGGCAGATGGCCCACTTCAGCGCCAAGTTCGCGGACCCGCTGCTGCGGCGCGGGTTCCCGAACGTCTTCTTCCAGGACCACAAGCAGTTCCCGCTGCTGCCGTACCTGTACAACATCGCCTGCGCCCACCACGGCAACGCCGGAGTCCCGCAGGGTGGTTCGCTGGGGCTGGCGCGGTCCATCGAGCACCGCTACACCACGCTCGGCGGCAAGATCAGCTACCGCGCGCGGGTGCGGCGGATCCTGGTCGAGCGCGACCGGGCGGTGGGGGTCGAGCTCAAGGACGGCACCCGCCACTACGCCGACCACGTCATCTCGGCCTGTGACGGCTACACCACGATCTACCGGCTCCTGGGCGGCGTGTACACCAGCCCGGTCGTGGACAAGCTGTACGGCGAGCTGCTGCACAGCTCCGAAGCGGTCTACCCGGGCATGATGTCCGTGTTCGTCGGCGTCGACGGCGAGCTGCCGCCGGACACCCCGCACAGCACCACGTACCTGCTCTCCTCGCAGGACAGCGCGCGGCTGCCGCGGGTGATGCAGGACAGCCTCGTCGTCCAGCTGCGGTCGCGCTACTGGCCGGGCTGCGCCCCACCGGGCAAGTCGCTGTTCCACTGCACCTACTTCAGCGACTACGGGTACTGGCGGGAGCTGCGCAGCCGGGCGCGGCGCGAGTACTGGGCGCGCAAGCGCGAGATCGCCGACTTCGTCCGGCGCTTCCTCGAGCAGCGCCACCCGGAGATCGCCGGGCGCATCGACGTCGTCGACGTGGCCACGCCGACGACCAACCACCGCTACACCGGCAACCACGGTGGCAGCATCCTCGGCTGGATCGGTTTCACCGAGGCCGACGACCTGGCCACCCACCTGGTGAACCGGCAGCGGATGCGGCTGCCCGGGCTGGCCGGGTTCTCCATGGCCGGGCAGTGGGTCGGTGGCGGCGGGCTGATCAAGGTGGCCTCCAGCGGGCGGTTCGCGATCCAGTTCCTGTGCGAGGAGCTCGGCATCCCGTTCCGGGCCTGGGAGAGCACCGACGACCGACCTTGGCGGCCGGTGATGCTCGGCCACCTACCACAACTGGACGTCCGCCCGATGCAGCTGACCGAGGAGGCCTGAGGATGTCGCGGCAGAGCATGATCATCATCGGTGGCGGGCTGGGTGGCCTGTCCACCGGGTGCTACGCCCAGATGAACGGGTACCGCAGCCAGATTTTCGAGATGCACGAGATCCCGGGTGGCTGCTGCACCGCCTGGGACAAGGGGGAGTTCACCTTCGACTGCTGCGTGAGCTGGCTGCTCGGCAACGGCCCGGGCAACGAGATGCACCAGATCTGGTTGGAGCTGGGCGCCCTGCAGGGCAAGCAGATGCGCCACTTCGACGTGTTCAACATCGTGCGCGGCCGCGACGGCCGGGCCGTCTACTTCTACTCCGACCCGGACCGGCTGCAGGCGCACCTGCTGGAGATCTCCCCGGCTGACGCCAAGCTCATCGGCGACTTCTGCGACGGGCTGCGCAAGTTCTGCAAGCTGCTGCCGGTCTACCCGTTCCTCAAACCGGTCGGCCTGATGGGCACCTTCGAGCGCTGGCGGATGCTGGCCTCCTTCGCCCCGTACTTCAACCTCATCCGCAAGACCATCGGCACCCTGATGACGGACTACTCCGCGAAGTTCCGCGACCCGCTGCTGCGGGAGGCGTTCAACTTCATCCTCTACGAGAAGCACGCCGCGTTCCCGGTGCTGCCCTTCTACTTCCAGCTCGCCGCGCACGCCAACCGCTCAGCGGGTGTCCCGGAGGGCGGTTCGCTGGGGCTGGCCGAGTCGATCGAACGCCGCTACCGGCGGCTCGGCGGCCGGATCAGCTACAACGCCAAGGTCGAGGAGGTGCTCGTCGAGGACGACCGCGCGGTGGGGGTGCGGCTCAGCGACGGGCGCGAGTTCCGCGCCGACATCGTGGTGTCGGCCTGCGACGGCCACACCACCACGATGAAGCTGCTCGGCGGCCGCTACCTCACCGACACCCACCGCGAGCTCTACACCAGCACGATCGACGAGCCCGGCAACATCTTCCCGGGCTACTTCGCGCTGTTCCTGGGCCTGGACCGGACGTTCCCGGACGGTGAACCGTGCACCACCCACCTGCTCGACGAGGAGGTGGCCGCGCAGCTGACCGGCATCCGGCACCCCAGCATCAACGTCCAGTTCCGCAGCGAGCACTACCCGGAGCTGGCGCCGGAGGGCCGAACCATCGTCTACGCCACCTACTTCTGCGACATCGCGCCGTGGCGGGAGCTGGCGGTCGGGCCGGAGCAGGCGACCCGGATGCGCAAGGGCGAGCCCCGGCACACCCTGTCGGTGCGGCGTGGCACCGCCTACTACGCCGCCAAGCGTCGGGTCAAGGACGTCATCGTGGACTTCCTCGACGAGCGCTACCCGGGGTTGAAGGACGCCGTCACCGTCCGGGACATATCCACGCCGCTCACCCAGGTCCGCTACACCGGCAACTACAACGGCACGGTGCTGGGCTGGCAGCCGTTCGTGGACGGCGGCGAGACGATGGAGAAGGTGATCAAGAAGCACGGACCGCGGCTGCCGGGCCTGGCGAACTTCTACCTCTCGGGGGTGTGGGCCACCACCGGCGGGCTGATCCGGGCCGCCGCCGCGGGGCGGCAGGTGATGCAATTCGTCTGCCGCGACGACGGCCGGGAGTTCACCGCGAGCATCGACGACAGCGCACCCGCCCCGACCCACCTGGTGATCCCGGTGGGCCGGGGGAGCGCCCAGCGGGACCGGGCCGCGGCGGCGAGGTGATCCGACACCGGACCACCTCGCGGTTCACCAGGCGATCAGCAGGGACTTCAGGCCGTGGGTGAGGTGGCCGGTGCGGAACTCGGGGTCGGCGGCCAGCTTCATCCCGGGGAACCGGTCGAGCAGCAGGGGCAGCGCGATCCGCAGCTGCAGGCGGGCCAGCGGCGCACCGATGCAGTGGTGCGCCCCGTGCCCGAACGCCATGTGCCGGGACGGGGCGCGGGTGATGTCCAGCTCGTCGGGCTGCGCCACGAAGTCCGGGTCGCGGTTGGCCGCGGGGAACGAGCACATCACCAAGTCGCCCGCCTCGATCACCTGCCCGGCGACCTCGACCCGCCGGGTGGCGACCTTGGTGGTGCTGACGTGCGCGATCGTCAGCCACCGCAGCAGCTCCTCGACCGCCGGGTCGATGAGCTCGGGGTCCTGCCGGAGGCGGGCGAGCTGCTCGGGGTGCCGCAGCAGAGCCAGCACGCCCAGCGACAGCATGTCCGTGGTGGTCTCGTGCCCCACCAGCAGGAGCAGGCTGACCAGGCCGACGATCTCGGCGTCGCTGAGCTCGTCGCCGTGCGTGGTGGTGACCCGGCCCAGCAGCCCGTCGCCGGGCTCGACCCGGCTGCGGGCGACGAGCCGGGCGAGGTAGGCGTGCGATTCGGCGTGCAGGGCCTTGCGCTCCTCGTCGGTGAAGGCGGTGCTGAGGAAGCCGTTGGTGTGCCGCAGGAAGTCCTCGCGGTCCTCGTGCGGGACGCCGAGCAGTTCGCAGATGACCAGCGAGGGCACCGGGATGGAGAACGTGGTGACCAGGTCGCTGGGCGATCCGGTGCGCTCCACCGCGTCGAGGTGGTCGTGGACGATGCGGGTGATGCGCGGTTCCAGCTGGCTCAGGCGCCGGGCGGTGAACTCCGGTGCGACGGTCCGCCGCAACCGGGTGTGCTCCGGCGGGTCGACGATGAGTACGTTGCCGTCCCGGCGCATCCCCTGCTCGCCCTGGTCACCTCCGGGCTGGGCGGAGTAGATCGGCAGGACGTTGCTGAAGGTCTCCCAGTCGGACAGCACCCACCGGACGTCGGCGTAGCGGGTCACCAGCCAGCTGTCCATGCCGAACGGGCTGGTGCTGCGCACCACGCCGTCGTGCTGCCGGATCGCGCTCAGTTCCGGGAGTGGGTCGATTCCGTTGCGCTGCATGTGGATCGGGAGTTCCCGGGACAGGCTCATCGCGTCTCCTCACTGCGGTTCAAGGGGGCACCGCGAACATAGCGAAACCCGATCGGATCGACATCTACAGTGGACACGTCTGGGTAGATCTCGTTCCGGTCGTTGAACATTCACCGCTGAGCGGGTACGGGACCTGGTGCGGAGGGGGCGGATGTCCGCACGGTCCCGGGATCGGTGGGGGTGTGTCGTGGTCGACCCGGCGCGGATCGCGGCGGCAGGAGATGTTGCGGTTCATGAACGTCGATAACTTCAGTGTTGATCGAAACCATGTCGAGGTTGCGCAACGCGCTTGATCCAGTCCGCGAACCCGGCAGGCATGGGGTTCGTGCCCACGACAGCCGACCTCGAGTGCCTGCTGCGCGAGGCCGCGCTGCGCGTGACCCGGCCGCGGGTCGCGGTGCTGGCCGCCGTGCACGAGCACCCGCACTCCGACACCGAGTCGATCACCGGTGTGGTGCGGGAGGCGCTGCCGAAGGTGTCCCACCAAGCCGTCTACGACGTGCTGCGCGCGCTGACCGCTGCGGGGCTGCTGCGCCGCATCCAGCCGATGGGGTCCCTGGCCCGCTACGAAGCGCGGGTGGGGGACAACCACCACCACCTCGCGTGCCGGTCCTGCGGGGTGGTCGCCGACGTCGACTGCGCCATCGGTACCGCGCCCTGCCTGACCGCCTCCGATGCCCGGGGCTTCACCATCGACGAGGCCGAGGTCATCTACTGGGGCCTGTGCCCGGACTGCACCCCCGGCACGACCTCCCCGTGAACCCGCCCGCGGGGCGGGCCGGTGGCGTGCGCCCGGATCAGGCGGCGTCCATCCTGGGAGGAGATCAGCGGCGCAGCCACCTCCTGGTCACCAAGGAGTCCCCATGCCTGCCACGATGACCGCGCTGGTCGGTGGCACCGGCCCCGGGTGGGAGGTCCGGGAGGTCCCGGTGCCCGAGGCCGGGCCCGGGCAGGTGCTGGTGCGCGTCCGAGCCGCCGCGCTGAACAACGCCGACGCCGCGGTGCTCGCCGCCGCCGACCCCACCTCGGGCGGCACGGGGGAGGAGTACCGGGCGGGCTACGAGTTCGCTGGGGAGGTCGCCGCAGTCGGCCCGGGTGTCACCGGGGTGGTGGTGGGCGAGCGTGTGATGGGCACCCAACCGCGCAGCTTCGCCCAGCACGTGGTCGCCGACCACCGGCACGTCCTGCCGGTCCCGGACACGATCGACCACGAGGAGGCCGCGTCGCTGCCCACCGGACTGCTCACCGAGCACGGCGCGCTGCGGCTGGGCGCGTTCCGGGCCGGGCAGTCGGTGCTCGTCACCGGTGCCAGCTCAGCGATCGGGCTGCTCGGCGTGCAGATCGCGAAGGTGCTCGGGGCGTCGACGGTCGTGGGGACCACCCGGACCGCGGCGAAGGAGGCACTGCTGGTCAGCGCCGGGGCGGACGTGGCCGTCGTCGGCCCCGGCGACGACCTGACCGAGGAGGTGCTCGCGGCGACCGGTGGGCAGGGCGTGGACGTCGTCCTCGACCACGTGGGCGGGAAGTTGTTCGCCGCGTGCCTGCCAGCCACCCGCTGCCACGGGCACCTGGTCAACATCGGCCGCCTGGACCGGGCGGAGTCCACCATCGACCTGGACCACCTGTCCCACCGGCACCTGCACCTGCGGGGTGCGTCGTTCGGGTTCGCCCGCCCGGCCGAGCTGGGCGTGATGGTCGCCGGGCTGGTCCCGGAGGTGGTCCCCGCCGTGGCCGACGGCCGCATCCGGCCCGTCGTCGACGAGGTCTTCCCGCTGGCGCGGGCGGCGGAGGCCCTCGAGTGGCTGCGCACCGGCCAGACCGTCGGCAAGATCGTCCTGGCGGTGCCCTGACCCGGCTGGCCGAGTCCGGGTTCGGCCCCGAGCGGGCCGGGGGCGGAAGTAGTCTGGCCGATCGTGGACCGACCGACGTTGCCCGAGCACCTGCAACTGCTGATGTCCGACGAACCCGTGCTGGACGTGTACTCGCACGGCCCGTGGCGGGTCCCGGACGGGCTGTACGAGGAGATCTGGGCGCGCGCGGAGGAGCTCAACCGCGACCCGGCGGCCGAGCGGCTGCCGGTGGCGCTGCCCGACTTCTACGCCGAGGGGACCACGGTCGTCGGCGCCGAGCTGTGGTGCCTGTTGGAGTTCCTGCTCGGCACGGTGGCGGTGCGCGGCGGCAACTCCGCCGACGTGCAGTGCGAGGCGCTGAGCGGGTTCGTCGCCCAACCCTGGCCACCCAACCGCGCCTGGTCCTGGAGCGCGACCACCTCGCTGTTCCGGCCACCGGCGGAATGGCTGCTCACCGCCGCCGGTGACGACCCGGAGCTGCGCGAGGTGGCCTTCGACCTGGCCCGCCGCTGCCTGGACGTTTTCGCCGGGCTCGAACCCGTCGAACCGCGCCGCCAGGCGCTGATCGCGCTGCACGACCTGCGCGCGGCCGACCCGGCACTGGCCAAGCAGGACCTCGTCGAACCGCTCGCGACGCTGCGGGAGACCTGGGCGGAGCGCGCCGACGAGCCGGTCCTGGCGGCGCTGCCCGAGCTGACCGGCCCGGTCGGCTACCTGGACTGGGCGTGCTCGGGTTTCCTGGCCGCGCACCAGCGGCTGCTGGAACGCGTGCCGAGCACGGCGGGAGCCGGTCCCGTCCCCGACATCGTCCCCGCCGTGGAGCACGAGGTCGCCCTGGCCAACCTGGTCCTGCACGCCGACCTGGTCGAAGTGCCGGTGGAGCTGGCGCTCACCACGGGGCGACCGGTGTTCGAGGTCGTGCAGAGCATGTTCGCCGGCCTGCGGGAGGGCTTCAACGCCGACCGCTGGCACAACCAGGTGCTGGCCTGGCTCGGGCGCGCGGTGCTGGCCGGTGAGGTGGACGTCTGCCGGGCCTGGCTGGACATGGCGATGCGGATCACCGGCGTGCTCCAGGGCCTGCCGAGCGGTGTGGTGACGCCCAGCTGCGACGCGCTGATCCGGGGGTTCCAGTACCAGCTGCGGGTGCTGACCCGGCCGCGCCGGGTGGTCAACCCGCTGGTGGCCAAGCTGACCTCCGGCGAGCAGCTGCACGAGGCCACCGAGGACCCGGCCGCGGAGCTGGTGGGCCAGCCGGAGTTGGCGCAGGTGGTGCGTACCGAGCTGGCGGACCTCCGGGCTGGCCGCAGCACGGCGGTGCGGGTGCTGCTGTCCGGCCCGGAGAGCACCGGCCGGGGCACCGCGGTGCGGATGCTGCGCGGTGCCCTGCTCAAGGCCGGTGGGCACCGGCAGGAGGTGTGGGTGTCCGAGGCCGAGTTCGCAAGCCTGGACGTCAGCAACGCCGTCGTGCACCTGCAGCAGAAGACCTACGCCCTCGGCCCGCGCGATGTGCTGGTGGTGCACGGGCTGGACCAGATGACGGGACTGGAGTGGTGCGGCAGCGCGTTGCTGGAGGAGCTGCGGCGACTGCTGAACCGGCTGCCGGAGCTGCACGTCATCGTGGTGTGCCGGGCCGGGGGAGCGGACCGGGTGGCCGCGGTGAACCCGGCGCTGCTGCACCAGTTCCGGGTGGCCGGGACCCGCCCGTTCACCCAGCAGGCGCGGGTCGAGCTGTTCCAGCGCGCGGTGGCCCGGCGCGGTGCGGCCGTCGCGCAGGCCGCGGCCCGGGAGGGGGCGCGGCTGGCGGCCGTCGGTCAGCAGAACCTGCGCGGCGCCCGGCTGGTCGAGCAGGTGGCGGAGCGTGCCGTGGCCGCCGCGCGGGCCCGGAGCAGCAGCGGACAGCTCAAGGTGCTGCGCCGGGACCTGCCCGCACCCCCGACCCGCGGGGCCGACTTCGCCGACTGCGTCGGACTGGAATCGGTGCGCCGCGAACTGGACCTGGTGCTGGCCGAGGGGCGCGCCGCGGAGCTGCGCCGCAAGGCCGGGATGCCCGGTGCGACCCGACTCCGGCACCTGGTGTTCACCGGGGCGCCGGGAACCGGGAAGACGACCGCTGCGGGAATCCTGGGCCGGATGTGCGCCGACCTCGGCCTGCTGTCCTCCGGCCACCTGGTGGTCGTCGACTGCGCGGACCTGGCCGGGCGGCACGTGGCGGAGGCGGCAATCGGGGTGCAGCGCGCGATCGACCAGGCCTCGGGCGGGGTGCTGTGCGTCGAGGACGCGGGCACCCTCGCCCGGCCCGGCATCGACGTCGACCAGTCCCGCAACCGGGCGGTGATCGACGCGCTGCTGGCCGGGCTGCACGCGCGCCAGCAGGACCTGCTGGTGGTCCTGTGCGGTCCGGACGCGGCGGTCAACGGGCTGCTGAAGGCGACCCCGGAGCTGGCCGCCTGCTTCCCGAAGGTGGTGCGCTTCCCGGACCTCACCGACGAGCAGGTCGTGGAGCTGTACGAGCGCAAGGCCGCCGAAGCGGGCTTCACCACGGCACCGGGGGTCGCGGAGGAGATCGCGCGGTTGGTCCGCACCGCCCGGCGCAGCGCGGCGACGACCAACGGTCG
>NZ_JBEPDU010000077.1:0-24232 GCF_040300525.1 Saccharopolyspora sp. NPDC000359 | reverse complement strand
CTCGGCGCTGCCTTACACCGTCTCCTTCGGACTGCTGCCGGCGTTCGTGGGTAACAGTGTTCGAACACTGTTACGCACTCACGACCCCCGGACAGCAAGGAGGCCGGCACCCCGTGGGGTACCGGCCTCGTGCCAGATCGGCTCGCCCGGTCAGTGGAACGAGTCGCCGCAGGCGCACGACCCGCCCGCGTTCGGGTTGTCGATGGTGAAGCCCTGCTTCTCGATGGAGTCGACGAAGTCGATCACCGCACCCTGCAGGTACGGGGCGCTCATCCGGTCGACGACGACGCCCAGGCCCTCGAAGTCCCGCCGCGCGTCGCCGTCCAGGGTGCGCTCGTCGAAGAAGAGCTGGTAGCGCAGCCCCGCGCAGCCACCGGGCTGGACGGCGATGCGCAGGTGCATGTCGTCGCGGCCCTCCTGGTCCAGCAGGGCCTTGGCCTTCTGGGCCGCCGCGTCGGTCAACGTGACACCGTGGGCGGGCGCCTCGCTCTCGGTCGTGGTGTTCGGGGCGGTCATGGACTCTCCCTAGAGGTCTCGCTCATCCGATTCCGGCCTGTGGTGCAACCACCGACCGGACCGGCCTATTCCCGCGGGCGGACCCGGGGACGTGTGCCGTGTCTCCACGCTCCATGGTGGCACAGCCCGCCGCCGAGCTGGTGTGATGTGGCTTGACCTGGCCAGGTGGTGGGCCACTCCGGCGAGCCGCTCGGAGCACCCGCGGCGGTGCGCTTCCGCTGCCTGCACCGCCAGCGCGGGACGGGCGGGAAAAAGGACCTTCCGCCCGGTCTGCTGCAAGCGCGGGAGTGGCGTCGAATACCCTGTTGGAGTGAGGTTCCTTCGCCGCAGCAGCACTGAGCAGGCCGCCAGCCCGGAGTCCGAGAACGAGACTGCCCAGAACGCGGCGGAGCATGCCCCCCACCACACGCCGAAGAAGGGCCGCCCCACCCCGAAGCGCCGGGAGGCCGAGGGCAAGCGCCGCGGCCCGGTCCCACCGCCGCCGAAGACGCAGCGCGAGGCGATCAAGCGCGCCCGCGGCAACAAGGAGGAGCGGCGCAGCGCGGCCAAGGAGCGCCGCGAGCGGATGATGCAGGGCGACGACCGCTACCTGATGCCGCGCGACAAGGGCCCGGTGCGGGCCTACGTGCGCGACCTGGTCGACACCCGCCGCCACCTGATGGGCCTGTTCATGCCGCTGGTGCTGGTGGTGTTCGTGAGTACCCTGTCGCAGAACCTGCTGGTGCAGCAGTACGCGACGCTGTTCTGCATGGCCCTGCTGATCATGATGGTCATCGAGGGCACCCTGCTGGGCCGCTACGTCAACAAGCACGTGCGCGCCAAGTTCCCGGACGCCAAGGACAAGCCGTTCTCGCTGGGCTGGTACGCCTTCACCCGGGCGATGCAGATCCGCAAGCTTCGCGTCCCGCGCCCCCGCTACACCCCCAAGGACATCGCCAAGCTCGGCTGATCGGGGCCCGCAGTGCGCACGTTGGTGCTCGGTGGGGCGCGTTCCGGGAAGTCCGCGCACGCCGAAGGGCTGGTCGCGGCCGAGGAGGCGGTCACCTACGTGGCCACCGCTCGGCGGGTGACCGGTGATCGGGAGTGGGACGAGCGGATCGCCGCGCACGTCGCCCGGCGACCGGACAGCTGGCGGACGGCGGAGGCGCCCGACACCGCGGCGCTGCGCCGGGTGCTGGGCGAGGTCCCCGACGGTGGGTCCGTGCTGGTCGACGACCTCGCCACCTGGTTGACCGGGGTGCTCGACGACGCCGGGGCCTGGGACCGGGACCCGGCCGCGCTGGAGGTCGTGGCCGCGCGCTGCACCGAGCTCGTCGACGCCGTCACCGGCTGCGCTGGTCGGGTGGTCGTCGTCTCCGCCGAGGTCGGGTTGGGCGTCGTCCCGGCCACCCGGTCTGGGAGGCTGTTCCGCGACGAGCTCGGGGCGCTCAACGCCCGGTTGGCCGAGGTGTGCGACGAGGTCGTCCTGCTCGTCGCCGGTCTCCCGCTCCGACTGCGCTGACATCGACACGGAGGTTCGCTTGTCCACCGACCAGAACGAGATCAGCTTCCCGGCGGTGCCGTCCCCCGACGAGCAGGCCCGTCGGCAGGCGGTCGCCCGGCACGAGCAGCTGACCAAGCCGGCCGGCTCGCTGGGACGGCTGGAGGAGCTCGGTGTCTGGGTCGCCGCCCGCCAGGGGCTCTGCCCGCCGCGGCCGTTCGCCCGGCCGCGGGTCGTCGTCTTCGCCGGTGACCACGGCGTCGCCGGGCACGGCGTGTCCGCCTACCCCAGCGAGGTGACCGGCCAGATGGTCGCGAACTTCCTGGCCGGGGGCGCGGCGGTGAACGTGCTCGCCACCGGCGCCGGGGCGACCGTGCGGGTGGTGGACATGGCCGTCAACACCGACACCCCGCCGGTGGTCAGCACGCACAAGGTACGGCGCTCGTCCGGGGCCGTCGACCGCGAGGACGCCCTGACCGACGCCGAGGTGCGGGCCGCGGTCAGCGCCGGGCGGACCATCGCCGACGAGGAGATCGACTCCGGCGCCGACCTGCTCATCGCCGGGGACATGGGGATCGGCAACACCACCCCGGCCGCGGTGCTGATCTCGGCCCTGACCGGGACCGAGCCGGTGGCGGTCGTCGGCCGCGGCACCGGCATCGACGACAACGCCTGGATGCGCAAGACCGCGGCGATCCGCGACGCGCTGCGCCGCGCCCGCAAGGTGCTGGACGACCCGGTGGCGCTGCTGCGCACCTCGTCCGGTGCCGACATCGCCGCGCTGACCGGCTTCCTCGCCCAGGCCGCGGTGCGCCGCACGCCCGTGCTGCTGGACGGTGTCGTGGTGGGTGCGGCGGCGCTGGTCGCCGAGGAGATCGCGCCTGGGGCGCGGCAGTGGTGGCTGGCCGGGCACCGCTCCGCCGAACCGGGTGGGCCGCTGGTGCTCGAGCACCTCGACCTGACCCCGGTGCTCGACCTGCAGATGCGGCTCGGCGAGGGGTCCGGCGCGCTGACCGCGCTGCCGATCCTGACGGCCGCGACGCGGGTGCTCGCCGAGATGGCGACCTTCGCCGAAGCCGGTGTCGGCGGCCCGACCGAAGCCGAGGCCACCGGCCCGAAGTCGTGACCGCGGACGGCCTCCGCCTGGCCATCTCGTGGCTGAGCGTGCTGCCGCTGCCCGCCCGCCGCGTCGACGACACCACCTGCCGCCAGGCGATCGCGTTCGCGCCCCTGGTCGGCGCGCTGGTGGGCGGTACCGGTGCGCTCGCGCTCTGGGGCCTGACCGCGCTCGGCGCGCCCCCGCTTCTGGCCGGACTGCTGACCGTGGCGGTGTTGGTGCTGGTCACCAGGGGCATGCACGTGGACGGCTTGGCCGACACCGTGGACGGCTTGGGCTGCTACGGACCGCCGGAGCGCGCGCTGAGCGTGATGCGCGACGGCGGCGCGGGACCGTTCGCGGTGGTCGCGCTGGTCCTGGTGCTGGGTGCCCAAGCGGTCAGCCTCGCGGAACTCGCGACCAACCCGCTGGTGCTCGTCCTGGCCTGCGCGGTCGGCCGGGCGGGCTTCGTCCTGTGCTGCCGCCGCGGAGTGCCCTCCGCCCGCCCCGAAGGAATGGGCGCCTTGGTAGCGGGCAGCCAACCCACCTGGCTGGTGGCGTCCTGGTGGCTGGCCCTGCTCGCGGTGGCGGTGCTGGCCTTCCCCTGGTCCACGGCGGTCGCGGTGGTGGTGGCAGCAGCCCTGCTCCTCGCCTTCACCCGACACACCCAACGCCGCTTCGGCGGCATCACCGGAGACGTCCTCGGCGCAGCCTCCGAACTGGCCACCACCACAGTCCTCATCGGCACCACCCTCACCTGACCCACCCCACCCTCTCCGCGCCCCACCCCGTCCAACACGCCCGAAAACCACTCATCACACGCAATTCCAATGGAAACCACAACACACCCAATCTCCATTGAAATCGCGAACACCCTCGCCACGAGCCCCCGCCCAACGACCTACTGCCCGACACGCCACGGCATGTCGGACGCACGACGCACCGACAAACCACAGTTTCAATTGAAACTGTGGTTCCCACTCCCCGCAAGAGCCCGCCAGGTCCGAGAGCCCGCCAGGCTCCGACTCACCGGCATGTCCGACACCCGACACACCGGGAGAACGCAGTTTCAATTGAAACTGCGACCCCACCCCGACACACCCGAACACGGGACAAACCCCACCTCAATGGAAACCACACACCCAATCTCCATTGAAATCGCGGAGACCCTTGCCACGAGCCCCCGCCCGACGACCTACTGCCCGACACGCCACGGCATGTCGGGCGCACGACACACCGACAGACCACAGTTTCAGTTGAAACTGTGGTTCCCGCTCTCGCCGGCGTCCGCAAGGTTCCGATAGACCCTGCTCGCCCCTGCCTCGGAGGACCTGGCTTTTGCTGGACGGGGTGTCCGACGCGCGCGGACTTCTGGGGTTCTACGCAATTCCAATGAAAAACGGACGTCCTGCTGCCATCGAAATTAGAGCGACCGGTGGGGCGGGGACACGGAGTGGCGCGGTTCCACCGGAACCGCGCCCCTCCGGGTGTTGTGGGTCAGCTGCTGAGGGTGGTCATCCAGCCGTGGGTGTCGGGGACCGTGCCGTGCTGGATGCCGGTCAGGCGCTCGCGGAGCTGCATCGTGACCTTGCCCGGGTTGCCGTCCGCGATGGTGAACTCGCCGTCCCGGTGCTTGACGTGGCCGACCGGGGTGATCACCGCTGCCGTGCCGCAGGCGAAGACCTCGGTGAGCTCACCGGTCGCCGCCTTCTTCTCCCACTCCTCCACGGTGAACTTGCGCTCCTCGACCTGCATGCCGAGCTCGCGCCCCAACTCCAGCAGCGACGAGCGGGTCACGCCGGGCAGCAGGCTGCCGCTGAGCTCGGGGGTCACCAGGCGCGCGTCAGCACCGGAGCCGAGCACGAAGAACAGGTTCATGCCGCCCATCTCCTCGACCACGTGCCGCTCGCAGGCGTCGAGCCAGACCACCTGGTCGCAGCCCTGCTTCACGGCCTCGGCCTGCGCGGCGAAGGACGCCGCGTAGTTGCCCGCGAACTTGGCCGCGCCGGTGCCGCCGGGGGCCGCGCGCACGTACTCGTGGCTCAACCACACCGTGACCGGCTTGATGCCGCCCGCGAAGTACGAGCCGGAGGGGGAGGCGATCACCGCGTACAGGTAGGCGTTGGCCGGGTTGTTGACCCCCAGGCCGACCTCGGTGGAGATCATGAACGGTCGCAGGTAGAGCGAGCTCTCCTCAGCGCTGGGCACCCACTCCCCGTCCACCGCGATGAGCTCGCGCAGCGAGTCGAGGAACAGCTCCTCCGGCAGCTGGGCCATCGCGATCCGCTTCGCGGAGTCCTGGAACCGCCGGGCGTTGGCCTCCGGGCGGAACGCCGCGACCGAGCCGTCGGGCTGGCGGTAGGCCTTGAGCCCTTCGAAGATCGCCTGCGCGTAGTGCAGGACGGAGGTCGCCGGGTCGAGCTCCAGCGAGTGGTAGGGCTCGACGCGGGCGTCGTGCCAACCGCGGTCCTCGCTCCAGCGGATGGTCACCATGTGATCGGTGAAGTGCCGTCCGAACCCCGGGTTGGCCAGTACTTCCGCGCGGCGCTCATCGGTGGCCGGTTGCGGGTTGGGGGTCCGGGTGAAAGACAGCGCTCCAGTCATGCGCGTACCGTATCGCGACCGCTGGAGCAGTGGAAACCCGATCGCCTTAAGTTGGTCGTCCAATTGTCCGGCGTCCGATCACACGCCGCTGAGCGGGCGCCACCGAGCGTTACCCGGAAGCTTCCCGAAGACGACGTTCCGGGCTCTATGATGTGCTCATGAACCAGCAGGCTCCCGCTCCGGTCCCCACCACCGCGTCGCAGGACGCGCTGGCCGCCACCCTGGGGGCGTTGATGCCACTGGGTGGCGGCCTTCTCGTGGCGCTCGGCTACGCCTGGCTCGACGTCTTCGGCCTGGTCCTGGGCGTGGCCGGGGCCGTCGGCTGGGCGTTCTGGTGGCGCAACAAGCACCAGTCGTTCTTCCCGAAGGACCTGCGCGGCGGCTCGGTCGGCGGGATCGGTGCCCTGGTCGCGCTCATCACCGTGCTGCTGTTCGTCTCGGTGTCCTGACCCCCCCGCGCACCGGTCAGATCTGCAGCAGTCCATCCGGTAGGGACGGCAGCGCCCACTTCGGATCCGGCACCTGGTCGCAGTAGGTGCCGTCGAACGGGAACAGCCGCGCCTCGGCGAGCGCGATCATCCGCTCCCCCTCGGCCCGCAGCTGCTTGAGGTGCCAGCGGTCGAACCGGCCGGCGGCCATCGCGGCGGCCAGCTCGTGCTCGTCCTTCCAGGACCACGTCCCGTCCGGGAACACCTCGACGTCCAGCACGCCGTCCACCCGCCGCACGCCGTACTCGTCGCGCCCCAGCGGCACCTCGAGGTTGACGTACCAGTTCCGGAAGGTGCCGTCGGCTTCGAAGAACCACCACACCGACGACCAGCGGTGCTCGTCGACCAGGCGCAGCGTGGAGGTGCCGCGCCAGGTGGACCTGGCGGGCACCCGCGGCCCGTTGAAGCGCTCGTGCAGCGGCATATCGCGGTAGGACCGGCCGTCCGGGGAGGTGGTGGTCCGGATCGGGGTGCCGTCGACGACCCAGCAGAGCAGCTGGTCGCCGTCGTCGGCGACCACGCGTGCCGGGTGGACGGTGCCGAGGGAGCCGTCAAGACGCCAGAAGCTGTAAAGCGCTTCCTCGCCGGGCAGCCAGATGGGGGGTTGGATGGGTTCCAGGGAAAGGTTGCCTGCACTCAGGTTCAGCATGACCCGCCTCATCTCCAGCGACGGGACACACCTCCCGTCGCCAAAGGACCGATGGAAACGACAACAAGCGTCGCAAGCATCGCAGAAATCGGCATGCTCATCGCAATGACGACGGACAATCCCATGCCCAGGCAGGCCGCGCGCATCGGCCACCCACCCGTGTCGGACAGCAGCAGCCGCGCCCCGGCGTTGGCGAAGGCGTAGTGCACCATCAGGCTGCAAGCCGCGAAGGCCATCGCCGTCACCGGCTCGACCAGCAGCGCGACCGCGACCGCGGCGACCCCGGTGGCGACGTCCAGCAGGTACGGCGTGCCAGCGCCGCTGCGCCGGTCCAGCACGCTGGGCAGGTCGCCGTCCTGCACCAGGGCCAACGCCGTCGACCGGGTGGATTCCAGGGCGGCCAGCAGCACCGGCAGCAGCGCCACCGCAGCCCCGACGCTGACCAGCGGCGCGAGCTCGGATGCGGCCGCCGCGGCCAGGACGTCGCGGATCGGGGTCGGGGACAGCGCCAACCGCGACCAGCCGAGCTGGTGCGCCAGCGCCATCACCACCACCGCGAGCACCGCGGTCAGCACGGCGAAGGAGACCACCACCCCGCGCTTGACCGCCCGCCACGGGACCCGGTCGCGCTCCTCGGCCGGGGCGGTCAGCCG
This sequence comes from Saccharopolyspora sp. NPDC000359, assembly GCF_040300525.1. Classification (NCBI taxonomy): domain Bacteria; kingdom Bacillati; phylum Actinomycetota; class Actinomycetes; order Pseudonocardiales; family Pseudonocardiaceae; genus Saccharopolyspora; species Saccharopolyspora sp. NPDC000359. The sequence goes on along the minus strand of NZ_JBEPDU010000077.1, from coordinate 16,746 downwards.
TTCGAAGCCGAGGAAGGCGAAGAACAGCACCCCGGCGGCGCCGGTGATGCCCACCGCGCTGTCCGCGGGCTCGGCCCCGGTGGGCAGCGGCGGGACGGGGGCGATCGCGAAGCAGGTGATGACCACCAGGACCAGCACCGCGGTGGTCAGCGCGAGCCAGATCCAGGCCGCCACACCCCGGATCCGCAGCCCGGTGGTCGCCGAGAGGACGACGAGCAGGATCGCCGCAGCCGCCACCAGCGGCGCCGAGGCAGGCAGGAAGAAGTCCCCCAGCACGCGCGCGACCGCGGCCATCGCCGCAACGTGCCCGGCCAGGTGCGCGCTCGCGCCGACGCGCGCGGGCAGCACGCCCAGGCGCCCCCGGACGCACGCGTACGCCGCGCCTGGTCCCCGGTAGGCGGCTGACTGGTACGCCGTCGCGGACGCCGAGCAGGTCGCGGCCAGCAGCGCGACCAGCAGGCCCAGGAGCGACCACGCTCCGGCTGCGGCCGCCGCGGGCGCCGGGCCCACGAGCACACCGGCGCCGAGCATCCCGCCGAGCGCCAGCGGGATCGCCCCCGCGCCGGGCGCCAGCCGACCGCTCGATTCAACCTGTTGGGCCACTCGACCACCCTTGCAGACGAACCCAAACGGTGCAGCCGCCTGTCGGTTGACATCACCACAGCACCCCGCACCAAGGGTGGGGACGGCACCGCCCTGGGCTAATTCACCCGCGAGTCGCGCTTCGACCGAGCCCTCCCCGCCGCCGGGCCTCCGGCCGTCGGGTATTGGGTTATACATGAGGCTGGGCGGGGCAGCTCCGAGCGTGCGCTGCCCGCACCGCCTCGCAAAATGCCTGCGGATCAACCCTCTAGAGTGCGGATGAACCGTTTCCGGCACGGCAGCTTCAACGGAGGATGACCACGTGACGACCCCGAAACTCTCCCTCACCGACACCGCGGTGACCAAGCTGGCCGTGGACGCGCTCATCGTCGGCACCGTGCAGGGCACCGACGGCCTGCAGCTCGCGCCCGGCTCCGAGCAGGTCGCCTCGGCCTTCGACGGTGACCTGCGGCAGGTGCTGACCTCGCTGGGCGCGACCGGGAAGGCCGACGAGGTCGTGAAGCTGCCCGCGAGCGGCAAGCTGCGCGCCGCGGTGCTGGTCGCGACCGGCCTGGGCAGCTCGGCGTCGGGCGGGCTGACCGGCGAGCAGGTGCGCCGCGCCTCCGGTGCCGCCGCCCGCGCGCTGACCGGTGTGGACCGCGCCGCCACCACCCTGTCCGATGTGGACCTGTCCGCCGCGGTGCAGGGCACCGTGCTCGGCGCGTACGCCTTCACCGGGTACAAGGCCAACTCCGGTGACGGCCCGGTGTCCGAAGTGGAGTTCGTGGTCGCCGATGCGAAGGCGGACGGCAACGCGCACGCGCTCAAGGGCGCGACCGCGATCGGCGAGGCGGTCAACACCGCGCGCGACCTGATCAACACCCCGCCGAACGACCTGTTCCCGGCCTCCTTCGCCGAGCGCGCCGGGGAGCTGGGCCGCGCCGTCGGACTGGAGGTCGAGGTGCTCGACGACAACGCGCTGCGCAAGCAGGGCTTCGGCGGCATCCTCGGCGTCGGCTCGGGCTCGTCCCGGCCGCCGCGGCTGGTGCGCCTGCGGCACAAGGGCCCGAAGGCCGCCAAGAAGGTCGCGCTGGTGGGCAAGGGCATCACCTTCGACACCGGCGGCATCTCGATCAAGCCCGCCGCGGGCATGGAGGAGATGACCTCGGACATGTCCGGCGCCGCCGCGGTGGTCGCGACCATGGTGCTGGCGGCCCGGCTGAACTACCCGCTGGACATCACCGCGACCGTGCCGATGGCCGAGAACATGCCCTCCGGTACCGCCTACCGCCCCGGTGACGTGCTGACCATGTACGGCGGCAAGACCGTCGAGGTGCTCAACACCGACGCCGAGGGCCGGCTGATCCTGGTCGACGCGATCACCCGCGCCTGCGAGGACGAGCCGGACTACTTGGTCGAGACCTCCACGCTGACCGGCGCGCAGGTGGTGGCGCTGGGCAAGCGCACGCCGGGTGTGATGGGCAGCGAGCAGTTCCGCGACCGGGTGGCCAAGCTGTCGCAGGCCGCCGGCGAGGGCGGCTGGCCGATGCCGCTGCCGGAGGAGCTGCGCGGCGACCTGGACTCCAAGCTCGCCGACCTGGCCAACATCACCGGCCACCGCTGGGGCGGGATGCTGGCGGCGGGCATCTTCATCGAGCAGTTCGTCGCCGACGGCGTGGAGTGGGCGCACATCGACATCGCCGGTCCGGCCTACAACACCTCCGGTCCGTGGGGCTACACGCCCAAGGGCGGCACCGGCGTCCCGGTCCGCACCCTGGCCGCCGTGCTGGCCGACATCGCCGACCAGGGCTGACCTGCGGTCCCGCCCCGGGTGGTCCGCGGCCGCGGGCCACCCGGGGCGGCACCTCCCCCTGGTGGCGTATTTGTGACGTGGGCCGCAAAAGGATCACCACAGCACCCCGCCACGGTGCAACGATGGGGCGATGACCGATTCGCAACCGGCCCCGCCGACGACGGCCCGGCACGGCTACCAGGTCGACGTGGTCTGGACCGGCAACACCGGCCAGGGCACCAGCTCCTACCGCAGCTACGAGCGCACGCACGAGGTGCGCGCGGACGGCAAGGACGCCATCGACGCCTCCGCCGACCCGGTGTTCCTGGGCGACGCGGACCGCTACAACCCCGAGGAACTGCTGGTCGCCTCGCTGTCGCAGTGCCACATGCTGTGGTTCCTGCACCTGGCGGCGGACAGCGGCGTGGTGGTCACCGGCTACCACGACCAGGCCCGCGGCATCCTCACCGAGAACCCGGACGGCACCGGCCAGTTCGAGGCCGTCGAGCTGTCCCCGGTGGTGACCGTGTCCGACCGCGCCAGCATCGACGTGGCCGAGGCGCTGCACGCGCGCGCCCACGAGCTGTGCTACATCGCCAAGGCGGTGAACTTCCCGGTCAGGTGCTCGCCGACCACCCGCATCGCGCACTGACCCGGGCGCGAGCAGGTCAGCCGTCGGCGGCCCGGCGTTCCCGGTCGCGGAGGATGCGCTGGCGGGCCTGGTAGTCGCGCATCCGCTGCGGGTAGCCCACCTTGGCCACCTCGTACAGCGGGATGCCGAGCTTGCGGGTCAGCCGGTGCGCCGCGGCCGGGCCGTCCACCCGGCGGCGGGTCCACTCCCCGTCGTGGGCGATGAGCATCAGCGTCGTCTCGGTCACCGTGGTGCGCGGTTCGAGGTAGCCCTCGACCCCGCGGTGCTGCTCGGTCCAGCTGATCAGGTGCTCGGCATCGGCCGAGTTGGCGCCGCGCACCCCACCGCCGCGCCTGCGGAACCGGTCGAAGAGGCCCACCGCAACTCGCCTCCGTTCAGGTGGGATCAGCAGCCTGCCACCGATGGTGCCATCACCGGCGTGGGGGACGGGTGAAAATCACCCACCCTCCACTGTGATCCGCTGCGGTGCAGCACAGATCACCCAGCCCACGTCGCGTGAGCCTGTCGTGTGGTGACAAGATGGCTTGCAGGTGCTCGTGACCATCCGGTCCGGTGAAGTGCTGTCAGCGAGTCAACGAAGCCTGTCGAGGAGTGCGAAGTGACCGACACGTCCGCCGATCTAGTCATTCTCGGTGGCGGTTCGGGCGGCTACGCCTGCGCCTTCCGCGCAGCCGAGCTAGGCCTGTCCGTCATCCTGGTCGAAAAGGACAAGCTCGGTGGGACCTGCCTGCACCGAGGCTGCATCCCGACCAAGGCGCTGCTGCACGCGGCCGAGGTCGCCGACTCCGCCCGCGACGCCGACCAGTTCGGGGTGAAGACCGCCCTCGAGGGCATCGACATCGACGGGGTCAACAAGTACAAGGACGGCATCATCGCTGGCCTGCACAAGGGCCTGCAGGGCTTGGCCAAGGCGCACAAGGTCACCCTGGTCGAGGGTGCGGGCACGCTGGTCGACGCCAACACCGTCGAGGTGGGCGGCACCCGCTACACCGGCAAGAACGTGGTGCTGGCCACCGGCTCCTACTCCAAGACGCTGCCCGGCCTGGAGCTGGGTGGCCGGGTCATCGCCAGCGAGCAGGCGCTGAACCTGGACTTCATCCCGAACAAGGTCGTGGTGCTGGGCGGCGGCGTGATCGGCGTCGAGTTCGCCAGCGTCTGGCGCTCCTTCGGCGCCGAGGTCACCATCGTCGAGGCCCTGCCGCACCTGGTGCCCAACGAGGACGAGTTCGTCTCCAAGCGCCTCGAGCGCGCGTTCCGCAAGCGCGGCATCAAGTTCAAGACCGGCGTGAAGTTCACCGGCGCCACCCCGACCGACTCCGGCGTCTCGGTCAGCCTGGAGAACGGCGAGACCCACGACGCCGACCTGCTGCTGGTGGCGGTCGGCCGCGGCCCGAACACCGCTGGTCACGGCTTCGAGGCGGCCGGGGTGCAGATGGAGCGCGGCTTCGTGCGCACCGACGAGCGCCTGCGCACCAACCTGCCGGGCGTCTACGCGGTCGGCGACATCGTGCCCGGCCTGCAGCTGGCGCACCGCGGCTTCCAGCAGGGCATCTTCATCGCCGAGGACATCGCCGGGCTCAACCCGCAGCCCATCGACGAGGCCGGCATCCCGCGCGTGACCTACTGCCACCCGGAGGTTGCCTCGGTGGGCCTGACCGAGGCCGCCGCCAAGGAGCAGTACGGCTCGGTGGAGACCTTCACCTACGACCTGGCCGGCAACGGCAAGAGCCAGATCCTCAAGACCCAAGGCGCGGTCAAGCTGGTCCGCGCGACCGACGGCCCCGTCGTCGGCCTGCACCTGGTCGGCGACCGAGTCGGTGAGCTCATCGGCGAGGCGCAGCTGATCTACAACTGGGAGGCGCTGCCGGAGGACGTCGCTCCGCTGGTCCACGCCCACCCGACCCAGACCGAAGCGCTGGGCGAGGCGCACCTCGCCCTGGCCGGCAAGCCGCTGCACGTGCACGGCTGACGTCGGCTCCGCAGTCAGCCAAGCACCCCGCCACACCACGAGGAGTCAGCAGACAGATGGCCTTCTCCGTTCAGATGCCGGCCCTCGGCGAGAGCGTCGCCGAGGGAACGATCACCCGGTGGCTCAAGCAGGAGGGCGAGACCGTCGAGGTCGACGAGCCCCTGCTCGAGGTCTCCACCGACAAGGTCGACACCGAGATCCCGTCCCCCGCCGCCGGTGTGCTGCAGCGCATCATCGCCCAGGAGGACGACACCGTTGAGATCGGCGCCGAGCTCGCCGTGATCGGCGACTCCGGCGAGGCCGCGGCCCCGGCCGAGTCGGCCCCCGCCGAGAACCCCGCCGCCGAGCAACAGCCCGCGCCCGCCGAGCAGCCCGCCCCGGCCCAGCCCGCCGCCGAGGCCCCGGCTCCGGCCGCCCCGGCCGGTGACGCGCAGGGCACCGACGTGACCATGCCCGCGCTGGGTGAGAGCGTCGCCGAGGGCACCGTGACCCGCTGGCTCAAGCAGGTCGGCGACAGCGTCGAGGTCGACGAGCCGCTGCTGGAGGTCTCGACCGACAAGGTCGACACCGAGATCCCGTCCCCGGTGGCTGGCACGCTGCTGGAGATCTCCGCGAACGAGGACGACACCATCGAGGTCGGCGCCAAGCTCGCCGTGATCGGTGCTGCGGGCGCGGCTCCCGCCGCTGCCCCGCAGCAGGAGCAGGCCCCGCAGGAGCAGGCCCCGCAGCAGGCCGCCGCTCCCGCGGCCCCGCCCGCTCCGGCCGCCCCGGCTCCAGCCGCGCCTCCGGCACAGGCCGCTCCGGCTCCGGCTCCCCCTGCCCCGGCCCCGGCCGCTCCGGCTCCCGCCGAGGCCGCGCCGTCCGGCACCACCCCGTACGTGACGCCGCTGGTGCGCAAGCTGGCCAACGAGCACGGCATCGACCTGTCCTCGATCAAGGGCAGCGGTGTCGGTGGCCGGATCCGCAAGCAGGACGTGCAGGCCGCCATCGACGCCAAGAAGTCCGGCCCGGCCCCGGCCGCCCAGGCGGCTGCTCCGGCCGAGGCGTCGAGCGCTTCGCTGGTGGAGCCCTCGGAGGAGGCCAAGGCGCTACGCGGCACCACGCAGAAGATGTCGCGGCTGCGGCAGCTGCTGGCCCGCCGGATGGTGGAGTCGCTGCAGACCGCCGCGCAGCTGACCACGGTGATCGAGGTCGACGTGACCCGCATCGCCCGGCTGCGGGAGCGGGCCAAGGCCAACTTCGAGGCCGCCGAGGGCGTCAAGCTGTCGTTCCTGCCGTTCTTCGCGAAGGCGGCGGCCGAGGCGCTGAAGCTGCACCCGAAGCTGAACGCCTCGATCAACGAGGACACCAAGGAAGTGACCTACCACGGTGCCGAGCACCTGTCGGTCGCGGTGGACACCGAGCGCGGCCTGGTCTCGCCGGTGATCCACAACGCCGGGGACCTCAACCTCGGTGGGCTGGCCCGCAAGATCGCCGACCTGGCGGCGCGGACCCGCAACAACAAGATCAAGCCCGACGAGCTGTCCGGTGGCACCTTCACCATCACCAACACCGGTAGCCGCGGTGCGCTGTTCGACACGCCGATCCTGAACCCCCCGCAGGTGGGCATGCTCGGCACGGGCGCGGTCGTCAAGCGCCCGGTCGTGGTCGCCGACGAGAACGGCGGCGACACCATCGCGATCCGCTCGATGGTCTACCTGGCGCTGTCCTACGACCACCGGCTGGTGGACGGTGCGGACGCCGCCCGGTTCCTGACCACGCTGAAGCAGCGGCTGGAGGAAGGCGCGTTCGAGGCCGACCTCGGTCTCTGACCCGACCAGCGACGACGGCCGCCCACCGCACCCGGTGGGCGGCCGTTGCGTTGTCGGCCCGGGGAGGTCGCCCCGGCCGCGCCGGTGCGGCACGATGCCGGGTATGCGGGTGGTTGTGGCCGGGTCGTCCGGCTTGATCGGCACGTCCCTGGTCGCCGCGCTGCGGGCGGCCGACCACGAGGTGGTCCGGTTGGTGCGGCGCCAACCCGGCGCCCCGGACGAGCGGGGCTGGGACCCCGAGGCCGGGCGGCTGGACACCGGTGCGCTGGACGGTGCGGACGCGGTGGTGAACCTGTGCGGCGCGGGCGTCGGCGACAAGCGGTGGACGCCGGAGCGCAAGCGGCTGCTGGTGCGTTCCCGGGTCCGCCCCACCGAGGTGCTCGCCGAGGCGGTGGTGGACGCCGGTGTGCCGGTGCTGGCCAACGGTTCGGCGGTCGGCTACTACGGCGACACCGGGCCGAAGCCGGTGACCGAGTCGGCCCCGCCGGGCAAGGACTTCCTCGCCGAGCTCTGCCAGCGCTGGGAGGCCGCGACCGAGCCCGCGGCGGTGGCGGGCGTCCGGGTGGTGCGGCTGCGCACCGGCCTGGTCATCGCCCCGTCGGGCGGGCTGCTCGGCCAGCTGCGGCCGCTGTTCTCGCTGCTGCTGGGCGGCCGGTTGGGCGACGGCACCCAGTACATGCCGTGGATCTCGCTGGACGACGAGGTCGCGGCGATCCGGTTCGTGCTGGAGCACGGCGAGATCGCGGGCCCGGTGAACCTGACCGGTCCCGCGCCGGTGACGAACGCGGAGTTCACCAAGGCGCTCGCGGAGGCCTTGGGCCGCCCCGCACCGTGGATCGTGCCGGGCTTCGCGCTGCGGATCGCGCTGGGCGAGTTCGCCGACCAAGCGCTGGTCGGGCAGCGCGCGGTGCCGACGGCCCTGGAGTCGCACGGGTTCGCCTTCCAGCACCCGACGATCGGTTCGGCGCTGGCGGCGGCCCTCGGGTAGGACGGCGGCAATACCGGGCGGAAATCGCCTGGCAGGGGCCCGTTCCGCGCGAAACCGGCGCACCCCGGCACCACCGGTCCGCGGGGGCCCGCGCAGGCGTAGCCTTGCGCGCGTGAGTCGTGCGAATTCTTCGTGCCGCGCCTCGTCGGACCCCGTCGAAGTGCGCCACCTGGGAACCATCGATTACCTCTCGGCCTGGGACGTGCAGCGCGAGCTGGCGTCCGGCCGCGCCGAGGGGCGAAACCCGGACACCATGCTGCTGTTGGAGCACCCGTCGGTCTACACCGCGGGCAAGCGGACCTCGCCGGAGGAGCGCCCCACCGACGGCACCCCGGTCATCGACGTGGACCGCGGCGGCAAGATCACCTGGCACGGCCCCGGGCAGATCGTCGGCTATCCGATCCTGCAGCTGACCGACCCGATCGACGTGGTCGACTACGTGCGGCGGATTGAGCAGGGCCTGATCTGGGTGTGCGACCAGTTCGGGCTGGGCGCGGGCCGGGTCGAGGGTCGCAGCGGGGTGTGGCTGCCCGCCCGGGACGGCCTCCCGGAGCGCAAGATCGCCGCGATCGGCATCCGCGTGCAGCGCGGCATCACGATGCACGGCCTGGAGCTGAACTGCAACGCCGACCTGTCCGAGTTCGACCGGATCGTCCCGTGCGGGATCAGCGACGCGGGCACCACCTCGCTGACCGCCGAGCTCGGCCGGGAGGTCCCGACCTCCGAGGTGTTCCCACTGGTCGAGCAGGGCGTGCTGGACGCGCTGGACGGCCGCCTGCCGATCACCGACCGGGACATCCCCCGCGCGGCGACCGCTGCGGCGGGTGTGACCCTGTCGCTGGACCCCAGCTTGCGCTGAACGGCTGACAGCGGCGCTCCGCTTCTCTAGTATTCCGGAATTACGGACTACTGGAGGAGTGGAGCATGCCGCTGTCCCGCCGCCACCTGCTCGTCGCCGCCGCGGCGACGAGCCCGCTGCTGTTCGCGCCACGCGCACTGGCCCAGCCCGCACCACCGGACCTGGCGACTCCGGAGGGCTGGCTCACCTGGATCAACGCCCACCGCGACGGGCTCGGGCTCGTGCTGGACGACGGCCGGGGGAACCGGCTGCTGCACCGCCCGCACGCCGCGCAACCGCTGGCCTCGGCGGTCAAGGTCGTCCACCTCGCCGCCTACTCGTCGGCGGTCGCCGAGGGGCGGCTGGACCCCTCGGAGCCGGTCCGCGTCGGCGACTGGGAGCGCTACTACGTGCCAACCGACGGGTTCGCGCACGTCACCGCCCTCGAGCACCTGGGCATCGGCACCGACTCGACCGGCCTGCGCGCCGCCGACCCCGAGCACCGGGTGCGGCTGGACGACATGGTCTCCGCGATGATCATGTTCAGCGACAGCGCGGTCCCGGACTTCCTGCGCAACCGGCTCGGCGAAGCCGCGTTGCACGCGGCGGCGGCCGCGGGCGGCTGGGAGCGCCTCGACATCCGCTCGATGTGCGCCGAGTACCTGTTCCTGCTGCCGGAGTTCGCGCCGCCAGCCCAGCTGCCAACACCCGCCCGCCGTGCCTGGGGGTACCAGGTGGAACGCCGCTTCAGCGCCGACGCCAACCTGCGCGAGCAGGTGCTGGACCGGCTCCTGCGCGGCGGACTGCCGCCCTACCCGCAGCAGATCACCTGGGCCGACCGCACGATGTCGGCGACAGCGGCCCAGCTCGCCGCGCTGCACCGCGCCATCGCCACCGACGAGCTCCCACCCGAGGCAGCCGCCGTCGCGCGCGGGCACCTGGAACGGCCGCTCAGCGGTCAGCTGCCGCCAGGAGTCGTCGGGATCGGGGTGAAGGGCGGCAGCCTGCCCGGTGTGCTGACCTCCGGACTCACCATCCGCCGCAGTGACGGCAGCACCGCGTTCGGCGCGCTGCTCGCGCACGGCGACATCTCGCTGGAGCAGCTCGGCACCGGCGACCCCGCCCTCCCGCTGCTGCTGGGGATGGAGCAGCCGGAGTGGCGGGACCGGCTCGCGCGGGCGCTGGAGGGCTGAGGGAAGCTCATCCGGTGGATCCGGACGACTTGCAGCAGCGGCTCGAAGCACTGGAACGCCGCGTCGCGGCGCTGGAAGGCGCGCACCAGGCCGAACCGGCCGAACCCAGCGGTTCGGTCGTGCAGTACCAGGGCAACCTCGTCGAACCAGTCGAGCTGGAGTGGCGCATCCAGGTCGACCCGGTGCAGGTCCTCGGCCTGCCCGACGGGCCGCGCACCGACGTGCTCGCCGCGCTGGGTCACCCGGCGCGGGCCGCGATCGTCCGGCTGCTCGCCCAGTCCGGGGCCCAGCACACCGCGGCGCTGCAGGAGGCAGCGGGCCTGAGCTCCACCGGCCAGCTCTACCACCATCTCAAGAGCCTGACCGGCTGCGGGCTCGTCGAGCAGGACAAGCGCGGCACCTACCGGCTCCGCGCGCAGGCCACCATCCCCGCGCTGGTCCTGCTCACCGCCGCCGCCGACGTCGCCGGGCAGCTCCGGCCCTGACGCGGCGAGCGGCCCGCCGGGCAGCCGACGGGCCGCTGCTGCGGATCAGAGCTGGGGCGCGACCTCGCTGGCGACCAGGTCCAGGTGGTCCAGGTCGGAGAGGTCCAGAACCTGCAGGTACAGCCGGGTGATTCCGGTGCGCTCGCGCCAGGTGCCGATCTTGTCGACCGCCTCCGCCGGGGTCCCGGCCAGCCCGTTGAGCCGCAGCTCCTCGACGTCGCGGCCGATGGCCTCGGCCCGGCGGGCGATGTCCTGCTCGTCCTTGCCCACGCACAGCACCAGCGCCGCCGAGCGCACCACCTCGCCGGGGTCGCGGCCGATCACCCGGCAGGCCTCGTCGACCCGCTGGAACTGGGCGCTGGCCGTGTCGACGTCGACGAACGGCAGATTGAACTCGTCGGCGAAGCGCGCGGCCAGCTCGGGCGTGCGCTTCTTGCCCAGACCACCGATCAGCACCGGCGGCCGCGGCTGCTGCACCGGCTTGGGCAGCGCGGGCGAGTCGGCCAGCTGGTAGTGCGCGCCGTCGAAGCGGAAGTGCTCGCCGGACGGGGTGGCCCACAGACCGGTGATGATCTCCAGCTGCTCGGCGTAGCGGTCGAAGCGCTCCTTGAGCGAGGGGAACGGGATGCCGTAGGCGGTGTGCTCCTCCTCGTACCAACCGCTGCCCAGGCCGAGCTCGACGCGCCCACCGGACATCTGGTCCACCTGCGCCACGGCGATCGCCAGCGGACCGGGCAGCCGGAAGGTGCCCGCGGTCATCAGCGTGCCCAGCCGCAGCCGGCTGGTCTCGCGGGCCAGCCCGGCCAACGTCACCCAGGCGTCGGTCGGGCCGGGTTCGCCGGTCACCGACCCCATCTTCAGGTAGTGGTCGGAGCGGAAGAACGCGTCGTAGCCGGTGGCTTCCGCGTGCTTGGCGACCCGCAGCAGGTCGTCGTAGGTGGCGCCCTGCTGGGGCTCGGTGAAGATCCGCAACTTGAAGTTCTCGGTCACGGACCCGAGGCTAGCCGCGCGACCGCCCGCGTGCCCTCCGCCACGGGTCAGCGGCTGCGCAGGCCTTCCAGGACCCGCGCCACGCAGGCCTCCACGTCGGCCTTGGCCTGCTTCGGCGTGGCCGACCCGGCGATGGTGGTCGCGCCCGCCGACAGCGAGCCGAACACCACGCGGGCCAGCGCGTCGATCGGCAGCGGGTCGATCTCCCCGGACTCGACCAGCCCGGCGACCACGGTGCGGACCACCCCGAAGGTGTGCGACTCCTCGGCGGCCCGCCAGCGCTCCCAGCCCATCACCGCGGGCCCGTCCTGCACGACGATGCGCTGGTAGGAGGGCTCCAGGCAGACCTCGAGGAAGGCGCTCAACCCGGACCGGGTGGCCGCCCACGGGTCCCCCGCCCCGGACAGCACCCCGGCCAGCCGCGCGACGACGCTGGCCTCCACCGCGTCGAAGGCCGCCTCGAACAGCGCCTGCTTGCCGCCGAAGTGGTGGTAGAGCGCGCCTTTGGTGACCCGGGCGCGCCTGGCGATCTCCTCCAGCGAGGTGCCCGCGTAGCCGTGCTCGGTGAACAGCTCCACGGCGGAGTCCACCAACGCCTGCCGCGTGGTCTCCGAGTACTCCACGCGCCGCGGTCGAGCTGTCGCCATGCGCACAACCCTAAGACATACCGGCGGTACGCCCGCCGTGGTACCGTCGGTTCACCAACATACTCTCGGTATGCCGCACACCAGGGGTATTCCCCGGCCCGATCCCGGAGAGCGACCATGAGCTGGAACGACTTCCACCAGCGGCAGCACGCGATCGCGACGGTCCTCGACACCGCCCGGCAGGACCCGAGCGGGGCACTCCACCAGGTGCCCGCGCCCTTCACCGACGCCACCGAACTGCTGCGCGCCCTGCAGTGCAAGTGGACCCAGCAGCTGACCGGCCGGGTCGACGTCGCGCTCGTCGAGACCGAGGACGCCGCGGACGGGGACCGGATCCAGGCGGTCACCGAGGCCTGGCGCCGCACCGCGGCGGCGAACCCGGAACTGCGCGCCCTGCTCGACCAGCACCAGGCGGACCCTGAGCTGCGCGCCGCCGCGGCTCGCGAGCACCGGATGCTCGCGCTGGCCAGCGGCCTGGCCGAGCCAGGCGAACCCGACGCGGAGGTCGTCCGCGTCGGTCAGGCCTTCCTCCAGCTGGTCCGGGCCACGCCGACGCAGTCCCGCAAAGCCCGCCTGCTGTCGCTGCGCTGAGCTGCGCGATCAGCATCGCGGGTGCCGAGGAGCCGCTGGCCCCGTTCCGGCAGACCGTCGGCGCCCTCCTGGTCGCCGACATCGGCCCGTACGAGCAGCTCTTCCAGCAGGGCCTGGAGTTCGGGCAACCCCGCTTCCGGGCGCCGGCGGGCGAGGGCCTCACCGTGCGCCACCCGGAAGGCAGGGTGATCGAGTACGTCCACCACCGACCGGCGGAGCACGAGCGCGGCTGACCCGGACGTCACACCCGTTCGACCACGGCGGTCGGCTCCTCGGCCATCCGGAGGACCGGCACCCGCAGCCGGAGGGCGTGCGCGGCGGTCAGCTCGCGCCGCGCGCGCACCGACGGGAGCACGCCGTGGACCAGGTCGGCCGGCCCGACCGCGTTCGGCCGGACCAGCTCCACCGGCCACGCCAGCACCCGGAACAACCGGGGCAGCAGCACGAACGGCAGCAGCACGAGCTGCGCGGCGAGCTCCAGGGCCGCACCGGTGAACAGGACCGCGAACAGCAGCAGGAACGGGATCGCGATGATCGCCGAGAGCGGGTCGTCGCCGAGCCCGCTGGGCAGGCTGTCCGCCGCGGCCTGGAACGACAGCTTCCGCCGCCACAGGAACCAGCGCCGCCGCCCGTACGGGCTCAATCGCTTCTCGACCAACCGCCAGCGCCGCGAGCTGATCCGGACCGGCGTGAACTCCGCCCGCTCCTCCGCCAGCAGCGCCTCCGCGCCGTCGATCCCAGCGTTGCGCCCCAGGTGCTCGCGCAACGCGCGGCGCATCCGCTTGGCTGCGGCGAGGGTGGCCACGCGCACGACCCCGGCCCGGCACCCATGGGTGCTGATCTCCACCCGCCACCCGACCCCCATCGCCCTTCCGACCAGGGCGAACGGCATGAGCACCAGCGCGAGGAGCAGTTCCAGCCAACAGCCGAGCAGCACCGCGGCCAGCAGCAGGGACCAGGCGAACCGCAGCGCCACCGAGATCGGCCCCTCGCTCAGCCTCGGCCAACGATCACCCGCCAACCGCAGGCGCAGCACGCGGGACCAGGGCGCCCACCGGATGCGGACCGTCCAGGATGTTGCAGACACAGACGGCCAGTATTCCTGGTGCCGATCACTGGGTGCCCTGGCACGCTGAACCTACTGCGAGTAAGTTTCGGGCATGACGAGGTGGACCGCAGCCGACATCCCCGACCAGACCGGCCGGACCGTGCTGATCACCGGCGCGAACTCCGGCCTGGGGCACCGCAGCGCCCGCGCCCTGGCCGAACGCGGGGCCCGCGTCCTCATCGCCTGCCGCAACGCCGAGAAGGGCCGCGCCGCGCTCACCGAGATCGCCCGGACCGCGACCGCGCAGCCCGAGCTCGTCGAACTGGACCTCGCCGACCTCGCCTCCATCCGCAAGGCAGCCGAGCAGGTCCGCGAGCGCACCGGCGGCCTGGACGCCCTGATGAACAACGCCGGGGTGATGGCCACCCCGCGCCGCAGCACCCAGGACGGCTTCGAGCTGCAGATCGGCACCAACCACCTCGGGCACGCCGCGCTGACCTGGCTGCTCCTGCCCACCATGCGCCCCGGCGCGCGCGTGGTGACCGTGTCGAGCCTCGCCCACCACGGTGGTGGCCTGGACGTCGACGACCTCCACTTCACCCGCCGCCGCTACCACCCGGTGCGGGCCTACAGCCAGTCCAAGCTGGCCAACCTGCTGTTCGCGCTGGAGCTCGACCGCGCCGCCAAGCGCGCGGACCACGACCTGATCAGCGTCGCCGCGCACCCGGGCATGGCAACCACCGAGCTGACCCGCAACTCCTCCCAGCTGCGCTCGATGCCCACACCGGTCACCGGCGTCGTCAGCATCGCCACCCGGCTGGTCACCCAACCGGCCGAGCAGGGCGCGCTGCCGCAGCTCTTCGCCGCCACCGCGCGAGGCGTCCGCGGCGGCGACTACTTCGGTCCCAGCGGCGTGGGCGAGGTCCGCGGCCACCCGACCCGCGCCCGCCTGAGCAAAGCCGCCCAGGACCCCCGCACCGCCCAGCTGCTCTGGCAGGTCACCGCCGAGCACACCGGCATCGCACCACCCTGGTCGTGATCCAGTTCACCTGCGGTTTCTTTCGCTTGGTGGAACCCGAAGCGAGATGACCACACCGCCGCCCAGGGGCGTAGCCTGGGGCCCGTGACTGTGGCGCCGGAGGGTCGCAAGCTGCTGCGGTTGGAGGCCCGCAACAGCCAGACCCCGATCGAGAAGAAGCCGTCGTGGATCAAGACCCGCGCGCGGATGGGACCCGAGTACCAGGAGCTCAAGGGTCTGGTCCGACGCGAGGGGTTGCACACCGTCTGCGAGGAGGCGGGCTGTCCCAACATCTTCGAGTGCTGGGAGGACCGCGAGGCGACCTTCCTCATCGGTGGGGAGCAGTGCACCCGCCGCTGCGACTTCTGCCTCATCGACACCGGGCGGCCAGCCGAGCTGGACGTCAAGGAGCCACGTAAGGTCGCCGAGTCGGTGCAGGCCATGGGCCTGCGCTACTCGACCGTCACCGGCGTCGCCCGCGATGACCTGCCCGACGGCGGGGCGTGGCTGTACGCCGAGACCGTCCGCCAGATCCACTCGCTCAACCCGGGCACCGGCGTCGAGCTGCTGATCCCGGACTTCAACGCGGAACCCGACCAGCTGGCCGAGGTCTTCAGCTCCCGGCCGGAGGTGCTGGCGCACAACCTGGAGACCGTGCCCAGCGTCTTCCGCCGCCTGCGCCCGGCGTTCCGCTACGAGCGGTCGCTGCAGGTGATCTCCGAGGCGCGCGACGCGGGCCTGGTGACCAAGTCCAACCTGATCCTCGGGATGGGCGAGACGCCGGACGAGGTGCGCCCGGCGCTGCAGGACCTGCGCGACGCGGGCTGCGACATCATCACCATCACCCAGTACCTGCGCCCCAGCCCGCGCCACCACCCGGTGGACCGCTGGGTCAAGCCGGAGGAGTTCGTCGAGCACACCAAGGCGGCCGAGGAGATCGGCTTCCCCGGTGTGATGGCCGGACCGCTGGTGCGCTCCAGCTACCGCGCGGGCCGCCTGTACGCCAAGGCGACCGTGCACCGCGGCATGCCCCTCCCGGACAACCTGGGCCACCTGGCCAAGGAGGGCACCGCCGCCCAGGAGGCCACCAGCCTGCTCTCCCGCTGAGGACCGTTTTCGCTGGTCATGACACGCGAGCACTTCGAGGCGCTGCCGTACCTCGGAGTGCTCACGTGCATCTAGCAGGCAAAACCCGCCGGGCCGGAGCTCACGGGTCGGTCACCATCCGGGACCGCGCCTGCACCTGCCGCAGGCCGCGCCGTATCCTGAAATGCATGGCCAAGGAGGACAAGGCCGCCAAGAAAGCGGCGGCCAAAGAACGGCGCAAGGCAACTCGGGGACGCTTCAAGCAGATCCTCGAGGTGTTCAAGATGCAGCGCCGGGAGGACAAGCTCCTCCTCCCGCTGATGCTCGGGGTGTTCCTGGGCGTGACCGCAGTGGTCTTCCTGCTGGGCATGATCTGGGGCCTGCACTGGGTGTTCCTCCCGGTGGGGCTGGCCTTCGGCCTGCTGGGCGCGGTGATCACCTTCGGTCGCCGGGTGCAGTCCAGCGTGTACCGCAAGGCCGACGGCCAACCCGGTGCCGCCGGGTGGGCGCTGGACAACCTGCGCGGCCGGTGGGTGCTCACCCAAGCCGTGTCGGGCACCGCCCAGCTCGACGCCGTGCACCGGCTGATCGGCCGCCCCGGCATCGTGCTGGTGGGCGAGGGTGCCCCGCACCGGGTCAAGACGCTGATGGCGCAGGAGAAGAAGCGCGTCGCCCGGCTCGTCGGGGAGACCCCGATCTACGAGATCGTGGTGGGCAACGAGGAGAACCAGGTCCCGCTGGCGAAGCTGCAGCAGCGGATCACCAAGCTGCCCCGCAACATCGGCCCGGCGCAGATCGACTCGCTGGAGAACCGGCTCGCGGCGCTGGCCAACCGCGGCAACGCGATGCCGAAGGGCCCGGTGCCGCAGGGCGCCAAGATGCGCAACGTGCAGCGCGCGGTGCGCCGCTCGCGGTAGTCCGCCAGGGACGAGGAGCGGGCCCGGGGTGCGGCCCCGGGCCCCCGCCCCGGGGGGAAGGGCAACCACGCCGCCCCAGGGTGGCGCAGGGCCCGGGGGGGCCCGGATCCGGCGAGCGGGGGGGGGGGGGAAGGTGGTA
>NZ_JBEPDU010000076.1:0-24853 GCF_040300525.1 Saccharopolyspora sp. NPDC000359 | reverse complement strand
CCGGCGGCGACCGCGCGGCGCAGTCGCGGGACCGGGAGCGACCGGGTCGCCAGGTAGGCGCTCACCCCGGCCAGCGGAGCCCCGAACAGCAGCAGGGCCGACACCACCACCGGCGGTCCACCTAGGACACTGCCGAGCAGCGCGAGCACCAGCAGCGACGGCGACGCCGGGGACCCCGTGCCACCGGCGACCGGGTGCCACGCGGCCAGGTAGTCGCGCCAGGTGGTGGCGAGGTCGGCCACCGGGAGCAGCCGCCCGCCCGCCAGGTCGGACCCGAGCCGGCCGGCGACCAGCGCGTTGATCAGCGCGAACAGCAGCAGTGCGGCGGTGAGCACGAACAGCGGCGAGGACAGCAGCCGCAACACCCGGCCGCGGTTGAGGAGACCACCGCGGGCATTGTCCCGCGGCGACGGCGAAGGTCGGCGCTCCAACCGCTCGAAGACGGCACGGCGGATCAGCCTGCCCGGCTCCACCTCGGCCGTGGTCGGGTCCTCGGTCGCCAGCAACCCGGCCAACCGGTTCGGCTCGGGCACGGTGCCGCCGTCCAGTAACCACAACCAGCGGCCGGGGTCGGCCCAGCGGCGCTTGCCCAGCGCGACGGCGTCCGCGACGGCGGTGGCGAAGGAGGTGTCCCGCGGCAGCGTCAGCACGTCGTCGACGACCTGGTCCGCGCGGGCCTGTGCGAGCAGCTCCGCGGTGCCATCGGTCGATCCGGTGTCCACCGCGAGCACGCGGCGCGGTCTCTCCGACTGCTCAGCGAGGGCGGCGAGCACCCCCGGCAACCACAGCTCGCCGTCCCGACACACCACCACCGCCAGCACCGGCGCGCTCACAGACTTCCTCCTGCCGACCAGATCCACCACCGCACGAACGGTAATGCACCAACAGCAGAAGGAAACCCGCCGAAACGATCTGCGCCAGCCCGGCGGCGCGGCCACCCGGCCCCGCGGCGGTCGACGTCACCGCAGCGCGCTGGCCGTCCAGCAGGGGAGAGGCCCGGTCAGCGGACGGCTCACACGGCGCGGCGCTTGAGCTTGCGGCGCTCCCTTTCGGACAGTCCGCCCCAGATGCCGAAGCGCTCGTCGTGCTGCAGCGCGTACTCCAAGCACTCGGAGCGCACCTCGCAACCCGCGCAGATCCGCTTCGCCTCCCGGGTGGAACCGCCCTTCTCCGGGAAGAACGCCTCCGGGTCGGTCTGCGCGCAGAGCGCACGTTCCTGCCATTCCTGCTCTTCTTCAGACATTTCGAACAGTTCGGCCAGAACGTCGAATTCCGCGACGGATGCGTCCCCACGCTCCGCCAAGCGGCTGTCTCCCGATTCCCACATCGTTGAATCTCCCCCGATTCTCCCGATCCCACCGGCCCTCCCCAGGACCGGAACAGGACGCACTCCTGCTCGCGGGCGGCCTGGTCCCCCCTCCGAGGACCCCGCACTCCGACGGCGGTGCCGTCGCCGACCAGGCGTGCCGTCCGCCCTCTCCGCGGACGGCACCTCGATCGACCCGTGCCCGACCAGGTCTCCCGCACCCGGTCGTCCCGCTGACCAGACCTCCCCCTCCCGAGGGGTGATCGTTTCAACGGTGAATGACACTGCTGTGATTACACCCGTGTAGCTCCTTGCGGTCAAGCGGAGACCATCCGTAGGGGGACACCCGGACAGCGCCACCGCACCGCCACCGGGCACCACCGGGCACGCGCTTTCGGCGCAGCACCGGTACTCCGTCCGCCGGAACGAATCCCCCGTGCGGAGTCCCAAGATCATGGATACCACCGCAAGGTCATCTTCGCCGCGCGAGACCGCCCGCCCCGGCTCGGTGGCTCGTGGACACTGGAGGACGTGAAGACCTCCGCGACCCGCATCAGCCCCCTGTTCCTGGCCTTCCTCGGACTGACCGCGCTGGGTGGCGTGCTGGCCACGTTCGACAGCGAGCTCGCCCTGACCTCCGGTGTCCTGCTGCTCGTGCTCGGCGGCTGGACGACCTCGCTGTGCCTGCACGAGTTCGGGCACGCGGTCACCGCGCTGCGCGGCGGCGACCTCTCGGTGCGCGCGAAGGGCTACCTGACGCTGGACCCGCGCCGCTACACCGACCCCGTCCTGAGCATCGTGCTGCCGCTGCTCTTCGTGGCGCTCGGCGGCATCCCGCTGCCCGGCGGCGCGGTGTGGATCAACCACCACGCGCTGCGCTCCCGCCGCGCCGAGTCCATGGTGTCGCTGGCCGGGCCGCTGACGAACCTGGTGCTGGGCCTGCTGATCGCCACCGCGGTGGCCGTGGTGCCGATGCCGCTCGGGCTGGCGGCGGGCCTGTCCTACCTCGCCTTCCTGCAGGTGATCGCCTTCGTGCTGAACATCCTGCCGATCCCGGGCCTGGACGGCTACGGCGCGGTCGAGCCGTACCTGTCGCCCCGGGCGCGGCACCTGGGCGAGCGGGCCCGTCCGTGGGCGCCGCTGGTGCTGTTCCTGCTGCTGTTCGCGGTCTCGTTCGTCGGCCGGTTGTTCTTCGAGCTGGCCTACTTCGTCTTCGGCCTGGTCGGCGGTGACATCACCACGACCATGTACGGCCAGGCGATCTTCCGCAGCGTCTTCGGGTTCTGACGGGCTCGTCCCGGGTGGCGGGACGGCAGCGCAGGTTCGCGCCCTGGGCTCCGGGGGGCCGTGCGAGGATCGGGGCGTGAAGGTCGTAGTTCTGGTCGGCGGGGTCGGTGGCGCGCGGTTCCTGCTCGGGGTGAAGGCGGCGCTGGGCCTGCCCGCCGTGGGCGAGCCGGAGCAGCAGTCCGAGCACGAGGTCACCGCGGTGGTCAACGTGGGCGATGACGTGTGGATGCACGGGTTGCGGGTCTGCCCGGACCTGGACACCTGCATGTACACCCTCGGCGGTGGCATCGACGAGGCGAAGGGTTGGGGCCGGGTCGAGGAGACCTGGTCGGTCAAGGCGGAGCTGGCCGCCTACGGCGCCGAACCGACCTGGTTCGGGCTCGGCGACCGGGACATCGCCACCCACCTGGTGCGGTCCCGGATGCTGCGCGCGGGCTACTCGCTGTCGGCGGTCACCGAGGCGCTGTGCGACCGGTGGCGGCCGGGTGTCCACCTGCTGCCGGTGACCGACGACCGGGTGGAGACGCACGTCGCCATCGACGAGCCGAGCACCGGCGAGCAGCGGGCGGTGCACTTCCAGGAGTGGTGGGTGCGGTACCGCGCGGAGCCGAAGGCCCACGCGATCGTGCCGGTGGGGGCCGACGAGGCGAAGCCGACGCCCGCGGTGCTGGACGCGCTGCAGGGGGCCGACGTGGTGCTGCTGGCGCCGTCGAACCCGGTGGTCAGCATCGGCACCCTGCTGGCGGTCCCCGGTTTCCGTGCCGCGCTGCGGGAGTCCTCGGCGCCGGTCGTGGGCCTGTCCCCGATCGTCGGCGGCCGACCGCTGCGCGGCATGGCCGACGCCTGCCTGACCGCGATCGGGGTGGACAGCACCGCCGAGGCCGTCGGCAGGCACTACGGCTCGCGGCAGGACGCCGAGGGGATCCTGGACGGCTGGCTGGTGCACACCGGCGACACCGCCGAGGTCCCCGGCGCGCGGGTGCGCGCGGTGCCGCTGCTGATGTCCGATGTGGACGCCACCGCCGCGATGGCGGAGGCGGCGTTCGAGCTGGCGCGGGAGGCGCGATGAGGGACCACGCGGCGACGAGCGGACTGCAGGTCTTCGCGGTTCCCGGCCTGCCCGAGTTCGGCCCCGGGGACGACCTGGCCGCCTCGATCTCGGCGGCCGCCCCGTGGCTCAGCGACGGCGACGTCGTGGTGGTCACCAGCAAGGTGGTGTCCAAGGTCGAGGGGCGGATGGTGCCCACCCCGGCCGACCCCGAGCAGCGCGACGCGCTGCGCCGCGAGCTGGTGTTGGCCGAGGCCACGCACGTGCTGGCCCGGCGCGGGCGGACGCTGATCACCCAGAACAAGCTCGGCATCGTGCAGGCGGCCTCCGGCATCGACGCCTCGAACGTGCCGCAGGACCAGATCGCGCTGCTGCCGGAGGATCCGGACGCCTCCGCGCGCCGGCTGCGGGCCGCGCTCGCCGAGCGCCTCGGGGTGCAGGTGGGCGTGGTGGTCACCGACACGATGGGCCGGGCTTGGCGGGTCGGGCAGACCGACGCGGCGATCGGCGCGGCCGGGATCTCGGTGCTGCACGACTACGCGGGCAGCACCGACTCGCAGGGCAACGCGCTGGCCGTGACGCTGGTGGCGGTGGCCGACGAGATCGCCGCCGCCGCGGACCTGGTCAAGGGCAAGCTGGGCGCGGTCCCGGTTGCCGTGGTGCGCGGCCTGACCACTGTGGACAACGGCTCGACCGCGCGGGACCTGGTGCGCACGGTCGACGACGACCTGTTCGCGATGGGCACGGCGGAGGCGCTGGCGCAGGGCCGCCGCGAGGCGGTGCTGGTGCGCCGCTCGGTGCGGGAGTTCGCGGACGCCCCGGTCGGCGAGGAGGCGGTGCGCCGCGCGATCGGCGCGGCCCTGACCGCACCTGCGCCGCACCACACCCGCCCGGTCCGGTTCGTGTGGCTGCGCGACCGCCCGCTGCGGTCGAAGCTGCTGGACGCGATGCGCACGGCCTGGCTGGACGACCTGCGGGCCGACGGCATGCCGGAGGAAGCCGCCCAGCGGCGCGTGAACCGGGGCAACCTGCTCTACGCCGCCCCGGAGCTGGTGCTGCCGTTCCTGGTCCGGGACGGTGCGCACGACTACCCGGACAAGCGCCGCGAGGACGCCGAGCGCCAGATGTTCACCGTCGCCGGTGGCGCCGCGGTGCAGGGGCTCCTGGTGTCGCTGGCGGCCGAGGAGCTCGGCTCGTGCTGGGTGTCCTCGACGCTGTTCTGCCCGGATGTGGTGCGCGCGACCCTGGACCTGCCGGAATCCTGGGAGCCGCTCGGTGCGGTCGCGGTCGGCCACCCGGCCGAACCGGTCACCGGACCGCGCGAGCCCCGCGACCTCGACGACGGATTGGTGGAGCTGTGAGCGGACCTCAGGCCGACGCGCTGCGCGTGCTCGGCGAATGGCGCCCGACCGACCCGCAGCAGGAGGCGCTGCGGCACGCCTTCCTAACCTTGCTGGACGCCCGGTCGGACGGCTGCCTGCGGGCCTGCGAACCAGGGCACGTGACGGCCTCGGCGGTGCTGCTCGACGCCGCGGGCGAGAACGTGCTGCTCACCCTGCACCCCCGGGTGGGCACGTGGTTGCAGCTGGGCGGGCACTGCGAGCCCGAGGACAGCACGCTGTCCGGGGCGGCGCTGCGGGAGGCCACCGAGGAGTCCGGTGTGGACGGTCTGGTGGTGGACCCGGAGCCGGTGCACCTCGACGTGCACCCGATCACCTGCTCGCTGGGCAAGCCGACCCGCCACTTCGACGTGCGCTTCGTGGTCCGGGCCCCGGCGGGCGCGCAGCCGACGCGCAGCGACGAGTCCCTCGACCTCCGCTGGTGGCCGGTGGACGCCCTCCCGGACAACACCGACATCGGCCCGCTGATCACCGCTGCCCGCCAGCGGGCCCGACCTCACATGGCACGGTAGTCGCGGGCGGGCATCCGGGGGCCGTGGCGGGGGCGGGACGCGCCCGCCGCGCCGAGGTAGCGGACCGCGCGGTGCCGGTGGCCCGCGTAGGGGGCCAGGGCTTCGAGCATGCCCGCGTCGTCGAGCGGGCGGCCGACCAGGGCGAGGCCGACGATCGTCGGCAGGTGGTAGTCGCCGACGCTCACCGCGTCCGGGTCGCCCCACGCCCGTTGCGCGATCTCCGCCGCCGTCCACGGGCCGATGCCCGGAACCTTCTGCAGCAGTTCGCGCCCTTCCACACCGCGCAGCTCGACTGCGCGCTCCAACCTCCTGGCCACCGAGGCGGCGGCGAGCAGCGTGCGCCTGCGGGCTCCGTCGATGCCCGCCCGGTGCCACTCCCAGTCCGGGATGCGGCGCAGCTGCTGCGGGTCCGGCACGACCCACAGCTTCTCCACCGGCCCCGGCGCCCGGCTGCCGAAGCGCCAGCACAGCTCTCGCCAGGAGCGCCACGCCTCGCGGTTGGTGACCTTCTGCTCCAGCACCGCGGCGACCAGCACATCCCACACGCGTCCGGAAGCGCACAGCCGCACGCCGCGCGAGGCGCGCTGCCCCCGCTCCACGATCTCGTGCACGGCGACGAACCCGCTCGCATCGTCGGCAGCGCCGAGCAGGCCCGGGATGTCGTCCAGCACCAGGTGCGCGCCCTCACCCCACGCCGTGGCCTCGACCTCACCCGCGCGGTTCCTCCGAAGCCGCAACGTGGTCGGCCCGGCCGGTGTCGTGGTGCCCCACCACACCGCGCCCGAGGGGTCGACCCGCGTGGTCGGGTCGCCGCTACCGCGGCGCAACGGGGCGAGCACCCGGGGCAGGTCCACCGGGTAGGGCGGGGCCCAGGTCCTGGTCAGCGCGTCAGTCATCGCCCTCCGAGGGTATGCCTCAGCAGTCGGCGGAGAAGCGGACACCGTGCTCGGGCAGTTCCACGCCCGGCCAGACCCGGATGCCGTCGAGCAGCTCGCAGCGCGCGCCGATGTGCGCACCATCACCGATGATCGCGCCGCGCAGCACCGCACCAGCGCTGATGGTCGCGCCCGCGCCGACCACGCTGTTCTCGACCACCGCGCCCTCCTCGACGCGGACCCCGTCGAACAGCACCGAACCCACCACGTGCGCGCCGTCACCGACGACGCAGTCGGCGCCGATCGAGCTGCCACCGCTGACCTGGGCACTCGCGGCGACCGACGCGCCGTCCAGGACCAGGGCTTCGCCCCGCTCCCCCGGCAGCGCGTGGGTCGGCGCGGCCCCCAGCACCAGGTCCGCGGAGGCGCGGACGAAAGCCTCGGGGGTGCCCATGTCCAGCCAGTACGAGGTGTCGACGTGGCCCTGCACGCGCGCGCCCGAGGCGAGCAGCTCGGGGAACGTCTCGCGCTCCACCGACACCGGCCGCCCCGCCGGGATGCGGTTGATCACCTCGCGGCGGAACACGTAGCAACCGGCGTTGATCTGGTCCACCGGCGGGTCCTCGGTCTTCTCCAGAAACGCGGTGACCCGCCCCTCGGAGTCGGTCGGCACGCACCCGAACCGGCGCGGGTCGGCGACCTTGACCAGGTGCAGAGTGACGTCCGCCGCGTTGTCGCGGTGGGTGGCCAGCAGCTCGGTCAGGTCCACCCCGGAGAGGATGTCGCCGTTGAACACCAGCACGTCGTCGGCGCTGAGCCGGTCCGCCACGTTGCGGATCGCCCCCGCGGTGTCCAGCGGCTCGGGCTCCACCACGTACTCCAGCCGCAGGCCGAGCTCGGAGCCGTCGCCGAAGTGCTCGACGAACACCTCCGCCTTGTAGGAGGTGCCCAGCACCACGTGCTCGATGCCAGCGGCCCGGATCCGGGAGAGCAGGTGGCGCAGGAACGGCACCCCGGCCGTGGGCAGCATCGGCTTGGGCGCCGACAGGGTCAGCGGGCGCAGCCGAACGCCCCGCCCACCGACCAGCACGACGGCCTCCGCCGTCGACGGCGCATCCCGATCATCCGCGGACATCGGCTTAGGTCCTCCTCTACCTGACGGACTTCCCTGACGAAAACCCATTGGGGGGAATACTCTGGCAGGGGCAACGGCATAATGAACACCGGGCCCGTCCCCCAACGGCCGTGCCCGGCTCGACGCCCGCCCCCGGCGGACCACTGCGAACGACTGAGAGGGCATCCCCATGGACCCGCGCCTTCGAGCCGACGAAGCACTTGCTCGCGCGCGGGCACGCGGCGCGTTCGTCGTCACCCCGGACAACGCCACCTCTCCGATGGACGCGGCGAACACCGTGCGCATCCCCCGCGACGTGGTCGACCAGGCCGACTCCCCGCCGGACACCACGCAGGTGATCCCCTCGTCCGGGCCGCCACCGCAGCAGCACCCGCACCCGCAGTACCAGCAGGCCGACCCGCAGCAGCAGGCCTGGCCGACCGAGGACTACGGGCAGGGGCTGCCGCCGAACCCGTACCACGCGCAGCGCGGCCCGAACGAGTTCGGACCGCTCGGTTCGCAGGCCAACCAGCAGCAGTACCCCCAGTACTAGCGGGTTTCGATGCGGGCGCGCAGCGCCAGCGCCGCGCGCAGGGCGAGCCGCAGCGGCGCCCAGAGCGGGCCCGGGTGGCGGTCGGCGAGGTAGCGGTAGGCGCTGCGGTGGTGTTCCAGCAGCATCCGCTTGGCCGCCTTCGAGGTGGAGCGGCCGCCGATGTGCATGACCTCGGCCTTCGGCGCGTAGATGTTGAGCCAGCCCTTGCGGCGCAACCGGTCGCCCAGGTCGACGTCCTCGAAGTACATGAAGTAGCGGGGGTCGAAGCCGTCGATGGAGTCGAAGGCCTCGCGGCGCAGCAGCAGGCACGAGCCGGACAGCCACCCGGCCGGGCGTTCGGTGATCTCCGCCTCGGACTGCCGGTAGGCGCGGGTCCACGGGTTGCCCGGCCAGATCTTGCCGAACACCGCGTGCCCGGCGCCGCGGCCGATCGAGGGCAGCATCCGGGCCGACGGGTAGACCTCGCCGCCGGGTTCGCGGATCAGCGGGCCGAACGACCCGCCGCGCGGCCAGCGCTTCGCCGCGGCCAGCAGCTCGTCGATCGATCCGGGCTGCCACTCGAGGTCGGGGTTGGCGATGACCACCCAGCCGTACTCGGTGCCCAGGCTCGCCACACCCCGGTTGGCGCCGCCGCCGTACCCGAGGTTGCCACCGGTGGGCACCAGGTCGACGTGGTCGTGCTCGGCGGCGGCGCGTTCCGGTTCGCCGTCGGTGGAGCCGTTGTCGGCGAGGACCACCCGCACCGGCCGGTCCGTCGCCCGCGGCAGGGTGTCGAGGAATCGGCCCAGCGTTTCGCCCGGCGAGTAGGTCACGGTGACAACGGCGAGCTCGTCGCCGTAAGTGCGCACGTCGGTCACGCCGTCACATTCTGCCGAACCGCCTCGGACGTCCGATCACCTGACCACAGTTTCAATTGAAACTGTAATTCCTCGGCGCGTCGCGGGCCGACACGCCGGGGTGTGTCGGTGATCCACGCGATTTCAATGGGGATCAGGCGTCTGTTTTCCATCGGAATCGCACCGGAGGTGGTCAGCGGGCGCGGAGGTGGATGTGGTGGGCCCGGTCGAAGGCCGTGCGGTGCTGAGCCGCGCAGGCCGCCCAGGTGAACTCCTTGGCGCGGCGCTGGGCGGCGGCAGCGAGCGCGGCACGGCGGGTGGGGTCGTCCAGGAGCTCGGTGAGCCCGGCAGCGATGTCACCGGCACCGACGCCGCAGTACGCGACGGCGTCGCCGCCGACCTCGGGCAGGCTCAACCGGCGCGTGGTGAGCACGGCCGCTCCGCAGGCCATCGCCTCCAGGACCGGGAGGCCGAAGCCCTCGCCGAGGCTCGGGTAGGCGACCACGTCCGCACCGCCGAGGAACCCGGCAAGCTGCTCGAACGGCAGGTACCCGGCCCGGATCACCCGGATCCGGTGCGGCACCGCCTCCAGCGCCCGCTCCACGCGGGTGTCCCAGCCGGGCTGACCGGCCAGCACCAGCGCGGGCGAATCGCTGCGGCCCTGGCAGGCCAGGGTGAACCCGCGGATCAGCGCGGGCACGTTCTTGCGGGGTTCGAGCGCGCCGAGGAAGGCGACGTAGGGCTGGTCGTGCAGGCTCAGCCGGTCGCGGACCGCCTGGGCCTCCTCCGGGGTCGGCGGGTGGAACCGGTCCGGGTCGACGCCGTGGTACATCACCGGCATCCGCGACCGGTCGGCGCCGACGGAGCGGCCGAGCTCAGCCGCGGTCGCTTCGCTCGGCACGATGCACAGCGTCGCGCGGCGCAGCGCGGTGCGCGTCCAGGCGCGGAAGAAGCGGGCCTTGACCGGCGAGTGCACCGCCGGGTTGGTGAAGAACGTCGCGTCGTGCAGGGTCACCACCGAGGCCGCCGGGTTGGCCAGCGGGGTCGTGTAGTGCGGGGAGTGCAGGACGTCGATGCCGAGCCGCCGCACCAGCAGCGGCAGGGTGGTCTGCTCCCAGGTCAGCCGCGCGGTGCGGGTGGCGACGGCCTCGGCGGCCGGTACCACGTCGGTGTGCGGCGCGATGGTCGCGTAGAGCTCGGCGTCGCGCGGTTGGCAGGCGACCGTGAGCCGGGCGCCGTCGGCGTCCAGGGCCGCCAGCAGGGAGTCGACGTACCGGCCGACGCCGCCTCGGTCCGCGGGTACTGCGGTGGCGTCGATGAGGATGTGCGGCTCGCCTCTGTGCACCAGAGCAGCGTACGGGGCGAAACGCCCTACCTGGGACGAGTACGTGAAAATGTGTTCTGGTCTATGCCGATCGGTCGCCGACGGCGGACTGGTGCAGCGCCCAGACCTCCCGCGCCACCCGGGTCCAGGTGAAATCGGCTACCCGACGCCGCCCGGCGGCGACCAGTTCGCCCCGCCGCGCCGAGTCGCCGAGCACCTCGCGCAGCGCGGCGGCCAACGCCGCCGGGTCGGCGCGCGGGACCACCACGCCAGCACCTCCGGCGACCTCCACCAGCGCGGGAGCGTCGGAGTGCACGACGGGCACGCCGAGGGCCATCGCCTCGATCAGCGGCAGGCCGAAGCCCTCCGCGAGGCTGGGCGCGGCCAGCGCGGTCGCGTTGCGCAGCAGGACCGCCAGTTCGGCGTCGGAGACCGAGGACAGCACGCGCACCCGGTGGTCCAGCCCGCAGTCCGCGGCGATCCGCGGCACGTCGACGTCTCCCCAGCCCGGGCGGCCGACGACCAGCAACGGGACGTCGGGGACCTCGGCCATCGCCCGCACCAGGTGCGGGTAGCCCTTGCGCGGTTCGATGGTGCCGATGGCCAGCACGTACCGCTCCGGCAGGTCGAGCCGCGCAGCCGCACCGGGCTCGGCCAGCAGCGACGGTGTGACGCCCTCGCCGATGACCTCCAGCCGGGTCGCACCGGTGTGCTCGGCGAGCTCGGCGGCCACGGCGGCGGTGGGCACGACCAGCGCGTCGGCCTCCCGCGCGGCCCGGCCGATCGCCCGGCGGTGCCAGGAAACCCCGCGCGGGGTCAAGGTTTCCGGGTGCGTCCAGGGCACGGTGTCGTGCACGGTCACCACCAGGCCGCGACCGCGCTTGGCGGGCGGCGCGAGCGGAGTCATGGCGTGCACGGAGTCACCGCCCGGCCACAGCGGGAAACCGCGCTCCCAGGCGGCGATCAGCGCGCGCCGCGGCAGCGGCAGCACCCGCGGGCCCGCGACACCGGGCACGCGCGCGGCCCCGGGATCGCCGCTGCGGCTGACGACGCTGCTGATCCCCCACCCGTCGGGCGCGGTCTCGGCCAGCGCGCGCAGCAGCTCCCGCGTGTAGCGACCGGTCCCACCGGGGACGGGCGCGAGCAGCTGTTCCGCGATCGCGACGAGCTCGGGCACCCGCCCAGCTTCCCACGCCCGCCCTAGGCCCACGAGGAGCCGGGACTGAGACGAGTTCGTGGAGTTCCCCACCACGACGAGGCGCTGCGCAACTCGCGACTCCCGGAGACCGACGCCTTTCCGCGAGGTGCGCGACCTCCACGAGGAGGAACCTGAGGCCCCCACCTCGACGTCGCCCGAGCCGCAGCCTCCGACCGGGGTCGCAGTTTCAATTGAAACTGCGATTTTCCCTGGGGGCGGTTCGCAGTTTCAATTGAAACTGCGGTCCACCCGCGCGACCAGCCCACGCCCGCTGCCGTTGCTGGTGGGCGAGGTCGTGGTGAGCGCAGGTCGGGGCGCGTAACGTCTTCGGGCGTGACGTCGCAAGAGGTGCGCAGCACCGTGGTCGTGGTGACCTGGCGGGGCCGGGACCACATCGAGGCCTGCCTGGACGCCCTGGCCACCCAGGAACGTCCACATCGGACACTGGTGGTGGACAACGCCTCCGACGACGGCACCGCGGACCTGCTCGCCGCGCACCCGTCGGCCCCCGAAGTCCTCCGGCTCCCCCGCAACCGCGGCTACGCCGGCGGCATCGCCGCCGCGCTCGCGCGCGTCCGCACGCCTTACGTCGCGTGGCTGAACGACGACGCTGCGCCAGCCTCCGGCTGGCTCGCGGCGCTGGAGGCCGCGCTCGACGCGGACCGCTCCGCGGCCGCGGCGACCTCCGTGCTCCGCACGTCGGACGGCCGCACGCAGTCCGCGGGTGTCCGCCTCACGGCCGACGGCCACGGCGCTGACGCGCCTCAAGCCTCCGGCGAGGTGTTCGGGTTCTGCGGCGGCGCAGCCCTGCTGCGCACCGAGGCCTTGGCTTCCGCTGGCGGTGTCCCAGCGCACTTCTTCTGCTACTACGAGGACACCGACACGTCCTGGCGCCTACGCCTGGCGGGGCATCGCATCGTCTCGGTGCCCGATGCGGTTGCTGCGCACCTGCACGGCGCGACGACGCAACCCGGTTCGCCTCAGTTCCACCGCTGGAACGAGCGCAACCGCCTGCTCATGCTGTTGCGCTGCGCACCCGCGGACGTTGCCGCGCGCGAGCTGGCCCGCTTCGCGGCGATCACGCTCGCGCTCCCGCTGCGCCGCGCGGTCCCGGACGCGGCGAACTTCCGCGTCAGGTTGCGGATGGACGTCCTGGCCGAGGCCGTCGCGGGCCTCCCGGCCGCGCTGCGCGCTCGCCGACGCATCGGCAGCACTGCTTCGCGTCGACGCGCGGTCTGGCGGACCTGGTCCGGGGTGTGAACCGGAGCACACCACGGCAGTTTTCCCGACACCCCGCATGGCGCCCGCCGCGATGGTGCACGCTTTACGACGTGGCTGAGATGTCGGACCGCAGCAACCTGCCCCTCGTGTCGGTGATCGTGGTGAACTACCGCGGCGCGGACGACACGGTCGAATGCCTGCGCGCGCTGCGCGAGGAGCTCGACTACCCAGCCGACCGGCTGGAGGTGATCTGCGTCGACAACGCCTCCGGCGACGGCAGCGCGGAACGCATCCGCAGCGCCGCCCCGGACGCCCGGCTGATCGAGTCGGGCAGCAACCTCGGCTTCGCCGGTGGCTGCAACCTCGCCGCCCGCAACGCCACCGGCCAGGTGCTGGCCTTCCTCAACAACGACGCCCGCCCGGACCGGGACTGGGTGCGCGCGGCCGTCGCGGTGCTGCGCGCCGAACCGACCGTGGGCGCGGTGGCCAGCAAGGTGCTGGACTGGGAAGGTCGGCACGTCGACTTCGTCGACGGCGGCCTGACCTGGTTCGGCATGGGCTACAAGCGCCACGCTGGCGAGGTCGACGACGGTTCCCACGACGCCGCGCGGGACGTGCTCTTCGGCACCGGGTCGGCGCTGTTCGTGCGCGCCGAGCTGTTCGCCGCGCTGGGCGGCTTCGACGAGCGCTTCTTCATGTTCTACGAGGACGTGGACCTGGGCTGGCGGCTGAACCTGCGCGGCTGGCGGGTCCGCTACGAGCCGAGGTCGCTGACCTTCCACCGGCACCACGCCTCGATGGCCGAGATCTCCTCCGCCCGCGAGCACTACCTGCTGGAGCGCAACGCGCTAGCCGCGCTCTACAAGAACGTCTCCGACGAGACGCTGGCCAAGGCGCTGCCCGCGGCGATGGCGCTGGCGGTGCGGCGGGCCACCGCGCGCGGCGAGATCGACCCGACGCAGCTGGAGATCACCCGCCGCGGCGAGACCGAGGACGACGGCCCGGTGCCGATCGACCGCTCCGCGCTGGCCGGGATGCTGGCCATCGACCAATTCGTGGAACTGCTGCCGTCGCTGAAGGACTCCCGCGAGGAGGAGCAGCAGGCGCGGGTGCGCACCGACGCGGACCTGGTCCCGCTGATGCGCAAGGCGATGGAACCGGCCTACCCGCTGCCGCGCTACCTCGCCGCGCACGACGCGCTGGTCGAGGCCTTCGGCCTGGACGAGGTCTTCGGCCGCCCCCGCAAGGTCGTGGTGATCACCGGGGACGCGGTCGCCGAGCGGATGGCCGGTCCGGCGATCCGCGCCTGGCACATGGCCGAGGTCCTCTCCGTGGAGCACCAGGTCCGGCTGGTCAGCGTCAACGACCTGGTCAGCCCGCCGCAGGCCGAGTTCGAGGTGCACGCGGCCAAACCGCGCGAGCTGGGCGCGCACGTCGACTGGGCCGACATCGTGGTGCTGCAGGGCCACGTGCTGGAGATGGTGCCCTCGCTCAAGGACGTCGGGTCCAGCAAGGTCGTGGTCTGCGACGTCTACGACCCGATGCACCTGGAGCTGCTCGAGCAGGGCCGCGACACCGACGACGAACGCCGCGCCAAGGACCTGGTCGGCGTCACGAAGGTGCTCAACACCCAGTTGCGGCGGGGTGACTTCTTCCTCTGCGCCTCCGAGCGGCAGCGGCACTTCTGGCTGGGGCACCTGGCCTCGCTCGGCCGCCTGACGCCCGGCCTGTACGACAACGACCCGACGGTCCGCTCGCTGCTGTCGGTGGTGCCCTTCGGCCTGCCGTCGACCGCCCCGCGCCGCACCGGACCGGCGATCAAGGGCACCCACCCCGGCATCTCCGCCGACGACAAGGTGGTGCTGTGGGCGGGCGGCGTCTACAGCTGGTTCGACCCGCTGACGCTGCTGCACGCGGTGCACCGGCTTTCCGAGCGGCGCACCGACGTCCGGCTGTTCTTCCTCGGCATGAAGCACCCGAACCCGGACGTGCCGGAGATGGGCATGGCTGGTCGCACCCGCGCGCTGGCCCAGCAGCTCGGGCTCACCGGCAAGTTCGCGTTCTTCAACGAGACCTGGGTCCCCTACCAGGAGCGGCAGAACTACCTGCTGGACGCCGACTGCGGGGTGACCAGCCACTTCGAGCACGTGGAGACGACGTTCGCGTTCCGCACCCGGGTACTGGACTACCTGTGGTCGGGGCTGCCGGTGGTCACCACCGACGGTGACTCGTTCGCCGACCTGGTGCGCTCGGAGCGCATCGGCGTCGTGGTGCCGCCGGAGGACCCGGACGCGCTGGCCGCCGCACTGGAGAAGGTCCTCTACGACGAGGAGTTCGCCGCCGAGTGCCGCCACCGGATCGAACCGGTGCGGGAGCGCTTCACCTGGGAAGCGGTGCTGGCGCCGCTCACCGAGTTCTGCCGCGACCCGCGCCCGGCCGCCGACCGGCTCAAGGCCGCCTCGCCGCTGGTGCGCAGCCCGCAGATCAACGGTGCGGAAGCGGTGCGCCGGGACCTGTCGCTGCTGCGCGAGTACCTGGACGCGGGCGGCCCGCTGGAGGTCGCGAAGCGGGCGACCGGACGCTTGCGGCGGATCGCCGGTGAGCGCTTCCGTGGCCGCTGACCTGCGCGTCCTGCTCGACGGCACACCGCTGCTGGGCAACCGCACCGGGATCGGCCGCTACACCGCGTCCCTGGTCGCCGAGCTGGCGTCCCTGGTGGACGTCCGGCTGGTCGGGTTCACCACGCGGGGTTGGCGCGAGCTGCGCGGTACCGCACCGCCGGGAACTCGCGCGGTCGGCCCGCCGATCCCGGCCCGGGTGCTGCGGAAGCTGTGGCAGCGCGGCGCCTTCCCGCCCGTCGAACTGCTGGCGGGCCGATCGGACGTGGTGCACGGGACGAACTTCGTGCTGCCGCCGTCGGTCCGCGCCGCGGGTGTGGTGACCGTGCACGACCTGGCGTTCCTGGATGACCCTTCGCTCGCGGAGCCCGATCTCCCCGCGCTGGTGCGCGGTTCGGTGCGTCGGGCGCGCGTGGTGTGCACGCCGACGGCTGCGGTCGCCGACGCGGTGAGCGCCCGGCTGGACGTCCCGCGCGAGGAGGTGGTGGTGACGCCGCTCGGCGTGGACCCGGCGTGGTTCTCCGCCGCACCGCTGGATTCCGAGCTTCGAGTCCACTGCGGACTTCCTGCGGAGTACCTGCTGTTCGTCGGCGCCGAAGGTCCACGCAAGGGCCTGCCCGGGCTGCTTGCCGCGCACGGCCCAGACCTCCCACCACTGGTCATCGCCGGGCCCAGCACCCCAGGGATCGACGGCGCGGTGATCCGCACCGGGTTCCTCCCCGACGACCACCTGCGCCGCCTCGTCGCCGGAGCCAGCGCGCTGGTGCTCCCGTCCCGCGACGAAGGATTCGGCCTCCCCGCCCTGGAAGCCCTGGCCTGCGGAACACCCGTGGTGTGCACGGACATCCCAGCCCTCCGCGAAGTCACCGCAGGCCGTGCGACGTACTTCCCCTTCGGCGACCCGGCGGCGCTGAACGACGCCCTGCACCAAGCGCTGGCGAACCCACCGGACCCGGAAGCCGGTCGTGCGTGGGCGGAATCCTTCACCTGGCGGGCCTGCGCCGAAGCAACCCGAGCTGCGTACCGCCGAGCGGCGACCTGACCCCAGAAAGACGTCAGGCCAGGCTCCCGGTAATGCCCCGGGCCACCTGGCCTTCCTTCCCTCTCCCCGCGGGATCGGGCACCACAGATCATGCCCGCGCCGAGACTGAAAGTCGACTCGTTTCCCGCAGAACCAGAGCAACTCACCGAATCAGGCGACCACGGAACAACTTCCGTATCGCTCGAAAGGGCATTCGACCAGCCCCGTAACGTATTTCTTCGTGCCCATCGCATACGGCGACGAATCATTCCGCGAACACCGACAGCAGGGCTTCTACGTTCTTGCCAGTGTCATCGTCGATACCCAGGAAGCGGAAGAAGCCCGCGAGGTACTCCTAGGCCTGCGGGGAAAGCACCGGAAGCTGCACTGGTACGAGATGGAACCCGACGAGCAGCACCGAACCATCAAGCACCTGGCCGACCTCGATGGGCTGCACGTGGTCGTCACCGGCGCTCCAGTACCACGCCAGAAGCAGGAACGGGCCCGCGCCAAGTGCTTGGCTCGACTGATCCACGAGCTTCATGGATTTGGCGTCGACTTGCTTGTACTGGAAGCACGCTCGGCCGAGCTCAACCGCCGCGACGTGTCGACAGCTGCCACTGCTCGCCGCAGCTTCCTCCCCAAGGAAGCCCAGTTTCGCGTAGCCCACTGCCCTGGCCCTCTCGAGCCAATGTTGTGGGCAGCCGATGTAATAGCAGGAGCTTGTCGCGCGGCGTACCTGGGCCGCCCTGAGTTTCGCGAGGTGCTGGCCGACCGGGTCCACGACATCGAGGTGGACACTGGGTGCAACCCCTAGAAAGACGTCAGGCCAGGCTCCCAGTCATGCCCCGGGCCACCTGGCCTTCCTTCCCTCTCCCCGCGGGATCGGGCACCACCATTATGCACAGCCGCTTCGGGGCGCACCAGCTGATTCCCCACCGCTGCGGCGTTTCATGGTCAACTGCACCCCACCGGGTTACCCCGCTTCACCTCGGAGGGCTGCTCCGTCGGTTTCGAGGGCGGCGTGGAGGGCTTCGCGCCAGGGGCGCAGCGGGGTCAGGCCCGCTTCCCGCCAGGCCGCGTCGGACAGCACCGAGTACGCCGGGCGCGGGGCCGGGCTGGGGAAGTCCTCCGTCGTGCACGGTTGGACGCGGTCCGCGTCCAGGCCCAGCTCGGTGAAGATCGCGCGGGCGTAGTCGCACCAGCTCGTCTGGCCGGTGTTGGTGCAGTGCAGCACCTCCTGGGCCGGGCCGCGGCGCTCGGCCACCCGTTCCGCCAGTTCCAGCAGGCCGTGGGCCAGGTCCGCCGCCCAGGTCGGGGAACCGATCTGGTCGGCCACCACGGACAGCGAGTCGCGTTCGCGGGACAGGCGGACCATGGTCTTCACGAAGTTCGCCCCGCGCGCACCGTAGACCCACGCGGTGCGCACCACCCAGGCCCGCGCACCGGACTCCAGGACCGCGCGCTCGCCCTCCAGCTTGGTGCGGCCGTAGACAGTGCGCGGCCCGGTCTCGTCGGTCGGCTCGTACGGGCGGTCGGCGTCGCCGCTGAAGACGTAGTCCGTGGACACGTGTAGCAGCGGGATCCCGCTGTCGTGGCAGGCCTTGGCCAGCTCCGCCGGGCCTTCGGTGTTGACCAGCGCCGCCCGCTGCTGGTCCTCCTCCGCGGCATCCACCGCGGTGTAGGCCGCGGCGTTGACCACCACCGGGCGCAGCTCGGCGTCGCGGGCCGTCTCGGCGAAGGAGTCCACCGCGTCGACCACCGCCTCGCGGTCGGTGACGTCGAGCTCGGCGGAACCCGGGGCGTGCACCAGGGCACCGGACCGCGCGGACATGATCCGGCCCAGCTCGTACCCCAGCTGCCCGCGACCGCCGGGCACCAGGACGGCGAGGCGGCTCATCGGGCCACCGCCGCGCGGGCCTTCAGCGGCTCCCACCAAGCGCGGTTCTCCCGATACCAGCGGACGGTCTCGCGCAGCCCCGCCTCGAAGTCGACCCGGGGCGCGTAGCCGAGCTCGCGGACGATCTTGCTGTGGTCCACCGAGTAGCGGCGGTCGTGGCCCTTGCGGTCGGCGACCGGCCGCACCATCGACCAGTCCAGGCCCATCTCGGCCAACACCCGCTCGGTGAGCTCCTTGTTGGTCAGCTCGGTGCCGCCACCGATGTTGTAGGTCTCGCCCGGCCGCCCGGATTCGGCGACCAGCTGGATGCCCTGGCAGTGGTCGTCGACGTGCAGCCAGTCCCGCACGTTGAGGCCGTCGCCGTAGAGCGGCACCTGGTGGCCGTCCATCAGGTTGGTGATGAACAGCGGCAGCACCTTCTCCGGGAACTGGTAGGGCCCGTAGTTGTTGGAGCAGCGCGTGATGCAGACCGGCAGGCCGTGCGTGCGGTGGTAGGAGCGGGCCATCAGGTCCGAGCCCGCCTTCGCCGCCGAGTACGGCGAGTTCGGCTCCAGCGCGTGCTCCTCCGGCCAGGAGCCGGTGTCGATCGAGCCGTACACCTCGTCGGTGGAGACGTGCACGAACTTGCTGACCTCGGCCTCCAGCGCGGCCTGCAGCAGGACGCTGGTGCCCACCACGTTGGTGACCACGAAGGCGTCCGCACCGGCGATCGAGCGGTCCACGTGGGATTCGGCGGCGAAGTGCACGACCACGTCCACGCCGCGGAGCAGACCGGTCACCAGCTCGCGGTCGCAGATGTCGCCGCGCACGAACTCCAGCCGCGGGTCGTCGGCGACCGGTGCCAGGTTCGCCTCGTTGCCCGCGTAGGTGAGCTTGTCGAGCACGACGACCTCGGCGCCGGCGTACGCCGGGTAGGCGCCGCCGAGCAGTTGCCGCACGTAGTGCGAGCCGATGAACCCGGCTCCACCAGTGACCAGAATCCGCATCGAGCCCCTTCTCTCCTGTTCACCCGCCTCGCCCCGCGGGACACCGCCGCGCACGGACGCCGCCTGCGAAGTCTGGCATGCGCCGCCAGGCACCGACCACGCTCCCCAGTTACGCAACGTATAACCAAGGCCTCACCCTTATGAGGGTCATCACGCCAAAACTGGGATCTGCACACCGAACCCACGGGCCCCGTTAGCCTGCACTGGGAACACGAGCAAAATCACTTCCTGAGGTGTAACGCTCGCGGCAGGCCAAGGAGGAAGCGGCGTGGAGGATCGGCCCAGGTGGCCAAGCGGTCCGCAGGGTCAGCCTGGCAGACCCGTGCCACCTCGCGGAAGCGGGCGAGGTCGCCCCAGCACCGGTGGCGGCCCCGCCTCGAGCGGCCGACGCCCGGGCCGCGCGGGGAACGCGCCGCCCTCCGGCGGCCCCGGTCGGCGAACTCCGCAGAGTGAAGCACGGCAGCGTTCGGCCCCCCGTTCGGGCGAAGAGCAGCTTCCGCCGGAGAACGATGTCTGGAGCCGTCGGAAAGGCGGCCGGGACCGGCGCGGCGGCCATGCGGGCCGGGGTGCCCGCGCCCTCGGGCGCACGCTGACCGCGCTGCTGTCCGTCCTCGTGCTCACCTCCACCGGCTTCGGCTGGGCGATGTTCCGGCCCGGCGGGGGCGGAACCTCCACCGCCGACGTCATCGGCTCCGGGTTCAACGCGCCGGACGGCGCCACCGACATCCTGCTGATCGGCAACGACAGCCGCAACGACTCCTTCGGCAACCCGCTGCCCGACGAGGTGCTTCGCGAACTGCGCACCACTCAGGAGGGCGGCGACCTCACCGACGCGATGATCCTGGTGCGCATCCCCAACGGCGGGGGCAGCGCCAGCGCGATGTCCTTTCCCCGCGACACGCTCGTCGACGTCGGGCTCGGTCTGGGCAAGACCAAGCTCACCGAGACGATGAACAACGGCATGCACGCCGAGCGCGCGAAGCTGCAGGAAGAGGGCGTCACCGACGAGGAGGAGCTGGCCCAGCGGTCCCGGCTGGCCGGGAAGCAGCTGCTGCGCAAGACCATAGAGGACATCAGCGGCGTCAGCATCGACCACTACGCCGAGGTCAACCTGCTCGGCTTCTCCGAGATCACCAAGGCCATCGGCGGGGTCGAGGTCTGCCTGAAGAACGCCACCAAGGACCGACTGTCCGGCGCCGACTTCCCCGCGGGCGTGCAGACCATCCAGGGCGCCGACGCGTTGGCGTTCGTCCGGCAGCGGCACGGGCTGATCAACGAGCTCTCCCGCGGCAAGCGCCAGCAGGTGTTCATGTCCGGGCTCGCCCGCAAGGTGATGTCCTCCGACACTTTGACCAACCCGGCGAAGCTCACCGAGCTGATCAACGCCATCAAGAAGTCGGTCACCCTGGACCCCGCGCTGGCCGACGACCTGCTGGGCTTCGCGCAGCAGATGCAGGGCATCGCCGGTGGGGACGTGCAGTTCTACACCGCGCCGGTGCACCTGGTCGGCCCGTCCGGCAAGGAAGACGTCACGATCAACATTCCCGAGGTCAAGCAGTTCGCGGCCAACCTCCTGCTACCTCCCCAGGAGCGCGAGCAGAAGATGGCCGCGCAGCAGGCCCGCGCGCAGATCTCGGTCGGCGTCTACAACGCCTCCGGCGCCAGCGGCCTGGCCGCCCGGGTGCTCGACGAGCTGACCGCGCAGGGCTTCAAGGAGGGCGGCAGCTCCAACGCCGACTCCATGGCCAACTCGGTGATCTACCACGCGGCCGGTGACGAGACCGCCGCCGCGCAGGTCGCCGAGGCCCTCGGCGGGCTGCCCACCGAGGTCAGCTCGAACGTCACCGCCGGCAGCATCCAGGTCTACCTGGGCAAGGACTACGCGGGACCGGGCGCGCAGAACTTCGCGGGACCGCGCACGATCAAGCTCGACGGGTTCCGCCAGCTGCCGCCGCTGCACCCCCAGCAGGACATCAACGATCAGCCGATCACCGCAGACGGGATCCCCTGCGTGGACTGACGTCCGCATCACAACCGAAAGCCGGGCGACCTGGGGCGCGCCAACCGTTAACCTTGTCCCGCAACGCACCGCGGCGGGGGAGGCCAAGTGGGCGAACCGGAGCAGGAGACCGAGGCGGCGGAGCCGACCGCCCGCGGGCGGACGGGGTTCCGCATCGCCGGGCGCAGCGCAGTCGCGCTGTTCTCGGCCGTCGTGCTCGGCATCACCGCCATCGGCTGGATCGTGGTGGACCAGCTCTCCGACGTCAGCTCCGCCAAGGTGCTCGCCGACGCACCACCCACGTCGGGCGACGACGACGGCGCGACCGACGTCCTGCTGGTCGGCAGCGACAGCCGCACCGACGCGCAGGGCAACCCGCTGCCGGAGGACGTGCTCAAGCAGCTGCGCACCGAGGCCATCGGCGGGCTGAACACCGACAGCCTCGTGGTGATCCGGGTGCCGCACAGCAACGCCCCGACCACCGCGGTGTCAATCCCCCGCGACACCTTCGCAGAGGTGCCCGGCGGCCGTCCGGAGAAGATCAACGCCGTCTACGGCCTGACGAAGAGCACCACGGCGCGGCAGCTCCGCGCCCAAGGCCGCCCGGAGCTCGAGGTCGAGCGGGAGTCGCAGCTGGCCGGGCAGCGCGCGCTGGTGCAGACGGTGCAGAACCTCACCGGGCTGCGCATCGACCACTACGCCGAGCTCAACCTGCTCGGCTTCTACGAGCTCACCGAGGCCGTCGGCGGCGTCGAGGTGTGCCTGCGGCAGGACACCAGCGACAAGGACTCCGGCGCGAACTTCACCGCCGGTCGGCACACCATCTCCGGCGCGGACGCGCTGTCGTTCGTGCGGCAGCGCCACGGCCTGCCCCGCGGCGACCTGGACCGGATCGTCCGCCAGCAGGTGTTCATGGCGGCGCTGGCCAACAAGGTGCTGTCCACCGGCACGCTGACCGACCCGGCGATGGTCAACGACCTGGTGCAGGCCACCCGCCGCGCCGTCGTGCTGGACGAGGGCTGGGAACCGCTGGGCTTCGTGGAGCAGATGCAGGAGATCGCGGCCGGACGCGTCACCTTCACGACGATGCCGGTGGTGGACACCAACGCCCGCGACGACCGCGGCCAGAGCATCATCAACGCCGACCCCGCCGCGACGCAGCGCTTCTTCGCCGGGCTGGCCAGCGCGCCGCCCGGCCTGGCGGCGCAGCCGAAGCTGCAGCTGGACGGCACGGCCCGCCCCGACCAGCCGATCACCTCCGACGGCAGCATCCCGTGCGTCCACTAGTGGAGCGCAGGCCTAGGCTCGACCCATGAGCGTTACCCAGGCGCTGCTCGGACCGCTGCTGGCCGAGGGGGCACCCAAGCCGCTGATCACGCACTACGACGACGCCACCGGGGCGCGCATCGAGCTGTCCCGGGCGACCACCGCGAACTGGGCGGCCAAGACGGCGAACTGGCTCGTCGACGAACTCGACCTGGAACCGGGTGCGCCGGTGTTCGCCGCGCTGCCCGGGCACTGGCAGACGGTCGGCGTGCTGCTCGGCTCCTGGTGGTGCGGCGCGCACATCACCGACGACCCGCACGGCGCGGAAGTCGCCTTCGTCCCCGCCGACGACCTGGAAAGCGGCGCGGGCGCCCGGACCACGGCTGCCGTCGGCCTCGACGCCCTGGGCGCCCCGCTGCGCGACCTGCCGGACGGAGTCGTCGACTACGTGTCGGACATCCGGGTGCACGGCGACGACTTCAGCCCGCTGCTGCCGGTCGACGGCGACACCCCGGCGCTGCTCGACCGCTCGGTGGACGAACTCGTCGCCGCCGCCCGGGAGCGGGCTGCGGAGCTGCACATCGGCCCAACCGACCGCGTGCTGTCCACACTGGAGTGGAGCCTGCCGGACGGTGTGGTGGACGGCCTGCTCGCGGTGCTCGCCGGACGGTCGTCCCTGGTGCACTGCACCAACCTCGACCCGGCGAAGCGCGAAAGCCGCCGCGACAGCGAGCGAACCACCATCGAACTCGGGAACTGACCCGGATGCGCGGAACGGCCCGCCCAGCTCAGGCGGGCCGTTCCGCGCGTCTCAGGCCGCGAACTGCTCGGACTTCTCCGAACTGCCCCGGAACAGTCCGGAAAGCGTGTACCGCGGACCGCTGAAGCCGAGTGCGAGGCTCGCCGCGGCGAGCACCAGGACGTACTCGAACCCGCCGTCGCTGGAGAAGAACCCACCGCTGAGGTGCGCGGTGAACAGCGCGCCGACCATGACCGCCGCGAGCAGGACGCCCGCGAAGGGCAGCAGCACACCGAGGATCAACCCAGCCCCACCGACCACCTCGACGATCGCGGTGAACCAGGCCGCGATCGGGGGCAGGCCCAGCTTGTCGAAGGATTCGACGACCGCGTCCATGCCGTTGAGCACGAACTTCTGGTAGCCGTGCGCGAGGAAGGTCGCGCCCACCACGATGCGCGCGATCAGAGCCGTCATGTCGCGAAGACGGTGCTGCATGGGAAGACCTTTCGAGGGGATGGGTCTGCGGTGCTCGCAAGCATACGTGAAGCTTCAAGTAACTTGCTCGCCTGAGAAGATGCTCACACGCCCAGCGGAGCAGGCAGCAGAATCGCGCCAAGTCGCCAGAAAATTGGCAAACGACCAGTACCAGGCTTGGCTACCGGTTAGTAACATCGGGGGATGCGTGACATCCAGGCGCTCTTCACCGCTGCCGACGAACAGCTCGTGCCGAGTGAGGCGGCCTGCAGCCCCTGGGGCGAACTGGTCGGCGGCGGTCCGGTCGCCGGGCTGCTCGCCCGGGCCGTGGAGCGGACCAGTGACGACCCCGACCTGTTCACCGCCCGGCTCACTGTGGACCTGGTGCGCCCGGTCCCAGCCAAGCCGCTGTCGGTCACCGCCCAACCACTGCGCACCGGCAAGCGCCTGCAGGTGAGCGAAGCCGTCCTCACCGTCGACGGGAAGCCCTCCGCACGAGCCACTGCCCAGCTGCTGCGCCGCAGCGAGGTGGACGGCGTCGTCCCGGACGTGCCCGCGCCCTTCCCCGGCCCGGCGGAACTCCCGGACGGGCACCTGCTGCCCCCGGAGCTCGGCCTGCGGTGGGGCGTGCACGACGTGATCCAGGTCCGGTGGGTGGCGGACCAGCGGGCCACCGGCACCAGCAAGGTGTGGATGCGGATGCCGGTACCGCTGGTCGCCGGCGAGTCGGCGAGCCCGCTGGCGCGGGCCGCGGTCCTGGTCGACTGCATCAGCGCGGCCAGCCCGGTCGGGCCGATCTTCGGCCCGTGGATCAACACCGACATCACGCTCTACCTGCACCGCCCGTTCGAGGGCGAGTGGCTCGGCATGGAGATCAACCGCGACGTGCAGCCGAGCGGCATCGGCGTGGCCAACGCCCGGCTCTACGACGAGCGGGGGCTGCTGGGCAGCGCGCACGAAGCGGTCATGGTCAACCAGCTCGGCTGACAACAGCGTCCCGCGGTCGGCGGGGCGCTGTTGCTTCCCGCAGAAACAGAAGTAGCCCCTCTTTCCCGGAACGGATTCCGGGAAAGAGGGGCTACCCTTTTTCAATGTAGTGTGTCGGCGGTGTCTTACTCTCCCACACCCTGTCGAGTGCAGTACCATCAGCGCTGGGGAGCTTAGCTACCGGGTTCG
>NZ_JBEPDU010000075.1:0-25484 GCF_040300525.1 Saccharopolyspora sp. NPDC000359 | reverse complement strand
GGTCCCATTCCGAACCCGGTAGCTAAGCTCCCCAGCGCTGATGGTACTGCACTCGACAGGGTGTGGGAGAGTAAGACACCGCCGACACACTACATTGAAAAAGGGGTAGCCCCTCTTTCCCGGAATCCGTTCCGGGAAAGAGGGGCTACTTCTGTTTCCAGCCTGCCTGGCGCGGGCTGCGGATCGACGAGCGTCCTGGGCGTGATCGCGCCTACAGTCCTGGTGTGGATGCTTCGAAGCTCACCGAAGGTCAGCGCGCTCTGAAGCCCCGGAGCAGCGAGGTCACCGAGGGGATGGAGCGGGCCGCGGCGCGCGGGATGCTGCGGGCCGTCGGGATGCAGGACGAGGACTTCGGCAAGCCGCAGATCGGCGTCGCCTCCTCCTGGAACGAGATCACCCCGTGCAACCTGTCCCTGCAGCGGCTCGGGCGGGCCGCCAAGGACGGCGTGCACGCGGCGGGCGGCTTCCCGATGGAGTTCGGCACCATCTCGGTGTCCGACGGCATCTCGATGGGGCACGTCGGCATGCACTACTCCCTGGTGTCCCGGGAGATCATCGCCGACTCGGTGGAAGCGGTGGTGGAGGCCGAGCGGTTGGACGGCACCGTCCTGCTGGCGGGCTGCGACAAGAGCCTGCCGGGGATGCTGATGGCGGCGGCCCGGCTCGACCTGGCATCGGTGTTCGTCTACGCCGGGTCGATCCTGCCGGGACGGGTGGACGACCGCGAAGTGACGATCATCGACGCTTTCGAAGCGGTCGGGGCCTGCGCGCGCGGGCTGATCTCCCGCGACGAGGTGGACCGCATCGAGCGCGCCATCTGCCCAGGCGAGGGTGCCTGCGGCGGGATGTACACGGCGAACACCATGGCTTGCGCGGCGGAAGCGCTGGGCATGTCGATGCCCGGTTCGGCGAGCCCGCCTTCGGTCGACCGGCGTCGCGACGCGAGCGCTCGGGCCGCGGGGCGCGCGGTGGTCGGCATGCTGGAGAGCGGGCTGACGGCCCGGCGGATCCTGACCCGGCAGGCGTTCGAGAACGCGATCGCGGTGGTGATGGCCTTCGGCGGCTCCACCAACGCCGTCCTGCACCTGCTGGCCATCGCGCGCGAGGCCGAGGTCGACCTGGCCCTGGACGACTTCAACCGGATCGGGGACCGGGTGCCGCACCTCGCCGACGTCAAGCCGTTCGGCCGGTACGTGATGTCCGCGGTGGACCGCATCGGCGGTGTCCCGGTGGTGATGAAGGCCCTGCTGGACGCGGGGCTGCTGCACGGCGACTGCCTGACCGTGACGGGCCGGACGGTGGCGGACAACCTGGCCGAGCTCCAGCCCCCGGACCTGGATGGCGAGGTGCTGCACCAGCTGTCGAACCCGATCCACCCGACCGGCGGGCTGACCATCCTCCGCGGCTCGCTGGCTCCGGACGGTGCCGTGGTGAAGAGCGCCGGGTTCGACTCCGCGCGGTTCGACGGCACGGCGAGGGTTTTCGACGGCGAGCAGGGGGCCATGGACGCGGTCGAGGACGGTTCGCTCAAGCCTGGCGACGTGGTCGTCATCCGCTACGAGGGGCCGCGCGGCGGTCCAGGCATGCGCGAGATGCTCGCGGTGACCGGTGCGATCAAGGGCGCGGGCCTGGGCAAGGACGTCCTGCTGGTCACCGATGGCCGGTTCTCCGGCGGGACGACGGGGTTGTGCATCGGGCACGTGGCACCGGAAGCCCCCGACGGCGGCCCGATCGCGCTGGTGCGGGACGGCGACCCGATCCGGTTGGACCTCGCCGCCCGCACCCTCGACCTGCTCGTGGACGAGGCGGAACTCCAGCGCCGACGTGCGAGCTGGGCACCGCCGGAACCCCGCTTCCGCCACGGGGTCCTCGGCAAGTACGCCAAGCTCGTCGGCTCCGCCGCGGAGGGCGCGGTCTGCGGCTGATCAGACCTGAGCGGGCCGCCCACCGCGGCTCGGCATCAGTCCCAGGACAGGGAGGCGCCGGACTGGTACTCGATGACCCGGGTCTCGAAGAAGTTCTTCTCCTTCTTCAGGTCCATCGCCTCGGACATCCACGGGAACGGGTTCTCCGTCTCCGGGAAGACCGGTTCGAGGCCGAGCTGGTCGCAGCGCCGGTTGGTGATGAAGTGCATGTACTCGGCGCAGAGCTCGGCGTTGATGCCGAGGATGCCGCGGGGCATGGTGTCGCGGCCGTAGGCGATCTCCAGCTCGCAGGCCTCGGCGAGCATCTGCCGGACCTCGGCCTGGAACTCCGCGGTCCACAGGTGCGGGTT
Source organism: Saccharopolyspora sp. NPDC000359 (assembly GCF_040300525.1). Lineage (NCBI taxonomy): Bacteria > Bacillati > Actinomycetota > Actinomycetes > Pseudonocardiales > Pseudonocardiaceae > Saccharopolyspora > Saccharopolyspora sp. NPDC000359. Next base: position 23,209 of record NZ_JBEPDU010000075.1, on the reverse strand, counting down.
CTCCAGCTTGATCTGGTTGATGCAGTCGATGCCGAAGTTCAGGTGGATGGACTCGTCGCGCAGGATGTACTGGTACTGCTCGGCGATGCCGACCATCTTGTTGCGGCGGCCCAGCGCCAGGACCTGCGCGAAACCGGTGTAGAACCACATGCCCTCGAAGATCACGTAGAAGGCGACCAGGTCGCGCAGGAAGGCCTGGTCGGCCTCGGTGGTGCCGGTGGCGAAGTCCGGGTCCTCCAGGCTCTGGGTGTACTGCAGGGCCCACGCGTCCTTGTCGGAGATCGACGGGATCTCCCGGTACATGTTGAACAGCTCGCCCTCGTCCAGGCCGAGGCTCTCGCAGATGTACTGGAAGGTGTGGGTGTGCACGGCCTCCTCGAACGCCTGCCGCAGCAGGTACTGGCGGCACTCGGGGTTGGTGATGTGCCGGTAGACCGCGAGCACGATGTTGTTGGCGACCAGGGATTCGGCGGTGGCGAAGAACCCGAGGTTGCGCTTGAGCAGCAGGCGCTCGTCCTCGGTGAGCCCGTCGCTGGACTTCCACAGCGCGATGTCGGCCTGCATGGAGATCTCGGTGGGCATCCAGTGGTTGTTGCACCCGGCGAGGTACTTGTCCCAGGCCCAGCCGTACTTGAGCGGCAGCAGCTGGTTGACGTCGGCGCGGGCGTTGATCATCGCCTTCTCGCTGACGTCGACGCGCCCGCCGGAGCGGTCGATCTCGCCGAGACCTGCGGAGGAGGGGGACTGCAGGGAGGTCATGCTCGTCATGCTCCAAGGGAGGGTTCGTCCGGCCCGGGGCGAACGGGCGGTGGTGGAGGGGTTCTTGGTGCGCGAGTTCAATGGGGACCAGGTGTCTGATCTCCATTGAGATCGCGGGGATGCGTCACTGGCAGGCTTCGCAGTCGGGGTCCTCGACGGAGCAGACTGTCGCCGCGGGGACCGCGGTGGGCACGGCGTTGAGCTTGCCGTCGGTTCCACGCAGGGTGCTCTTCTCCACGTGGGTGGCGCTGGTGGAGCGCAGGTAGTACGTGGTCTTCAAGCCCTTGCGCCAGGCCAGCCGGTAGAGCTCGTCGAGCTTGCGGCCGCTGGGGGCGGCGACGTAGAGGTTCAGCGACTGCGCCTGGTCGATCCACTTCTGCCGCCGCGCCGCGGCCTCCACCAGCCAGTGCGGTTCGATCTCGAACGCGGTGGCGTAGAGCTCCTTGAGCTCCTGCGGGATCCGCTCGATCGGCAGCAGGCTGCCGTCGTGCAGCTTGAGGTCGGCGACCATCGCCTCGTCCCACAACCCGGCGAGCTTGAGGTCGGCTACCAGGTGCGGGTTGACCACGGTGAAGTCGCCGGACATGTTCGCCTTGACGTACAGGTTCCGGTAGACGGGCTCGATGGACTGGTTGACCCCGCAGATGTTGGCGATCGTCGCAGTCGGCGCGATGGCCATCACGTTGGAGTTGCGCATCCCGTCGCGGACCACGCGCTCGCGCAGCGCCGCCCAGTCCAAGGTGGACGACCGGTCCAGGTCGACGTCGCCGCCGCGGGCTTCGGCGAGCAGCTCCAGCGAGTCGATCGGCAGCACGCCGCGGCTCCACAGCGAGCCGTCGAAGGTCTCGTAGCGACCGCGCTCGGCCGCCAGCGCGCTGGACGCGCTGATCGCGTGGTAGCTGATCAACTCCATGCTGCGGTCGGCGAACTCCACCGCGGCGGGCGTCGACGGCGCGATGCGCTGCGCGAACAGCGCGTCGGCGAAGCCCATCAGCCCCAGGCCGACCGGCCGGTGTCGCAGGTTGGACCGGCGGGCCTCGGGGATCGTGTAGAAGTTGATGTCGATGACGTTGTCCAGCATCCGCACCGCGGTGTGGGTGGTGCGCTCCAGGCGCTCGGCGTCGATGCCGTCGGCCGTGACGTGCCGGGCCAGGTTGATCGAGCCGAGGTTGCACACCGCGACCTCGTCGGCGCTGGTGTTCAGGGTGATCTCGGTGCACAGGTTCGAGGAGTGCACCACCCCGGTGTGCTGCTGCGGGGAACGCAGGTTGCACGGGTCCTTGAAGGTGATCCACGGGTGGCCGGTCTCGAACAGCATGGTCAGCATCCGCCGCCACAGGTCGACCGCGCGGACCCGCTTGAACACCGCGATCTCGCCGCGGTCGGCGGCCTGCTCGTAGGCGCGGTAGCGCTCGGCGAACGCCGCGCCGTAGCGGTCGTGCAGGTCGGGGGTCTCGTCGGGGGAGAACAGCGTCCACTGCTCGTCGGCCTCGACCCGGCGCAGGAACTCGTCGGGCACCCAGTTCGCGGTGTTCATGTCGTGGGTGCGGCGCCGGTCGTCGCCGGTGTTCTTGCGCAGGTCGAGGAACTCCTCGACGTCGATGTGCCAGGTCTCCAGGTAGGCGCAGACCGCGCCCTTGCGCTTGCCGCCCTGGTTGACCGCCACCGCGGTGTCGTTGGCGATCTTCAGGAACGGCACGACGCCCTGCGACTTGCCGTTGGTGCCCCTGATGTGCGCGCCGATGCCGCGCACCGGCGTCCAGTCGTTGCCGAGCCCGCCGGCGTACTTCGACAGCAGGGCGTTGTTGCTGATCGAGTGGAAGATGCCGGACAGGTCGTCGTCCACTGTGGTCAGGAAGCAGGAGGACAGCTGCGGCCGGGTGGTCCCGGCGTTGAACAGCGTCGGCGTCGAGCACATGAAGTCGAACGACGACAGCAGCTGGTAGAACTCGATGGCGCGGGCCTCGCGGTCGTCCTCGCGCAGCGCCAAGCCCATCGCGACCCGCATGAAGAAGGCCTGCGGCAGCTCGAAGCGCACTCCGCCCTCGTGCAGGAAGTACCGGTCGTAGAGGGTCTGCAGCCCCAGGAAGCCGAACTCCAGGTCGCGCTCGGGCGCCAGCGCGCGGCCCAACCGGTCGAGGTCGAAGGTGGCCAGTTCGGGGGCCAACTGCTCGAGCGCCACGCCACGGCGCACGTACTCGGCGAAGTGCGCGGCGTAGTCGGCGTCCTGGTCGACACCGAGGAACTCCAGCGCTTCGCGGCGCATCCGGTTCAGCAGCAGGCGGGCGGTGACCTGCGAGTAGTTCGGTTCGGTCTCGATCAGGGTGCGGGCCGCCATGACCTGGGCCAGCGAGAGCTCGTCGTCGCTGATCCCCGCGTAGCCGGTGCGCCGCACCTCGTCGAGCACGGCTTCGGCGGACACGCCGGGCAATCCGGCGCAGGCCTGGTGGACCGCGGTGGACACCTCGGTCCAGTTGTCGAGTGTCGCCGTCACTGGCTCTCTCCCCTCGCGAGCTCGGTGGACCTTCGAGCGCGCGCAGGGAGACCTCGGCGAGACGGGTCGCCGGTCGTCCGCGCGGACCCGCCCTCGAGGCCCCGGACAGCACGCCTTGCGCGTGCGCCGGTGGCAGGTCTTCGGACTCACGGGCGGCCTACTGGTCGTGGCTTCCCAGGCGTTGGCCCAGTGCTCTTACCCGCTGCCCGGGATGGGGCAGGCGGGTCACGACGGTCGTTCCCGTTCACCGCTGCGGGGCAGTCCCGGATTCGCACCGGGTTCCCTCTTGCCTCACCGGAATTGCTCCGGTGAACCACCAGCGAGCGACACACTACATCTTGGGTTCGGGGTCGTTGCGGACGGGCAGATATCGACGTGTCGCGCTCCCCGGTCGATGGTGACCGCAGGTCGAGGCCGTCGGCCGCAGCGCAGCGGACTCGCGGCTGCTCACGTCGCGTTGGCGCGGCCCCGGCGCGCGGGGGTGGGCGCGCCGGGGCCGGGGATCAGCGCTGGCTGAGGTACTTCTGGAGGTCGTCGAGGACGAGGTTGGCGGCTAGGGGGCCGAGCCCGAGGAACCAGGTGTCGTCGTTGACCTCGATGGCCCTGCCGCTGCGGACCGCTTCGAGGGTGCTCCACTGCACCGAGCCGACCACGTCGTTCATCTGCTCGCGGGTCCTGTCGCCGTAGGCGGAGTAGAACAGCAGGTCGCCGTCGGCCTGGGAGAGCTGCTCGCGGCTGATCTTGGTGTGGGTCCCGTCGAACCGCTGGTTGCCTGGCCGCCCGAGCCCGACGTCGGCCAGGATCGTGCCGAGGTAGGAGCCGGTGCCGTAGAGCCGGTACTCGCCGGACAGGAACCGCAGCGCGCTGACCTCGGTGGCCGCCGGGTCGCCGAGCTGCCTGCCGATCTCGGCGGCCCGCTGCTGGTAGTCGGCCAGGATCCGCTGGGCCTCGGCCTCCTTGCCCAGCGCCTTGGCGTCGAGCAGGAAGTTCTCCTTCCACGGCTTGCCGACGGTCTCGGCGAACACCGTCGGCGCGATCTTGCTCAACGCCTCGTAGTTCGCGTCGTCGCGGACCTTGCTGGACAGGATCAGGTCGGGTTTGAGCGCGGCGATCTTCTCCAGGTTCGGCGAACCGATCGTGCCGACGACCTCGATGTCCCCGGCCTTCTCGGCCAGGTAGGGCTGCAGGTCCTGGTTGGCGTCCGGCAGCACCGTGCCCACCGGCTTGACGCCCAGCGCCAACGCCGCGTCCAACTCGCCGGTGTCGAGTACGACCACCCGCTGCGGGGTGCCCACGACCGTGGTCTGCCCCTTCGCGTGGTTGACGACGCGTCCGCCAGCGTCGGGTGCGGCGGGCTGCTCGGCTGCCGTGCCGCACGCGGCGGCACTGCCCAGGGCGAGCGCTGCGGTGATCACCGCGAGCAGTCGGCGGGGACGGAACATGTGCTTCCTACCTGTTCACTCGGTTCTGGAGTTTGGTGAGCCTAACCTGAGGGGAGTGGGGCGATCCAGCTCTGAGACGGTGCTCACGGCACCGGACCTGCGAAGATGATCAGCGGAGAGGAGTGCGGATGAATGCGCTGATCCCGCGCGAGCGGGCGGAGGTCGCCCCGGGTGCGGTGCACGTCCCGGACTGGCTGGGCCTGCCGGAGCAGCGCGACCTGGTGCGCGCCTGCCGGGAGTGGGCGAGGGCGGGGATGCGCTCGCCGACGTTGCCGAGCGGTGGCGTGATGTCGGTCCAGACGGTCTGCCTGGGCTGGCACTGGGCGCCGTACCGCTACTCGAGGACCAGGGACGACGGCTCCCCGGTGGTGCCCTTCCCGGACTGGTTGGCGGACCTGGGCCGCAGGGCGGTGGCGGCGGCCTACCAGCGCCCGGCTGACGACTACGCCCCGGACATCGCCCTGGTCAACTTCTACGACGACGCCGCAAAGATGGGCATGCACCAGGACAAGGACGAGTTGAGCAGGGCGCCGGTGGTGTCCCTGAGCCTGGGCAACGACTGCACCTTCCGCTTCGGCAACACGGAGTCGAGGGGCCGTCCCCACCAGGACATCACGCTCTGCTCGGGCGACCTCTTCGTCTTCGGCGGCCCAACCCGCCTCGCCTACCACGGAGTCCTGAGAACAACCCCGAGCACAACCCCACCCATAGGCCTCAAAGCAGGCCGCCTCAACATCACCCTGAGAACCTCAGGCCTGACCTAACCCAAAAGCAACGACACCCACAAGAAACGGAAAAAAGCCAAAGCCCAGCCAACCCGAACCACGGGCCAACCCGAACCACGGGCAACCCATCCGAAGGTCGCAACCCAGGCCGGGAACCCTGCCCATCGCAAGGGCAAGTCGAAAGGGCAACCCCCGCACCGTGGGGGGTGTGGGGGTTCGACCCCCCACTGCGATGACGAAGATCCGAAAAAGCGAAACGCCCTGCGTGAGCAGGGCGTTCCACGGTATCGAGTGCGCCAACAGGGACTCGAACCCCGAACCCGCTGATTAAGAGTCAGCTGCTCTGCCAGTTGAGCTATTGGCGCTGGCACGTCGTCCCGGGGTTTCCGTCCGGTCTCCCCAACGACGAAGGAAGACTAACACGCCGACATGCACCCAGTAATGCGGGGTATCCGAAGGTCGCAACCCAGGCCGGGAACCCTGCCCATCGCAAGGGCAAGTCGAAAGGGCAACCCCCGCACCGTGGGGGGTGTGGGGGTTCGACCCCCCACTGCGATGACGAAGATCCGAAAAAGCGAAACGCCCTGCGTGAGCAGGGCGTTCCACGGTATCGAGTGCGCCAACAGGGACTCGAACCCCGAACCCGCTGATTAAGAGTCAGCTGCTCTGCCAGTTGAGCTATTGGCGCTGGCACGTCGTCCCGGGGTTTCCGTCCGGTCTCCCTGGCGACACGGAAAACATTAGCACGGGAGTGGAGGGCTCCGAACCGGGGGGTGGGGTCGGTGGGGCGGCTGGGTTGGTCGGGTGGGCGGGGCAACCTCCGGCCGGGGTGGCGCGTCTGGCGGTCGGGTGCGTGATCAGCCCAGCTGATCACACTGTGTGCACGCCTGGTCTCTTCTTCCCCTGACGGGGCTTTGCGGCACACTGTTCACAGGGGTTAGTGATGCTTCTAAGCGGACGGACTGTTGCTCATGAGGGAGTGGCGTAATCCGGTCGGGGGTCCCGTGCGGGTTTCACGACTGTTGACGATGTTGATCTTCGGCGTGGTCGCGCTGTTGGTCGCGGGGTGCAGTGGATCGGGTTCGGAGAGCGGCGCGGCGGCCAACGAGGTCGCACCGGCGCCGACGTTGGAGCTGGCACCGCAGAACGGGGCGCAGGACGTGGCCCCGGCCGGGCCGGTCACCGCGAAGGTGACCAACGGCCGGATCGTGCGCGCGGTGCTGACCAACACCGAGGGCAAGGAGGTGCCGGGCACCGCCTCGCCGGACGGTGCGACCTGGACGGCCGGGGAGAAGCTCGGCTACGGCAAGACCTACACGCTGGAGGTGACCGCGCAGGGTGCCAGCGGGCCGGCGATCACCCAGCAGGCCACCTTCAGCACGGTCGCGCCGGGCGAGCAGAGCTACGTCTCGATGAACCCGCTTGACGGTCAGACGGTCGGGGTCGGGCAGCCGCTGGCGTTCTACTTCAGCAAGAACGCCCCGGCACCGGACAAGGCGAAGGCCGAGGAGGCCATCAAGATCCAGACCGAACCCGCCGTGGAGGGCGCGTTCTACTGGTTCAACAACCGCGAGGTGCACTGGCGGCCGAAGGAGTACTGGAAGCCGGGCACCAAGGTGACCGTCGACGTCGACGTCTTCGGGCGCGACCTCGGCAACGGCGTCTGGGGCGAGGAGGACCGCAAGGCGACCATCACCATCGGCGACGCGGTGGTCCTGAAGGCCGACGGCGCCTCGCACCAGATGTCGATCGAGCGGAACGGCGAGGTTATCCGGACCATGCCGGTGTCGCTGGGCAAGCCGTCGTTCCCGTCCAACAACGGCGTGCACGTGGTCACCGAGCACCACGCCACGAAGGTGATGGACTCCTCGACCTACGGGCTGCCGATCGAGGCGGGCGGCTACCGCACCGAGGTCAAGTGGGCGGTGCGGATCTCCAACGGCGGCGAGTTCCTGCACGCCGCGCCGTGGTCGGTGGGCCAGCAGGGCCACAGCAACGTCAGCCACGGCTGCATCAACATGAGCATGGACAACGCCAAGTGGGTCTACGACCTGCTGAAGAAGGGCGACATCGTGCAGATCACCAACTCCGGCGGGCCGGACCTCAGGCCGTGGGACGGCTTCGGGGACTGGCAGATCCCGTGGGAGGAGTGGGTCAAGGGCAACAAGTGACCCGCAGCTGACGCCGAGGGCCCCGTTCCGCTGGAGCGGGGCCCTCGCCCATCTCCCGAGGCGAATCGACCCGGGAACGAGAACGAGGCCTGGTTCCCGCAGGAACCAGGCCTCGTTCGGCTTTGGGGTGAGTGACGGGAATCGAACCCGCGACACCTGGGACCACAACCCAGTGCTCTACCGACTGAGCTACACCCACCTCGGCCGCTCGGACCGGTCTCGGAAGGACCGCCGTCCGGAGCAACGCTCATATACTAGCGTGCGCTGTCACGCCGTTTTCCGCGGGCTCCGGTTATCGGCGACGCAGCTGGTCAGCGGCCATTTTCCGACTGCTGCTCGGCTGCTTTCCGGGTGCCCCCGACGCCGTCGTCGGAGAGCAGCTCGGCCGCCACCGCCTGGGCCTGCTCGCTGGACGGGCCGGGCTGCGGGACGAACGCGGTGCGCCGGTAGTAGGCGAGTTCGCGAATCGACTCCCGGATGTCGGCCAGCGCGCGGTGCGCCAGGCCCTTCTCCGGCTGCGCGTAGTAGATCCGCGGGTACCAGCGCCGGCACAGCTCCTTGATGGACGACACGTCGACCATCCGGTAGTGCAGGTGGGCGTCCAGCCGCGGCATGTCGCGGGCGATGAACCCGCGGTCGGTGGCGATGGAGTTGCCCGCCAGCGGGGCCGACCGCCCGTCCGGGACGTACTGGCGGATGTAGTCCAGCACCTGCTGTTCGGCTTCGGCCAGGGTCACCGCGGAGCGGCGCACCTCCTCGGTGAGCCCGGACCGGTCGTGCATGTCGCGCACCACCTCGGGCATCCCGGCCAGGGCCTCGTCGTCGGCGTGGATGACGATGTCCACGCCTTCGCCGAGGATGTTCAGGTCGGCATCGGTGACCAGGGCGGCGATCTCGATCAGGGCGTCCTTGCCGAGGTCGAGACCGGTCATTTCGCAGTCGATCCACACTAGACGGTCATTCACCCGAGGCAGCCTAACTCGCCACGAGGCGTGATCGTGCATCCGTCCGGGTCATGCGTCCAACCGGCCGAGCAGCTCGCGGGGGACGACCTTGCCGGTGGCGTTGCGCGGCAGCTCCGCCAGGAACACCACGTCGCGGGGCAGGGCGAACTTCGACAGCCGGTCGCGGAGGCGGTCCCGCAGCTGCTCGGCGTCGAGCTCGTGGCCCGGGCGCAGCACCACGAACGCGGCGAGCCGCTGGCCGAAGTCCGGGTCGTCGACGCCGATGACGGCGGTCTCGGCCACCTCCGGCAGGCGGGCGATGGCGTCCTCGGTCTCCTTGGGGTAGACGTTCTCGCCGCCGGAGATGATCATGTCGTCCTCGCGGCCGTCGACGAACAGCCGCCCGGACGCGTCGACGTGCCCGAGGTCGCCGGTGGACATCAGGCCGTCCTCGACGTCCCGCCCGCCGCCGTTGGTGTAGCCCTCGAAGAGCATGTCGTTGCCCGCGAAGATGCGCCCGGTCTCGCCGCGCGACACCTCGGTGCCGTCCGCGGCGAGGATGCGCACCGTCGTGCCCCGCGGCGGGCGGCCCGCCGAGGCCGGGGCCGCGCGCAGGTCCTGCGGGGTGGCGATGCTCACCCAGGACACCTCGGTCGAGCCGTAGAGGTTGTGCAGCACGTTGCCGAAGGCGTGCTGGAACCGGGTGGCCAGGTCCGCGGGCAGCGCCGAGCCGCTGCTGGCCACGATCCGCAGCGTGCTGTGGTCGTAGCGGTCGCGGACCTGCTCGGGCAGGTCCAGGAGGCGCTGGAGCATCACCGGGACGGCGAACAGCGCGGTGCACCTGTTGCGCTGCACGGAGGCCAGCGCCTGCTCGGGGTCGAACTTGCGGCGCAGCACCAGCGTCGCGCCGAGCACTGCACCGAGCTGGAACGCGGCCAGCCCCCAGGTGTGGAACAGCGGTGCGCTGACCAGCATCCGCTCGCCGCTGCGCAGCGGGAGGCGGGACAGGACGGCGGCGGCCGGGGCCAGGCTCGGCGGGTCCGGGCGGCGCGCGCCCTTGGGCGTGCCGGTGGTGCCGGAGGTCAGCACGATCATTCGGGCGTGCCGACGTGGCCTGGCCGGGCGCCGCGGCGAGGACGTGGCGATCAGGTGCTCCAGCGTGTCGCGCCGGGTGGTGCCGTCGGTCCAGGCCAGCACCTGGTCCACCCCGGCGGGCAGCTCGGGCAGCTGGCGGCGGAACTCGGCGTCCAGGACCAGCACACCGACCTGCTGCTCGGCGATCACGTCGGCGAGCTGCTGGCCGCTCATCCCGGTGTTGAGCAGCACCACGTCCACGCCCAGCTTGCCCGCGGCGACGATCGTCTCGACCGGTCCGTGGTGGTTGCGGCACAGCACCCCGATGCGGGTGCCGCGCTTGACGCGCTTGCGCAGGCCGTTGGCCAGCCGGGAGGTGCGCTGCTCCACCTCGAGGTAGCTGAGCGCGCCCCGCTCGTCGATCAGCGCCGGGCGGTCCGGGTGGCGCACGGCGCCGACCGCGTAGCCCAGCGGCGGGGTGGTGCCCCAGTGGCGCCAGGCGCGCAGGATCCGCAGCACCTTGTCCGGGCGCAAGGGGCGGAGTACACCCTGCTTGGCCAGCACGAACGCCGTGTGCGCGCCAGAACCCGCGCGATTGAGCACGGCCGCGCCCCGCTGCCTCAACACGCTCACGCATCCACCTCTCGGTCGGCGAGCTACTCGAGAGTAGATACTGACCCATCCAGCTCGTAACTGGGAAGGCCCGAACTGGTCAGGCCTGATCTGCCGCCGACACCACCGCATCGCGCAGCACGGCCCGCAGGCGCCCCACCTCCAGCGGTGAGAGCACCGCCGTCTCGCCGGGCGGCGCCACCACGACCACGTCGCCCTGGTTGATGAACACCGACAAGTCGCGTCGCCTCCCGGCGACATCGCGGCAGCTCACGTGCCACTCCTTGGTGGGCTCCACGATTCCCCAGCCTCCCTGTGCAGTGCGTGCGTCCCCGCGCGGTCCTTGGTCGAGGGACGCCGCGGCGCACCGGGTGTGACGGCGGTTGTGGCAAGTTTTTCGGAATATGGCGAAAACGCCTGGTTCAGGTGTGGCAAGGCGCCGGGCGGTCGCCCGCCGCCACGTGGTGGTCGGCAGCGATCAGACCGGCCGGACGACCAGGCCCTCGGGCTCGGCGGTGAAGGTGACCGCACCCTCGAAGTCGGCGATCGGGAGCTCGTCGCGCACCAGCCGGTGCGGCGCGTCGAAGGCCTCCACCCGGACCTCGCCGGTGGTGATCGTCTGCTCGGCGACGTCCGCGCCGCCGACCTGCACCTGCAGCTCGTGGCCTGCCACCGCCACGGTCAGCCAGCCACCGGCTACGGTCAGCTGCTCGCCGCCGTGGGTGAGGGTCAACCGGCTGGCGGCCGGGTCCTCGGAGCGCACCGCGACGTGCGAGAGCGCCACGTCGCGCTTGCCCGAGTCGCCGACCAGCGCGATCACGTCGCGGGTGACCTGCTCACCGGCGTCGTCACCGGGCTTCGGGGTGAGCACCGGGGCGCGCAGCTGCGCGGCGACGCGGTAGGGCTGCCACGAGCCAGCGCCGATCAGGTTGACCACCGCGGTGACCTCGACGTCGGCCAGCAGCCGGTCGCTGCCGGGCGCTGGGGTCACCTCGATCGCGGGAACGTCCTGCTGGTCCAGCAGCTCGCGCAGGGCTTTGGCGCGTTGGCGGCTGTTGCGGTCGAAGCCGCGGGTGATCGCCACGGTCCCGGATCCGGCGGCCGCGACGGCGGCCTCGGTCAGGTCCGCCAGCGGAGCCCAGATCCGCGCGGGATCCTCCGGTCGGCGGGGCCGCCGGGAACGGGCGAAGCTCGGAGCATCGGTCGTGGTTTCCATCGTCGCCGAGTTTAATCCGCGAGGAAGGTTCACCTTGCCTGCCGGTGGGCCCCTTCACGCTGTGAAATCGATCGCTTTCGCACCGCGATGTTGATCGAGGAGTGGACGCGGACTCCGCCGGCCGCGAGAACCGGTTCCGGGAACAGTGCTGGCGGGAGGGCGCTGAGCTGCTGCCGGTCCCGCTCGCGGACGAGCCCGCGCCGCTGCGGCCCCTGGCTGGGGAGGTGGACGCGGGCCTGACCGCGTGGTCCCGGCGGTGCTGGGCGTGCCAGCCGCGGTCGGTGTTGCCTGGTTCGTCCCGGTTCGTGGTCGGCCATCGGGAGGGTGGCGCCGCGGCGGTCTTGTTGGTGCGGGCGGCCGGAGCGATGCTTGGGGCTTTCGCGGAGGGGGCGGGGATGACCGAGTTGGTGTTCCCCGCGCTGGGGCGCCGTCCGGCGGGGCGCGCTCCGATGCGCGGGGTGCTGGTGCGGTGGCTGGCCGCCGACGGGAGCGCGGTGCACGTCGGCGACCGGCTGGCCGAGGTCCGGGCGGCCGGTGGCGACGTCGGCTGGGTGCGCGCGTTGGCGACCGGGACGCTCTGGCACCAGGTGCGGGCCGGTGAGGTGCTCAGCGCGGGTGCGGTGGTGGGGCTCATCGACTGACCGGTGCGGTTCGGGTTAGGTTGGGGCGAGTGACGCGGGGTGCCCGGGGCGGCCGGGCTGAGAACAGACCCGTTGAACCTGACCTAGCTCGTACTAGCGGAGGGACGTCATGGTTCCGAACGTGCTGACCATCGCGGGCACCGATCCCAGCGGTGGCGCCGGTGTCCAGGCCGACCTGAAGACCTTCTCGGCGCACGGCGCCTACGGCATGTCCGTGATGACCGCGCTCGTCGCGCAGACCACCACCGGGGTGGCCGAGGTCCACGAGGTGCCGCCGGAGTTCATCACCGCGCAGCTGGTCACGTTGCTCGACGACGTGCGGGTGGACGCGGTCAAGATCGGCATGCTGGCCAACGCCGAGGTGATCCGCGCGGTGATCGGTGTGCTGGACCGCTACGCGCCACCGCACGTGGTGCTGGACCCGGTGATGGTCGCCAAGAGCGGGGACCGGCTGCTCGCTCCGGAGGCGGTCGGCGTGCTGCGCGACGAGCTGCTGCCGCGGGTCGACCTGATCACCCCGAACCTGCCGGAGGCGGCGGACCTGCTCGGCGAGCCGGAGCTCACCGACGTCGACGGCATGCCAGCCCAGGCCGAGCGGCTCGCCGGGCTCGGCGCCAAGCAGGTGCTGCTCAAGGGTGGTCACCTGGCCGGTGAGTCCAGTGTGGACCTGCTGCACGGCGACGGCGTCTCCGAGCTCCTGGCCAGCGAACGGGTCGTGACCAGCAACGACCACGGTACCGGCTGCACCCTCTCGGCGGCCATCGCGGCGCTGCGCCCGCAGCGCCCGGACTGGCTGACGGCGGTGCGCGAGAGCAAGGCCTACCTGACCGAGGCGCTGCGCGCCTCCGAGCGCCTGGACGTCGGCCACGGCCACGGCCCGGTGCACCACTTCCACCACTGGTGGTGACCAGACCCGGTGAACCCGGCGCGTCGACCTGACGACGCGCCGGTCGTCGTGCCCGAATCCACGCGAATCCGGTGGGGCTCAGACGCCTGAGCCCCACCGGGACCGCGCGACCCCGAGATGAGGACTCCGGATGAGCAAGCTGCCCGAACCGCCCGCCGACGGCTTCTGTGCGCAGGCCTGGGCGCACACCGCTGACCTGCAGCGCGCGATCGTCGAGCACCCGTTCAACGCCGCGCTGACCGACGGCACCCTGGACCGCGACGTGTTCGCCTTCTACATCGTGCAGGACGCCCGCTACCTGGTCGGCTTCGCGCAGGCCCTGGCGGCCGCGGCGTCCCGGGCCGACAACCCCGAGGACGCCGCGTTCCTGTCCGGCGCGGCCCAGGGTGCGCTGGTCGAGGAGCGCCGGTTGCACGCCGGGTACGTCGCCGAGTTCGGGCTGACCGACGAGGAGATCGCCGGGATCGGCACCTCCCCATCCTGCCTGGCCTACACCTCGTACCTGCGTGCGACCGCGCTGACCGAGCCTTACCCGGTGCTGCTGGCGGCGGTCCTGCCGTGCTTCTGGGTGTACCAGCACGTGGGCACCACGATCCTGGAGGCCACCGGTGGTGCCGACGAGCACCCGTACCGGGCCTGGATCCAGACCTACGCCGACGACGAGTTCGCCGCCGCGGTGCTGACCGCCCGCGAGCTCGTCGACCGGGTCGCGGCGAGCGCCGACGAGCAGACCCGGCAGAAGATGCTGGCGGCGTTCACCCGGGCCACCGAGTACGAGTGGCTGTTCTGGAACAGCGCCTGGACCAAGGAGGCGTGGCCGACCGCGCGGTACCTTCGGTAGACCGCGCCGAAACCCGTTGCGGGACAAGGGAAGTCGCTGGGCGCAAATGTGACCCGGGGCACATGATCGGCGGCGTAACGAATGCCGAGAGCCCGAACGATGTGCCCAGCGACATGCCTGTTCGCGGCATGGATTCTTCCCATCGCAATCGGGGTTTCAGGCGCCGTGGGCTCTTCACTTCTGATCGTTCTGCTGGGCATGCTGGTGCCCGTGCTCGCTGCTGCGCCGTTCTACTGGGCCGAACGCCGAACCGACCAGCAGGTCCCGGAGTCCCAGGAAGCCGAGCCCGACCAGCTCGCAGCTCCCGAGGACTGACTAATAACACCCACTGGAACCGGCGCCTAGCACCAGGTCGTGCGAACAGCATTGGTGTGTGTCTCGCACTCGCAGCTCGCACCGCCGCTGAGGTTCCGCTACCCGCACCGCCACGCGAGGTGCCCGGGAAGAACTCCCTGTCATTCCTTGCTGATCTCGGTGCGGAGGCGGGCCAGGCGCTGGCGGGATCGGTTGAACTTGGCCTCGAAGTGCTTCTCGTAGAGGTCGGTCGGCAGTTCGGGGAGGTCCACGGGTTCCGCCGTGCGCTGGGTCGGGGCGACTTCAGCGACTTCCGGGGCTCCGGTGGGCCCGGCCTCGGCGGCGGGCTGCTCGGGGTCGGTGGGCTCCGGGGCGGGCTGCGGCGGGGTGGTCGTCCGGCGGGTGACCGTCGGGGGCACCGGGACCGGGGTGCGCAGTGCGTGCTTGCCGCGCGGGGCGGCTTCCTGCTCGCCGAGTTGGCGGTTCGCGCGGTGCAGCAGCGGCCAGAAGATCAGCGTGGCCAGTGCGAATCCGGTGACGAACATCAGCACGAGCAGTTCCACGAGATGCTCCGATCAGTTCTGTCTGGCAGGTCCGGGCTTCGGGGTCGCACCGTTAGTGCTGGGGTGCTGACCGTCGAGTGGGATGAGGAACGTCTGCACGTCCTCGCGCTGCGTGGGCAGCTGGAGCGGTAGCTGGGCCTCTGGCTCGGGCTCCGGTTCCACGGCCGGGGGGGGAGTGCGGAGCTCGTCGACGGAGGCGTCGACCATGCGCTGCGCCTGCTCCATCGAGGCCAGCGCGGCGGCGCGCAGTTCTTCCAGGCGGGTCTGCTGGGCCTGGATCTCCTCCAGCGCTTGCAGGCGCCTCTGCTCGGTCTCGGCGTCCCACTGCCCGCACTGCCGCCGGGTCTGGGCGATGAGCTCGTCGGCTTCCTCCTGCGCGGCGTCGATGACCCGCTTGTACTCCGCGCGGATGTTCTGCCGCATCCGGTGCTCCCGGGAGCGCAGTTCGCTGACCTTCTGGTCGTGCTCGCGGTGCAGGCGGGCTCGCCGCTCCTCGACGTCGGAGATCAGCCTGCTGCACTCCTCGCGCAGCTCGCTCGCGTTGCGCTCGGCCTCGCTGATCAGCTCGCGCGCCTCGGTCTCGGCGGTGCCGCGGATGATCTCGGCCTGCCGCTGGGCCTGGTCGCGGAGGGTCTGCACCTCTTCCTCGGCGATGGAGAGCATGTTCTGCACCCGCTGGGACGCGGCGGGCAGCCCGGTGTCGGAGGACTCGATGCGCCGGAGGCGCTGCTCGGCCGCGTCCAGGCTGCGGCGGGTGTCGTCGCAGAGCTTGCGCAGGTCGGTGTTGAGCTGGGCGGCCTCGTTGCGGTCGATGGTGAGCAGCCGCAGCTGGTCCTCCAGCAGCTCGATGTGGTCGATGACCTGGCTGCGGTTGAAGCCGCGGACCTGGATGTCGAATCCCGGCCGGAGCGGAACGACGGAGTCGGTGTCATCCATGGGTGAACTCCTCTCCGGGCGGTGGGCCGATTCGGTAGGTCGGAGAGTAGGGGCGATGCTCCGCGTTCGCCCAGCGAAACACAACGATCATCACCGGATCAGGTAGTGGTGGTCGAGTTTCGCGCGTCCAGCTTGCGCTGCGTGACGAAGGGCTCGGACAGTCCACAGTGCACGGCGCTGCACCAGGGGTTTCACCGACCCTGTCGCCGAGCCGCGCGGTTAGGTTAGGCTCCGCTCACATACCCGCGGTTCGAGGAGCATTGCGTGACGAGTGGAGTGGACCTTGCCGGGCAGGCGCACCAGCGAGCCTCGGTGCTGCTGCGGCGCTGGTTGGCCGAGACGCACACGCCGGTCGCCGAGGGGCAGTTGCGGCTGACCGTCGGAGGGCTGCGGCTGGGCACCGACGTCGTCTACAGCTCGCCGACCGGTGCGCACGGGTTCGGGCCGATCCACGTGCTCGACGACTCCGGCGAGCCGGTCGCGGTCGCCGACCCCGGTCTGCTCGCCGCAGCCTGCTCAGCCGATGCGCGCGCCCGCGCCCTGCCCGGGGCGCCGATCAACGCCGCGGACGCCGGGACGCTGGTGGACTGGTTGCGGCACGCGCTGCCGCGGCGCGAGTTCGACCCGCTCCCGCTGTCGGACGACCTTCTCGCCGTGGCCCGCTCGGTGTCCGACGCCGAGGAAGCCCGGCGTTGGCTGGCCGCGCACGTCGAGGGGCGGTTGCTGCCCGCCGTGCTGGGGTGGGAGGGCGACGTCTCCGCCGCGACCGTCAAGCTGCTGACCCGCGGGCCGTTGGCGGTCATCGGGTTGCTGGGGCGGCGCGGGGTCGTGCACGAGGAGGACCTGCTCGGTGAGCTGCGGAAGTGGCTGGGCGGGCTCGCCGAGGCGCACCCGACGTCGGCTTGGTTGGTCGAGCACTGGTTGAGCAGCCCGACGCTGACCGACCTCGCCGCGCTCAACGGCTCCGACCTGCACTACCAGGCGGACTCGGGGCAGGTGCGGCCGGTGCCGTTCGAGGTGCCGAACCCGCTGTGGTCCGGGGCGGTGGAAGCGCCCGGCGTGCCGATCCCGGAGCTGGGGGAGGGCTGGTCGCTGCGGCCGGTGCGGGTCGTCGGCGACGACGGCGGGCCGGACGTCGCGCTGGTGCACCGCTGGATGAACGCCGAGCACGTCGCGGTGAACTGGGACCAGGCGTGGCCGGTGGCGCAGTGGCGCGCGGAGCTGGCTGGTCAGCTCGGCGGGCAGCACTCGCTGCCGTGCATCGTGGCGCGCGACGGGCGCGACGTCGGCTACCTGGAGCTGTACCGGGTGCAGCGGGACAAGCTGGCGCGCTGCTACTCGCACGACCCGCACGACCTCGGGGTGCACATCGCCATCGGGGAGCCGGACGTGATCGGGGGCGGGGTCGGCTCGGCGCTGCTGCGGGCGGTGGCCGGTGGTCTGCTGGCGGCCGACCGCGAGTGCCGTCGGGTGGTGGCCGAGCCCAACGTCCACAACGGAGCGTCGGTGGGCGCGTTCGGCAAGGCCGGGTTCGACCGCTCCGGCGAGGTCGGATTACCGGGCAAGAACTCGGCGCTCATGATCTTCGAGCGCGGGTGAGCAGACCCACTCCACCACCACCGCTGGCCGTCTGTACTCCCGATCGACGGCGCACTAAGGTAAGCCTTACTTATCTTGTTGATCGTGGGGAGAGCGATGCCGGGCCGAGCTGACCAGCTGATGCCACTGTCGGCCGCGCAGGCGGGGATCTGGTTCGCCCAACAGCTTGACCAGGCGAACCCGATCTTCAACACCGCCGAACGCGTGGTGATCGACGGACCCGTGGACCCGGAGCGGTTCGCCGTCGCGCTGCGGCGGGCGGTCGCCGAGGTCGAGGCGCTGCGCATCCGGGTCCGCGACGACACCGGCGAGCTGGGGCAGGTCGTCGAGGAGCCCGCCGAGTTCGACCTGCCGGTCGTCGACTGCACCACCGCCGCCGACCCGGAGGCGCGGGCGCTCGCCTGGATGCGTGCCGACCTGCGCGAACCGGTGGACCTGCGGCGCGGCCAGGCCGGGCGGCTCTGGAGCGCCGCGCTGTTCCAGCTCGGCGAGCGGCGCTGGTGCTGGTACCAGCGGATCCACCACGTGGCCATCGACGGCTACGGCTTCTCGATCCTCATCCGCCGCGTCGCCGAGCTCTACAGCGACCTCGACGCCGGCCCGTCGCCGTTCGAACCGCTGTCGGCGCTGCTTGCCGACGAGCAGGAGTACCGCAGGTCGGCCAAGTTCGAGCGCGATGCCCAGCACTGGCACGAGCTGTTCGCCGACCGGCCGGACGTGGTGTCGCTGAGCGGGAGCTCGCGCCCCACCGCGCACGACTTCCGCAGGCAGACCGCCGAGTCGGCAGCCGGGAACGCGCTGGCCACGGCGGCCGAGGAGAGCCGCACGATCTGGTCCGACGCGCTCATCGCCGCCTTCGGCGCCTACCTGCACCGGATGACCGGGGCCACCGACGTGGTGCTGGGCCTGCCGGTGATGGGGCGGCTGGGCTCGGTCGCGCTGCGGGTGCCGAGCATGGTCGTCAACGTGCTGCCGCTGCGGTTGCGGATCACCGCCACGACCACCCGCGCGGAGCTGATCGCGCAGGTCACCAAGGCCGTGCGGGAGCTGCGCAAGCACCAGCGCACGCGCAGCGAGGACCTGCGCCGCGACCTCGGGCTGCTGGGGTCGGACCGGCCGCTGTTCGGGCCGATGCTCAACATCAAGGCCTTCGACTACGACCTGCGGTTCGGCGACAGCCCGGCCACCGTGCACAACCTCGCCGCCGGACCGGTCGAGGACCTGACCGTCGGGGTCTACCACCAGGACGGGCAGCTGCGGTTCGAGTTCGACGCCAACCCCGACCGCTACGGCGAGGACGAGCTCACCGCGCACCGCGAGCGGTTCCTGCGCTTCCTCGGCAACTTCGCGGAGTGCGCCGGGGACACCCCGGTGGGGCGGGTCGAGCTGCTGGCGGCGCAGGAGCGCACCCGCATCCTCGAGGAGTGGAACGCGCCGATCGCCGACGTCCCCGAGCTGCCCGCCGCGACGCTGCCGCAGCTGTTCGAGGAGCAGGCGCAGCGCACGCCGGACTCGGTCGCCGTCACCTTCGGCGCGCTGCAGCTGACCTACGAGGAGCTCAACTCGCGGGCCAACCAGCTCGCGCACCACCTGATCGACCACGGCGTGGGCCCCGAGCAGCTGGTGGCGCTGGCGCTGCCGCGCTCGGCGGAGCTGGTGGTGGCGCTGCTCGCGGTGCTCAAGTCCGGTGCGGCGTACCTGCCGCTGGACCCCGAGCACCCGGCCGAGCGGATCGCCCACATCGTCGGCGACGCCCAGCCGAGCGTGCTGATCAGCAACTCCGAGCACGCGGCCAACCTGCCCGCCGGGCTCACCCGGGTGCTGCTGGACGACCCGAGCGCCCAAGCGGAGGTCGCCCGGCACTCGCAGCGCGACCCCAAGTCCGGCGAGCGCGGGCCGCTGACGCCCGAGCACGCCGCTTACGTCATCTACACCTCCGGTTCGACCGGACAGCCCAAGGGCGTGTCTATCCCGCACCACAACGTGGTCCGGCTGTTCCGGGCCACCGACCCGTGGTTCTCCTTCGACGGCGACGACGTGTGGACGCTGTTCCACTCCTACGCGTTCGACTTCTCGGTCTGGGAGCTGTGGGGCGCGCTGCTGCACGGCGGTCGGCTGGTCGTGGTCCCGCACGAGGTCACCCGTTCGCCGCGGGAGTTCCGGCGGTTGCTGGTGCGGGAGCGGGTGACCGTGCTCAACCAGACGCCGTCGGCGTTCTACCAGCTCAGCCAGGCCGACCGGGAGGACCCGGTGGGCGAGCTGACGCTGCGGGTGGTGGTCTTCGGCGGTGAGGCGCTGGAACTGTCCAGGTTGGACGACTGGTACCAGCGGCACCCCGAGTCGCCGAAGCTGGTCAACATGTACGGGATCACCGAGACCACCGTGCACGTGTCCTACGTCGAGCTGGACCGCGAGCTGGTGGCCCGGCGCGACGGCAGCGTGATCGGCCGCGGTATCCCGGACCTGCGCGTCTACCTGCTGGACGCGCAGCTGCAGCCGGTGCCGCCCGGCGTGGTCGGCGAGCTGTACGTGGCCGGGGAGGGCTTGGCGCGCGGGTACCTCGGGCAGCGCGGGCTGACCGCGCAGCGCTTCGTCGCCGACCCGCACGGCGCGCCCGGGACCCGCATGTACCGCTCCGGCGACCTGGGGCGGTGGCGGCCGGACGGCAGCATCGAGTTCATCGGACGCGCCGACCACCAGGTCAAGGTGCGCGGGTTCCGCATCGAGCTGGGCGAGGTCGAGGCGCACCTGGCCGCGCACCCGCAGGTCCGGCAGGCCGCGGTGGTGGTGCGCGAGGACCAGCCCGGTGACCAGCGCCTGGTCGGCTACACCGTGGGAGCGGCTGGGGCGGCGGAGCTGCGGTCGCACCTGGCCGCGCGGCTGCCCAGCTACATGGTGCCCGCCGCGTTCGTGCCCGTGGACGAGATCCCGTTGACCGCCAACGGGAAGCTGGACGTGCGCGCGCTGCCCGCGCCCGAGTTCGGTGGTGACGCCGCGGGTCGCGAGCCGCGCAACGCCGTGGAGGCCGAGCTGTGCCGGTTGTTCGCCGAAGTGCTCGGGGTGCGCGAGGTCGGCATCGACGACGGGTTCTTCGAGCTCGGCGGGCATTCGCTGCTGGCGGCGCGGTTGCTGGCGCGGGTGCGCGCCGAACTCGGTGCCGAGCTGACCATCCGTGCCCTCTTCGACCACCCGACCGCCGCCGGTCTCGCCGAGCAGCTCGGGGCGGTCGACCGGCGGCCGGAGCTGCGGCGCGTCGCGCGGCCGGAGCGGATCCCGCTCTCCTTCGCCCAGCAACGGCTTTGGTTCCTCAACCGGTTGGAGGGTCCCAGCGCCACCTACAACATGCCGCTGGTGCTGCGGATGTCCGGTGAGCTGGACGTCGCGGCGCTGCGGGCGGCGATCGGCGACGTCGTGCGGCGCCACGAGAGCCTGCGCACGATCTTCCCGGACGAGCTCGGCGAACCCCGCCAGGAGGTGCTCGACGAGGTCCCGGAGCTCACCGTGGTGCGGGTCCCCGGAAATCCCCGATCCCCATCGGAATCGGACGACTCCCTGGAGGTGTCCGATGTGGAGGCCGCGCTGGGGGAGGCCGTGCGGCAGGGGTTCGACCTCTCCGCGGAGCTGCCGATCCGGACCACGCTCTTCGAGGCCGGTGACGAGCACGTGCTGCTGGTCCTGCTGCACCACGTGACCGGCGACGAGTGGTCCATCCGGCCGCTGGTGCGCGACTTGTCCACCGCCTACGCCGCGCGGCTGCGCGGTGCGGCGCCGGAGTGGGACGAGCTGCCGGTGCAGTACGTGGACTACACGCTGTGGCAACGGGAACTGCTCGGCGACGAGTCCGATCCGGCCGGGTTGGCCGGGCGGCAGCTCCAGTTCTGGCGCGAGGCGCTCGCCGGGCTGCCCGACCAGTTGGAACTGCCCACCGACTTCGCGCGCCCGGCCGTGGCCAGCCACCGCGGCGACTCGGTGCGCTTCGAGCTCGACGCCGAGCTGCACCAGCAGCTGCGCCAGCTCGCCGGGCAGCACCAGGCCAGCGTGTTCATGGTGCTGCAGGCCGGTCTCGCGGCGCTGCTGACCCGGCTGGGCGCGGGCACCGACATCCCGATCGGCTCCCCGGTGGCCGGTCGCGCCGACGACGCGCTCAACGACCTCGTCGGGTTCTTCGTCAACAGCCTGGTGCTGCGCACCGACACCTCGGGCGAGCCCAGCTTCGCGGAGCTCCTCGACCGGGTGCGGCAGACCGACCTGGCCGCCTTCGACAACGCCGAGCTGCCCTTCGAGCGGCTCGCGGAGGTCCTCAACCCGGCGCGGTCGCTGTCCCGGCACCCGCTGTTCCAGGTGGTGCTGGCCCACTGGGGCGCCACCGGCACCACCACCGCGGACCTGCCGGGCCTGGAGACCACTGTGGACACCGCGGCGGCCGGGGCGGCGAAGTTCGACCTGGCGTTCAGCCTCGGCGAGCGCGCCGACGGCGGGGTCGACGGGCTGGTGCAGTACAGCACCGACCTGTTCACCCGGCAGACCGTCGAGGACCTGGCCGCGCGGTTCGTGCAGCTGCTCACCGCCGCGGCGGCCGACCCGGCGACCCCCACCAGCCGCCTGGACGTGCTCGGCGAGGAAGCCCGGCAGCGGGTGCTGAGCTGGGGTGACGCCGTCGGGTCGGTGGAACCCGCCGGGACCTTCCCCGAACTGTTCGCGCGCAGCGCCGAACGCGACCCGGACAAGCCCGCGCTGGTCTTCGAGGACGTCGAGCTCAGCTACCGCGAGCTCGACCGGCGGATCACCGAGCAGGCGCAGCTGCTGGTCGAGCACGGCGTCGGGCCCGGTGACATCGTCGGCGTCCTGCTGCCGCGCTCGCCGGAGCTGATCATCGGGCTGCTGGCCGCGATGCGCGCCGGGGCCGCCTACCTGGCGCTGGACCCGGAGTACCCGGTGGAGCGGCTGCGGCACATGGTCGACGACGCCAAGCCGCGCCTCGTGCTCACCGACGACCTGGCCGCCGAGCTCCCGACAACCCTGCTGAGCTGCCGCGACCGGCCTGCGGGCAGCTGGCAGCTGCCGACCCCGCGGCTGGACGACGCCGCGTACGTCATCTACACCTCGGGCTCCACCGGCACCCCGAAGGGCGTGGTCGTGCCGCACCGGGGAATCGGCAAGCTGCTGGCCACCCAGACCGAGCGGGTCGGCATCACCGCCGGGAGCCGGGTGCTGCAGTTCGCCTCGCCCAGCTTCGACGTGGCGTTCTGGGAGATGTGCATGGGCCTGCTCAGCGGCGGCACGCTGGTCGTGGTGCCCGCCGACCGGCGCGTGCCCGGCGAACCGCTGGCCGAGTACGCCCGCCGCCACCGCGTCACGCACCTGGCCATCGGGCCGTCGGTGATGGGCATGTTCCCCGCCGACACCGAGCTCCCGCCGGACGCGACGCTGCTGTGCGGGGCCGAGAAGGTGCCCTCCGACCTGGTGCTGCGCTGGGCGCGCGGGCGGCGGATGCTCAACTGCTACGGCCCCACCGAGGCCACCGTCAACACCACGCTGTGGGACTGCGATCCCGACGCCGTGGGCAGCTCGGTGCCGATCGGCGTGCCGGACCCCGGCGCTCGCATCCACGTGCTCGACGCGCAGCTCCAGCCGACTCCGCCCGGGGTGGTCGGCGAGCTCTACGTCTCCGGGCTCGGGCTGGCCCACGGCTACCTCAACCGGCCGGGGCTGACCGCCGAGCGGTTCGTCGCCGACCCGTTCGGGCCACCCGGCTCCCGCATGTACCGCACCGGTGACCTGGTGCGCTGGCGCTCCGACGGGACGCTGGACTTCGCCGGTCGGGCCGACGACCAGGTCAAGGTCCGCGGGTTCCGCATCGAGCTCGGCGAGGTCGAGGCGGTGCTGGCCCGGCACCCGGACGTCGCGCAGGTCGCGGCCGTGGTCCGCGAGGACACCCCCGGCGACAAGCGGCTGGTGGCCTACGTGGTGGGCGGCGGGGACGCCGCCGAG
>NZ_JBEPDU010000074.1:0-25901 GCF_040300525.1 Saccharopolyspora sp. NPDC000359 | reverse complement strand
CGGCCTGCGGTCGGCTGGACCGGGCTTGCGGCCTGGCGGCCGGTCCCGGCCGGCGGTCGGCGGACCGGCCGCGAGCGGTGGGGCGGCGGCCGCAGCCGGGCGCGAGCGGAAGGCAGGCGACCCCGCAGGAGCCGCACGACGGGGACCTTTGACCACGGAAGTCCCGGCTGCACGTGGTCGCCTGGGCGAGCCATCGAAGCACGGTGCTGGGCACGTCGCCGAGTTGGTCACCTTGCTGCTCAAGTGGCGGGCCGAACCGTCGCCCGCCGAACGTGGGCACCTGCTTGTGGCGCATTGGCCCGATCAGCGGTGAAACGGATCTACTGCAGTCTCCGATGTAGCAAATGGACTGGTCAGTAGCTAGCATCCGACAGGTCTGCTCAACGTGGTTTGACCACATGGTGCAGCTGATAGGAGGGGCCCGACCAGTGGGGAGAACACCGGCCGGGCCGCAGGTGGTGCTACTGGAAGGGCAGCCAGCCCAGGTGGTCACGCAACCACTGGGCAATCTGGGTGCGAACTTCCTGCCAGGCCATCCAGAGAAGAAGCCGGATCCCCGCCCCGACCAAGCTGCGGGTCCGGCTTTCTTCTTGGGTGGCGTGCGAAACCTTGCGGTATCGCTTTCCGCGGCGAACGACGGCCAATGCGGCTCTACCTCCTCCGTTGGGGAGCAAGCCCCTTGTGGCTCGCTCCACGTCCGGGGTCGCCCCGACTCGACAGAGCCGGAGGAAGCAGACGTATTGCCTGGTGTTCTCGCGGATGAACCGAGCGGATCTCGGTTGATCAGAACGATACGGCCTGCACAAACAGCTAAGCGAATGCCAGCGTATGTGACGATCGTCATATAACATCAGCCACGGGTCGGCCGATCACGGGCAATCCCCGAGGTCAGAGCGTCGCAATCGAGTCGCCTTTGGGTTGAAGTTGATCAGCAAAGGCGCGACGTGGGTCACAACATTGCTCGGGCGAACTGACCTCATTGGCCAGGCGGTTGGCCGTGCTCGCGTAGGGGCGAGGTGGGACCCAGCCAGGAACGCAGAACCCCCACCTTACCCCCACAAATCAACGTCAAACGTCCGCTGCTATCGACCAATAACAAGCGTTCCCTTTCGCAAAAACACCTGGCCAAAGCGCGTATCGGCAAGTATCCTCAAACGACAGAAAACGCCATCGCCTAATCCTTAGGTCGCAGGTTCGAGTCCTGCTGGGGGCGCGAGCGGGGCGGGACTCGCCCCGACCGGCCCTCTGACGTGGAGACCGGTCCGGCGGCCGCTCGCCCAGCAGTTCGGCGAGCACCCCCAGCCGAGGCGCTCGACGCCCTGATCTCGCAGCCCTGACGCGACTACCTCGGACCTCGCGCGTCCGTGCGGGCCCCGGCGCGCATCCCTTGTCGACCAAGGAACAACGCTGATCCGCGGTCTGCGGGCCGATCAGAGCGGGGCGATCCCGAGGAATGCGGTCGTGCGCTGGTAAACCTCGCGGGCCAGCTCCGGGTCGAGCGCTCGGGCGGAGGGGGTAGCTGGACGGGAGCGGGCGAAGAACCCGCCGTTGGGTTCGGGAGGTTCGTCGGCTGTCGCCAGCCACAGCGGGGTCTGGATGCCCTGCTCGATGCTGACCGACCACAGCCGGAACAGCGGAGCGGTCAGCCGCATCGGACCACCGGCATTGCTGGTGAACCCGGTGCGCACCATGCCGGGATCGGCGTTGTAGACCCTGATCGCGCCGGGCGCCCGGCGTGCCGCCTCGACCGCGGCCAGCAGGGCGAGCAGCTTGCTCGTCGCGTAGACCCGGGTTTGGGAGTACCGCTGGTCAGCCCACGAGGTGCCGACCACGTCCGGGTCAGCGCCAGCCAGGCGCGCGCGCTTCTCCATGAAGCTGGACATGTTCACGATCCGCGCGTCAGCGGACAGCGATCCGCCCGCCAGCAGTTCGTGGGTCAGCAGCAGCGGCGCGTGGTGGTTGAGCGCATAGGTCCGCTCCGCACCGTCCGGCGTGCTGGCGAAGCTGCCGAACGCGGCACCGGCGTTGTTGATCAGGACGTCGATGCCGAGGCCATCGTCAGCAAGCGCGCTGGCGAGCTTGCGGACCTCTGCCTGGCGGGCGAGGTCGGCGAGGTGCCAGCTGATCCGCGGACCGGCCTCACCCACCTCGCGGGTGAGCTCGTCGGCGACCTGTGCGGTGCGCCGTTCGTCTCGGCCGACGAGCGTCACGTCGTACCCGCGTTCGGCGAGGCGCTGCGCGAGCGCACGCCCCAGCCCTGCTGTCGCCCCGGTGACAACGGCATGCTTCCGGTTCATCCCCGCTCCCTGCTCTGCTGCTCCTGCGTTGGTTGCGCGCGATCGCTGAGCGCGCGTGAAAGGAACTCGTGCAACTGGTGCTGCTCGTCGGGTGTCAGCGCGGTGAACGGTGATCCGCGTCGCCGGTAGTCCTCGATGCGGTCCTGGAGCTGGCAGCCCAGCGGAGTGAGCTGCAAGATCTTCGCCCGGCCGTCCGCGGGATGGGTCACCCGCCTGATCACGCCGTGCCGCTCCAACCGGTCGACCAGCGAAGTCACCGTGGACGCATCACACCTCAGGCGGTCTGCCAACTGGCGGGCCGTCATGTCGCGCTCCTGCTCGGCAGCCATCCGCCACAGGACCCCTACTTGGGCATCGGTCAGCCCCACCTCCCCGCACAGCGCCCTCAGCTCGCTGCGCACCCGGTCGTGCAACGCGAGCAACTGGTCGACCAGTGAGCCAGGGACCTCGTTCGCAGCCACACCAGACAATTTACATGGAACATCCAACTATTTGTGCTCGGAGCTGGTTACACCCCGCGATCTCGTTGGATAACCATCGTTTCCGCAGGCAGCAGCACGCGCCGAGCACCGGACGAAGCGGTCCGCGATCACGGCCTGCTCACCGACGCCGACGAAATACTCGTGCCCCGGTGCGCCGCCCCACCGCGACGGCATCCTCCGCTGCCTGCTCCCCGAGGCCGCCCGACGGAAGGGCGTCACTCGGATGTGGTCGTTCGCGGAACAACTGATCGCTCGCACGGGTTGGCCGTATCGCGAGCCTCGACCGAGCGCCTCGCGTTCCGCACCGGACAGGAGGGCGACGTGACCGCTTCCCCGTTCAACCCGCGCGAACTGCTCGCGGAGAGCCGCCTCGGCGTGCTCGCCACGATCAAGCCGAGCGGCCTGCCGCAGCTCTCCCCCGTCCTGCCGTACTACGACCCGCAGGCCGAGGTCGTGCTCATCTCGACCTCCGAGGGGCGGGCCAAGACGGCGAACCTGCGCCGGGACCCGCGGGCCGCGCTGGAGGTCACCAGCTCCGACGGCACGGCGTGGGCCACCGCCGAGGGGTCGGTGACGCTGACCGGGCCGGGCACCGACCCGCACGGCCCCGAGGTCGAAGCGCTGGTGGACTACTACCGCCGCGCCGGAGGCGAGCACCCGGACTGGGACGACTACCGCTCGGCGATGGTGTCCGAACGCAGGGTCCTGATCACGCTGCACGTCGACCACGTCTACGGCACCACGGTCCGCTGACCCTGCTGAGCCCGCTCGCCTTCAGTGGCCGACTCAGCCGAAGCGCCTAGCGGACGACGTAGGCGAGTTGCACCATCCCGTTGTCGAAGCGGCGTTCTTGCTCCAAGGCGAGGTCGATCCGGAGTCCGCCGGGCAGGGCCGGTGCGCCACCTCCGACGACGACGGGGCAGATCAGGAGCTGGACCACGTCGCCGACGCCGAGCCGGAGCGCGCTGTGCGCCAGGGTCGGGCCTTCCACCGTCAGATCACCGGAGGCTTCCGACCGGGCCTGCTCCACCACTTCGCGCGTCAGCTCTCGCTCGAGCCTGGTGCGCCGGGTCCAGGCCTCGGGCAGCGTGGCGAAGAAGACGATCTTCTGCGCCGCCTGCCAGGTCTTGGCGAACACCGCCGATTCGGGGCTTTGGGCGGCGACGGCCGGGATCGGTCTCCCGGCCCGCCATCTCCTCGTAGATCCGCCGCCCGTAGAGGTAGGTGCTCACCTCGTCCAGGTCGGCGTTGATCGCCGCGATGACCTCCTCGCCCGGGTAGGCCCAGGAGTAGTCGCCCTCGGCGTCGGTGTGGCTACCGTCCAACGAGGACACGGCCGAGTAGATGATGCGGGGCATCGCCGAACCCCTCCCTCCGCGCGGGCGGTGATCCCCACCCGCGATCTTCGCAGTACAGACCACTGCTGCGGGCAGAAGTCATCGGTCGGATCAGGAGCCAGCGATCGCTGCGACAGCGCGACTGCACCCGTCCTTGCGACCAGCTGCTCCCGGGGGTCGTGAGTGCGAAACAGTGCTAGAACACTGTTACGCACTCACGACCAGTCAGCGCCGAGGCGCGCAGAGCCCCATCCCGAAGTACCACTGAGCGCCCAACAGCACCGGTCCATGGACGGCCTCGGCGAACTCCAGCAACAAGTGCGTGAACGGTCGCGGGCACTTCTCTTGCCGCTCTTGGGCGATGTCAGGGGAGGGTTGTGCTGTACATGATTCTCTTGCCTGGGTGTTCTGTCACTGTCCAGAGGTCGTTCTGGCCTGGCCAGAAGGAGAGGTCCTCCACTCCGATCGCTACTTCGTGCTCGGGGCCGTCGGTGGTCAGGACTCCTGAGCCCGTCGCCGCTTGGAGGTGGCCCGGGCCGGTGGTTCCGCCGCCCGTGCTGCTGAGGTGCCAGCGGCCGTCGGTGGAGAGGGCGCCTTGGACTCGGGGTTTGGGGAGGCGGTGGGCTGCCGTTGCTCGCCACATGCCGTCGCTGTCGAGCTTGGGGAGGCCGGTGGTGGCGTCCAGGGGCCACTGCGCGACGCGGCCGTTCAGGTTCGGGTCACCCTGGTCCGCGCAGTACTCGCCGGTGGTGAGGGCGTCTGGGGCGGTGCTCCGGTCCAGGCCGAGGAAGGAGAACTTCTGGGGGCCGCTCGGGTTGCACTTGTAGTCCGGTGGGAAGTCCGCCAGGCCGCCCGGGTTGGAGTAGCCCGCGACCTGGGGCATCACGTAGCGGTAGCCGTAGCTGTAGTAGGTGTTGTCGTGGCGGCCCATCTTCGTGCCGTCGGTGACGTTGCCGTTGGTGGCCGACTTGATGTCGAAGATGTAGCGCATGTCGAACACGCGGATGCCGCGGCGGGTGTCCACCACGTACAGGTAGTTGCCGTACCAGGCGATCCCGCCCGCGTGGACGCTGCTGCCGTCACCGGCCTGCGGGGTCGTCACCGGCTCGTAGCTCGGGTTGCCGTTGCTGTTGGTGTAGGGGTAGGCCAGCAGCACGTGCTGGTAGTTGCCGGTGGACATGTCGAGGAACGACACGCGGACGCCCTTGACCGGGGCGGTCTGCTTGTCGTACCAGCTCACCAGGATCGCCTGCTTGCTGCCCCACTGCTGGTCGGCTTGGGCGTCGGCGACCGTGGTGATGCCCTGCGGGTACCACTCCTCGGTCCCGTTGTCGCCCGCGTTGAAGCAGAACTTGCGGACCACCGGGCGAATCATCGGGTCGAAGGCCGGGGACGTGCAGGCGTCGCCCTTCGGGGCGTCGTCGCGGTTGGCCTGGGTCAGGATGTTCTGCACGCCGAGCTTGGGCAGTTGGGCGTCGAGCTGGTCGACGATGCCCTGCAGGTTGCCGTTGGTGGGTTCGAGCTGGAAGTCCGACAGGGCTGGTGGGGTCGCCGACGCTGCTGATGCGGGGACCGCGGCCGTCATCATCGTTGCTGCCAGGGCCAGTGCGATGGGTAATCGTCGTTTCGCCACCTGGTTCTCCTTATTCGCGGGAACGCAGTGATTTTGCGCAACACTCCCGGAAAATGCACCACCGCGAGCTGCGTCCGATCGGTGGACTCGGGAACCTCCCCACCCACAACCACATCCAACGCGCAGTAGGGTCACTGCGGCGGGAAGGGGCGCGATGCCGGGCGAACTCGACGAGGAGATCGCGCAGCACTACGCCCAGCTCTCCGGCGAGTTGGATGACGAGACCGCCCACCGTCTCCTGGTGGAGCTCGCCGACAACTGGGCGGATGTGCTGGTGGGCGCCCTGTTCATGGCCTTCACCACCCACCGCGACCAGTCACCGGACCTGCTCACGCGAGCCCGCGAGCTTCCCGAGGAGCGCGTTCGGGGCAAGGCCGTCGGCCCGCGCGACCCGCTGGCGCTGACCGATCCGGTGCGGGCCCGGCAGGTGGTGGCGCACCTGCTGCAGCCCAGCACCCCGCTGCCCGCCGACACCGGCCCGTTCCCGTTCCAGACCGCCATCGACAACCAGCGGATGGCCGAGATCGAGGTGTGGGAGCAGGCCCGGCCGACGCCCTCCGAGGAACTGGCCGACAACACCAAGGTCGGCCACGGCATGCTCACCGGCATCCCGGCCCGGCCCGCCGGGTGCCGGAGCGAGCTCACCGTGCACGCGCGAGAACTGGAGACCGGCAACGATGTGCGCTTCGAACTCAACATCGGCGGTGCGGACCGCAGGTCCGTGGCCGCGGCCCGCACCACCATCGCCGACCACACCGTCAGTTGGTAGGTCCGCGGATCCCACCCGACGCGCCGGGGCTGGGGCCCGGGGTTCCGCGATCGCAGCCGGAATCGGACGTCTGGTCCCCACCGGGATCGCGTCGGGGAGGCGGCGATGAGCCAGCAGAAGATGTTGGACGTGCTCACCGCCGAGTGGGACGACGTCACCGACCGGCTCGACCCGGAGGCGTTCACTCGGCTGGTCTCGCTGGTCGCCGAGCTGCAGGACACCGATGCCGACACCTCGGCGCTGGTCACCGAGGACATCGCCACGCTGCTCGGCGACGTGCTGCCGGTGGAGCACCCGGTGCGGCGGGCGCTGGCCGAACCGGTGTCCCGATTCCGCCGCCCGGCGGTGGACTGGACTCGGTTGAGCACCAGGCTGCGCGACCGGCTCACCGAGTCCGCGCCGATCCCCCGGCTGGACCGGCTGCGCGCGGCGGAATCGTTGGACGCGCAGCAGCTCTCGGCCGCGGGGGTCGACCCCGCCGACCCGGACCTGATCCGGCTGCCGGGCGAGCACGACCAGTGGCCCGCGTTCCAGTTCGACGCCGACGGCGCACCGCGCGAGCTGGTGCGCACCGTGAACCAGCACCTGCAGGCCGACGCCGACCCGTGGGGCGCGGCGGACTGGTGGCTCGGGCACAACGAGCGGCTCGGCGGCACCCCGGCGGAGCTGATCGGCCGGGTCGACGACGCCGCGCTGGTCGAGGCCGCCCGCGACGAGTCGGCGGAGGTGTAGGCATGCCGCAGGCCACACCACCCCAGCAGTACGCGGCCACCCCGAACCGGCACGTCCTGCCCACCGACACCGCGCTGTTCCGGCTCCACGAGCGCAAGCGGCACGCCGCCGAGTTCAAGCCCGCGCACGTGGGCTTCGGCTCACCGGGCGGCCGGTTCGACGGCACCCCGGAGGACCCGTTCCCCAGCTACTACGCCGGTTTGCACGTGACGACGGCGCTGGCCGAGGTGCTGCTGCGCAACCTCGGGTTCGGCGGCGACGGGCAGCGGCTGGTCCGCCGCGCGCAGATCGCCGGGCGGCGGTTCAGCGCGGTTCGCACGAACCGGGAGCTGACGCTGGTCAGCCTGCTGACCGCACCGGACCTGGCGGCGGTGGCGCAGGACTCGTGGCTGGTCGACGCCGAGGGCCGGGACGCCTACCCGCACACCCGCAGCTGGGCGGTGTGGATCCGCTCGCAGGCGCGGTGGGCGGACGGGCTGATCTGGCCGTCGAAGCGGGACACCGGCAAGCCCGCCGTGGTGCTGTTCGGCGACCGCTGCGCCGACGCGCTGGCGGGTGCGGAACCGGAGCTGCAGATCGACCTGGACACGCCGATCGGCGAGGCCTGGCTCACCAGGATGCTCGCCCCCTACCGGGCGGCGGTCGCCCCGAGCCCGAACTGATCGAGGGCGCGGCTCCCGCTGGGGAACCACGCCCTCGGTGCAGCTTCGGAGCCCCGGGTTCAGCGCTGGGACCAGGTGCCGCCGTGGCGGAGGTGCAGCCACTCGCGCTCCCAGGCGCGCATGCCGATGCGGCGGGCGAGGTGCTGGGTTGCCGTGATCAGGGCGAAGCAGGTCAGCTCCACCACCAGGAGGACGAGGAGGGCGGCGAAGATCGCCGAGGTCGTGACCGAGCCCTGGCTGGCCGGTGGCGGGACCCGGTTGCCCGCCTCGTCGACCCACACCGTCACGGTCTCCCCGGCGCTGGCACTGGCCGGAACCTGGACGGTCGCGGTGTGCGTGCGCAGGCCGGTGCGCCACTCCGCGACCGCGGTGGAGCTGAGGGCGTCGTTGCTGTAGACCTCGGAAACTGGGACGTTCATCTCCGGTCCGGTGGTCAGCACCGCCTCCACCGGGCGGGTGGTCACCGCCGCTTCCGCCGCGCGCTGGGACAGACCGGTGTGCAGCGAGGCGCCGAACATGCCCGCCACCGGGACCGCGATCATGGCCACCATCAGCAGCAGCACCGTGATCCCGGCCGCAACCCGGTCGATCGGCCTGCGCAACGGGTTTCGGGTCACGCCCAGCGCGTTCACCAACCATGCAGCGTGCGCTTTCAGCGCCGCGACCATGCCAACCTCCAGACAGCCGGTGCACCTGCGCCGCGGATCACCGTCGTGTGGTCGTCCCCCGATGGCTGTGCGCGGCAACCTCCACGGGCAGTATCCTCCGCGCCCGCGCCATTGTTATCACAACGTGACTATCCATACACCAACGGTGGAGCAGATCACGTTGTTCACACCAGCAGCGGACATTTCCGGCTCAGGGACTGGTGAAAGCCGTGATGAACCAGTCCAGCAGCGTTGCCGCGCTGATCAGCAGGGCGATCGCGAACACCGCCACCAGCACCCAGCGGTAGACCCGGTACCCGGCCGGTGGCCGAACAGGAACAGCACCACGGCTGCGAGGACCAGGTACGGCATTCACCGCTCCCGTCGGCCGAACAGCCGCCGCGCGACCTGGCGGGAGCGCGGCTGCTTCGGCTTGCGCTGGGCGGTTTCCCGCAGCCAGTCGTGCCACGCCGCGGCGTGGTCGGCGTCGACGCCGCGCAGCAACTTGCTGACGCGCCGGTAGTCGGTCTGCTTGTGCGCGTGCATCCACGCTTCCAACTCGCGGTCGAAGGCCGCGCGCACCGTCGCGGTGGCGTCGTCCGACCACGCCGCCACGAAGGCCAGCACCACGGCGCGGTCCCGCCGTTCCGGCGCGGCGTCCTCGTCGTGCCACACCTTGGGCAGTTCCCGGACCAACGTCTGCTGGAGCTGCTCGCCGCTGGCGACGGCCAGGTCCGTCGCGGCCCGCGGATCGGCGTCGAGCAGGGCGCCGACGATCTTGCCAGCGCGGGCCACCAGCACCTCCTCGGAGATGTCACCGGGGCTGCCCGCGTCCGCGCCCTTGCGGCGGAGGCTGGTCAACCAGCCCCGCAGGCGGCCGTCGTCCTCCCACAGCTTGCGCAGGTCCTGCCGGTCGCCGAGGTGGTGGCTGAGCCCACGCAGCACGTCGAGGTAGCGTCCGGACACCTTGGACCCCGCCAGCACGCCGAAGGCCCGCTGCGCCAGGGCATCCGAGACCGCGGTGGACGGCAGCTCCGCGAGGAAGTCGGACAACTCCACCAGCGTGGGCGCGGATGCGCCGAACAGCGCGTCGAACACCGCTTCTCCGGTGCCGGGCTGATCGGACCTGCGCAACCGCTCGCGGAACACCGCGATGGTCTCCTGCCGCGCCGAACCACCGGCCGCCACCGCCGCAGCCGCGACCGCCGCGTCCAGCGGCATGAACGGGTCGGAGACGGTCGGGGCGAGCAGCCGCCACCAGCGGTCCTTGATCGCCGCGGTGACCTCGTCCCGCAGTGGCCCGTCGAGCCGCTGCGCCAGCACGTCGCGCAGCAGGTCGATGAGCTCCGGGCCGCACGTCCAACGCGCCGGGTCGACCCCGGCGTGCGGGTGGTGCGCCCACCACTCGGCGAACCGCCCGGCGGCCTCGGTGAAGTTGCCCAGCCGGGGGTGCACGTCGAAGCGGCTCGCGGTGCGCAGCAGCAGGTCCATTCGCTCCGGCCGCACCGCACCAGCGGCACCCTCCACCAGCGCGGCGGCCTCCTCGGCCTCCTCCGGGCGCCACGGGCGCTCCCGCAGCGGCGCCCGGTCGTCGGCGGGCGTGCCGCGCACGATCTCGTCGACCTCAGCGCGCAGCAACGCGATCCGCACCTGCCCGGCCTGCTCCAGGTCGGTCTCGGCGAGCCGGGTCAGCACCCGTACCCCCGGTGCCGAGTCCAGCACCGCGGCCAGCACCGGCTCCAGCACGTCCGCCGCGGACACCGCGGGCGGGGCGGCCAGCCACTCCGCCAGGGCCAGCGCCGGTTCCGGCCCGGCCACCTCCTCGTCCAGCACCAGCACCCCGGCGGCCAGCCGGTCCGCGGTGCTCGGGCGGGTCGCGCCCCGGCCACGGGCGAACTGGTGCGACAGCTCGATGGCGTCCACCACGTCGTAGGGGTCGGCGCGAAGGAAGCGCGGGACCCAGTGCAGCGCCGAGTCGCTGGCCGCGGTCTCCCGGCGCTCGCCGGTGGCCAGGTTGAACACCTCGAAGTCGGTGTTGCGCGCGGGTTCGGCCAGCGAGCCGGCCCAGTCCGGGTGCAGCCCCAGCACCTCCTGCCCGCTGAACTGCGGGTTGGTGGCGAACACCCGGAACCCGACCGCCAGGGCCCGCTCCTGCGGCAGCAGCAGCGTGGCGGCGGCGATCCAGCGCACCACCACGGCGGGGTCCTCGCCGACGAACACCACCCGCGGCGCACCCTCGTCGTGCACCCGGTCGATCGCGGAATGCACGGCGAGCAGCCAGGATTCACCGTCCTGCTGGCCCAGCACCCACTCCCGCAGCGCTTCCACCCCGAACGGCCCGGGCTCCGGTTCGGCGGGCACGGCGGGGCACTCGGTGCTCGACGCGGGCTCCGCCACCCACCACGGCGCGCCCCACAGCTGCGCCGGGCGGATCGGCCCGTACAGCTGGGCGTCGGTGGCGACGAGCGCGTGGGTGAACTGGTTGCCCTCTCGCACGCCACCGGTCTCCGCACCCAGGTAGGTGCCGCGCGCCGTGGCGTAGAGCCCGTCCTGGTGCACGTGTACCAGCGACGGCGGGTACTCCTCGACCGGCCGCTTCTCCCGCATCCACCCGACCGGCGCCTCGTACAGCGCCGACCGCTGCACCACGCCCATCATCTCCTCGGTGGTGCCCGCCGAGACAGCCTGGAACTGGAACCCGGCCCCGCCGCGCAGGCCCTGGTCGGGGCCGCAGTCGGTGTAGTACAGCGAGTGGAACTCCCCCGCGCTCATGCTCGGCTCCGTTCGATGATCTTGAAGTGGCTGAGCAGCCACAGCAGCGGTTCGTCCACCCGGAACTGCCCCACCCCGGCCCGGTCGACCTGCGTGCCCAGCGCGATCAGCGGGCTGTCGGCGTCGGCGAAGCTGGCGGGCAGCGGCGTGTGGCAGACCGGGCAGGCTCGGATCCCGGTGGTGGTGCCGCAGTCGGGGCACTCGGCCCGGCGCGGGGTGCGGGACCGGCTGCGCGGTGCGAAGACCGGCCAGGCCGCGGCCCCGAAGCCGATTGATCGCTGCCGCAGCGGGTCGACCGCCCCGCAGCACCCCTCGCGGCCGGGTGCGGTCCGCCCGGTGCACTGGAACCACAGGTTGTCCACCGGGAACCGGTGGTAGCGGTAGGGGCACGCAACCCTGGCCATCAGGTCTTCCTCCACACCCCCGCGCGCAGCGGCGGGACCACCGCCCACGAATCCGAGCTCGGACACTAGGACACCTTCAGCTGCGAGGCGGGCGGATCGACCAAGTCGATACCGGAGGTCGAGGTGAAGCAGCGCAGCCAGTAAGGCTTGCGCCGCGGCAGCTCGACGGTGATCTCGACGAGGTCGTCGATCCGGTGCACCTCGCGGTGCAGGACCTGCCCGTCGTCCGGCCCGAGCGGCATGACGCGGCCGGGTGCGACGACCACCACCACCTCGCACTCCGGCACCGGCTGGTCACTGCTGAGCAGGATGCTCGCGGTGCGCGCCCCGAACAGCCGGTTCCGCCGCTCCACCCGGTACTCGACCTGCGCGGGTGGCCCGGAGACCGCCAGCTCGCTGGGCCCGGACCGGCCCTCGCCGTCCTCGCCGACCTCCAGCGAGGTGACCTGCACGCTCGCCTCGCCCGGCCCGGTGTCGATCCGGCAGCCGCCCTCGGCCTGGTACTGCTGCCGGGTCAACCGCCGCGAACCGCTCGCAGCGGCGCCGGTCCAGGTCACCTCGGCCTGCCGCACCCCGTCCGGCCACACCCAGGACAGCACGAGCTCGCGCCCGAAGTGCCGCCCCTGCAACGAGGTCACGGGCGGCAGGGTCGGCACGACCCGCGCGGTGTGCCGCACCGCAACGGCTTCCGCGCGGACCTCGGTGCCGTCCGAGCGCCGGTAGCGCGCCGCCAGCAGGTAGGTGCAGTCGACACTGGTGTCCACAGTGGAGTCGCGAAAGGACGTGCCGTCACTGGCCGGAACCGGTGTCTCACCCGATTCGTCCCGCCGCACCACGTCCACCCCGGTGGCGTCGCGGTGCAGCTTCCACCGGCCCTCGACCGCACCCCCGCGAACCGACAGCCGCACCTCGTGCACCGGGGGCAGCACCTCGACGGTCCGCCCCACCGGCCGCGACCACACCCCGTCGGGCGCCGCGGCGAACACCGCGTACCCCGCGGTCCCCCCGGCCGCCGCGGCGGCGTCCACGACCGCGGTCTCCGCCCCCTCGGCGACGATGTCGCCGTCGGCGGCGTCACCGGGCGTCCGCCCGGCCCGCCGCACCACCCGGTACCGGGTGCCCTCGTCGTGGTCGGGCTGCGCCCGCCACGACAGCCGCACCCCGAGCCCTTCCGGCTGCGCCGTCAGGTCCGCCACCGGGCTGACCGGGGTCCGCCGCACCTCCGCCGCTATCGCGTCGTCGTCGGCGGCCAACCGCGCTGCTTCGGTCAGCTGCCTGCGCGCTTCGCCTTCGGCTCCGCGCTCCAGCGCGCGGTGCGCGGCTTCGCGCAGCTCGCGCACCCGCGCGGCGTGCCGGTCGACCGCCGCCTTCGCGGCTGCGGCCTCCTCGGGGTCGGTGATGCCGACCAGTGCTTGCTGGGCGGCGACCAGCATCCCGTCGGCGAGCAGGTCGGTGACCTTCGCCAGGCCGGTGACCTCGATCTTCGTCGTGCCGGTTTCGCTGAGCACGCTCACCACGGCTTGCCGGGTCTCGTGCTGCGCCAGTCCGGACTGGCGCAGCACGCGCAGCAGCGCGCTGGCCGGGGCGCCGTTCTCGCGGAGCCTGCGCACGTCGTCGAGCAGGTGGTACAGCGCCAGGATGCGGAGGTCGGTGCGCTCGGCCGCGGTGGCCACCAGCCCGAGGGCTTCGCGGGCGGCCCGGTTGCCGGAGCGGCGGTTCTCCCGGTCCACGGCCGCTTGCACTGCCTCCGTGCTCAGCCCGTGGGGATGTGC
Source organism: Saccharopolyspora sp. NPDC000359 (assembly GCF_040300525.1). Lineage (NCBI taxonomy): Bacteria > Bacillati > Actinomycetota > Actinomycetes > Pseudonocardiales > Pseudonocardiaceae > Saccharopolyspora > Saccharopolyspora sp. NPDC000359. The sequence continues at coordinate 12,394 of NZ_JBEPDU010000074.1, read as the reverse complement.
TGGGGTGCTGCGGAACTCGGTGAGCAGGGCGTAGTTGTCGAGCTTGCCGTGCAGCAGTTCGGGGATGCCGGTGACCTCGGCGTCGCGCAGCAGTTCCTTCAGGCGGCGGAACAGGGTGTCCGGCAGCCCGGGAGTCTTCGGCAGGTCCAGCGGGACCGCCGTGCGCACCCCGGCCTTGGTGAGCGCTTGCTCGACCTCGGACGGGGCGAGCTGGCCGAACGCCTCGCGCATCGCCTCCAGCTGGCCCGGGGTGATCAGCCCGAGGTCGCCGAAGTTCGCCTTGAGCATCTGGGCGAGCTCGTCGATCTGGGCCCGCCCGGCCGCCGCCCGGTCGTCGTGCCGCGCGCGCCACCACGACATCCGCGCCATGGCCTCGCCGTGCTCGCGGCTCAGCTCCTCGTCCGCGCGCAGGAAGGCCTTGTAGACGCTGGTGGTGAAGCTGGACTTCGCGGTGGACTGGGCGCTCTTGTGCCAGTGCGAGCGGACCTGCGCCAACCGCTGCGCCAGGTCGGCGTCGGAGAAGTCCGGCCGGAGCGCGTACCGGGTCAGCAGGTCGTCCGGTAATCGGCCGCCGCGGCCCCGCAGCGGCCGCACCACCGCACGCTCGTACGCCTTCGGGTCGAAGGGTTCCATCAGATCCCTCTTCCGCGTCCGGTTCGAACGCTGTGGTCCCCAAGATCTTTCAAGCGCCCCCGCAGCCCGCTAGCCGGGCACGGTGATCCCGGCGATCTTGCGCGCCGCCGCGGCGACCTCCTCGTCGCTGCGGACGCTGCCCCGGACCTCGATGTCCAGCGACCTGCCGGTGGGCGGTTCGGTGGCGGTCAGCTCCAGCAGGCCCTTGTCGTCGACGGTCATGCGGATGCTCACCGGCGACCCCACCGGCAGCGGCGGCAGCCCGTCGATGAGGCCCTTGCCCCCGCTGACCTCCTTGTTCCCCGCCAGGTCCGGCCCGGCGACCACCCCGGACTGCTCGTCGAGCTCGATCTCCACCCCGGGCTGGCCCTCGTAGATGGTTTCCAGGTCGATGCCGAACACCTGCAGGTCGCGCTCAGGCATCAGCGCCCATCCCCTCTGCTCGCGGCGCTGTTCCCGGTGGCCGCGCTCCAGCGGTGCACGTGCACGCGCGCGGGTGCGGTCACCCGGTCGGTGGTGGTGTCGAAGTAGCCGTCGGAGAGCACCGCAGCGATCCGCTCGTGCTGGTCGGGCTCCGCGGCGGGCAGGATCTTGACGGCCCGGTGCTCGCGGGCGGAGGACTCGGCACCGACGGGCCGGATCGGCGCGCTGCCGCAGCGCTCCAGCGCCTGCTCCGCGCTCAGCGCGAAGGACTCCAGCAGGCCGACGACCTGCTCCCGGCTGAGCTCGGGCGGCAGCGTGCGGGCCTGGTGCAGCAGGTCCTCGCGGAAGTTCTGCAGGTCGGTGGTGATCGGGCGCAGCAGCAGGTTCTGCTCCCCGGCGCGCAACCGCTCCACCTCGGCGTGCAGCTCGTGGACGACGCGTTCCCGCGCGTTGGCGCGGTCGTGGTGCTGGCGGACCCGCTCGGTGCGGGCCGCGACGGCGTCGGTCAGCTCGGCCAGCGGGTCCCGCCCGGGCGGGTCCTCGGCAGGCTCCCCGGCACCGACCGGCGCGGGGGTCGACGCCTCCTCGCGCTGGTCGTCCTGCTCTGGCTCCTCGCGCATCGCTCCGCCCGCCTCGCTGCTCGCCGCACGTGACCGGCCGTCTCGTGGGTGACCGGGATGATGATCACCAAGCCTAGTCCGGCCCCACTCCGCCAGAAGTGGGATTTCGGCGAGTTCGACGGCGCAGCAGCACGGGTGGTTCCGCGGCGCGTTGGGCCGTTCCGGTGAACGACGTCCACCAGTTGACGCGGGCGGGCTGCGGCGGTCGGGGCGATGACCGCCGCAGCCCCCGTGCTCACCGCAGGGCGAGCACGTCTTCGGTGTACAGGCGTGGCGCGATGCGCACGCCCTGGGCGAAGTTGCGCTCGACCTCGGCGATCTCCGCCGGGTTCGGCTGCGAGCTCTTGCACTGCGGGCCCGCGCTGGCACCGGACATCAGGTCCTCGCACACGCCGGTTCGGTTGTCCGGCAGGCCCAGGATGTGCCCGAGCTCGTGCGCGGCGATGCGGAGCGTGTCGTGCCCCTCGTTGACCGCCTGGCGCCCCATCCAGACCCGGCCCTGGCCGAGGCCGAAGACCTCCGCCCGCGGCCAGCCGTTGTCGGCGAGCACGACGACGTCAGCGGCACCGCCGCTGGCCGGTTCGAACCGCACGTTCTGCACGTTGTCGTTCCACACCTGGGCACCGGCGTCCACGACGTCGCGGAACTCCGCGGCCTGGCTGGCGTCGTAGGTGACCACCCGCACGTTCTCCGGGGCGGCGGTGGCCACCACCGGAACCCCGAGCGCGAGCAGGAATGCGATGAGCACACCGATAACGGGCCGCAGCGTCCTGGGCAGGATCATCTGCACCGACCTCCTCTAGCCGTCCGGATCACGGTGCACCGAACGTATTGCGGGCGGTCATCGCCGACGTCGCGGTGGCGTAGAAATGCCACTGCGCGAAATTGCCGGATAGCGCCCGGAAAAACGTGTGGATCCGGGTCAGCTCGGCTGCGGAGCTGGTCCCCGACCCGCCGCCCGCGTGTCGTGCCGCCAGGTTTCCGCTGGTGCGGGCCCCGCTGCCACCCGTTCGCCGCGAACCGGCGGCAGCAGCCGACCACACCGCCCCCGCTGCGCGACACTCGGAGCACCAGCAGCGCGGACCAGGAGGCGACCCGATGATCGATCAGCTCCAACCGATGCCGACGGAGTGGCAGCGGGCGTTGGCGATCGTGGCGCACCCCGACGACCTGGAGTACGGCCGCTCCGGCGCGGTCGCGGCCTGGACCGCCTCCGGGCGCGAGGTCGCCTACCTGCTGGCCACCCGCGGCGAGGCGGGCATCGACGGCGTGCCACCCGCCGAGGCCGCACCCCTGCGCGAGCTCGAGCAGCGGGCGAGCGCGGCCAAGGTCGGCGTGCACTCGGTGGAGTTCCTGGACCACCGCGACGGTGTGCTCGAGTACGGCCCGGCGCTGCGCCGGGACCTGTGCCGCGCGATCCGGGAGCACCGGCCGGGGCTGGTGATCACGCTCAACCACCACGACTACTGGAGCCCGGGCAGCTGGAACAGCGCGGACCACCGCGCGGTGGGCCGGGCCGCGCTGGACGCGGTCGCCGACGCCGGGAACCGGTGGATCTTCCCGGAGCTCGTCGAACAGGGCTGCGAACCGTGGCAGGGGGTCCGCTGGGTCGGCGTCGCCGCCTCACCCCACCCGACGCACGCGGTGGACATCACCGACCACCTGGCGGACGGGGTGGCCTCGCTGGCCGCGCACGAGGCCTACCTGGCGGCCCTGAGCGGGGAACCGGTCGAGCAACAGGCCCGCCGCATCGTGGAGGACTTCGCCCGGGAGCACGCCGCCCGCTTCGGCGGTCGGCCGTGCGTGACCTTCGAGCTGATCGGAGTCGGGTGATCGTCGACGCGCTGGAGCAGGCGTGGGCCGCGAGCTGGACCAGAGCCAGTGGCGGCGGCCCGCCTGACGTCTGTGGGAGGAGGTGCGGCTGCTGGCCCCGGCCGCGGCACCCAGCCGGTGTTCCCGGTCCTGCGCTGAGGCGGTCGCACAAGCGAGCGGGCCGCTCACCAGGAGGTGAACGGCCCGCTCGGGGAGGTCGGGCTCAGCCCAGCACCGGGAGGCCCACCGCGGCGTCCACCGCGATGGCCACGAACAGCAGCGCCAGGTACGAGTTCGACAGGTGGAACAGCTTCATCGGGTTGACCACCCGGCCGTTGCGGACCGCGCTGTGCAGGCGCTGCGCCACGACCAGCAGCGCCGCCCCGGCCAGTACCGCGGACGCCACGTAGACCCAGCTGGTCACCGGCACCAGCAGCAGCGTGCAGCCCACCGTCGCCCAGCTGTAGGCCAGGATCCGCGCCGACACCTGGCGGGTGGTGGCCACCACCGGCAGCATCGGCACCCCGGCGCGGGCGTAGTCGTCCTTGTACTTCATGGCCAGCGACCAGAAGTGCGGCGGCGTCCACAGGAACACCACGCCGAACATCACCAGCGCTGGCCACTCCACCGTGCCGGTGACCGCGGCCCAGCCGACCACCACCGGCATGCAGCCCGCAGCGCCGCCCCACACGATGTTCTGCGAGGTCCGGCGCTTGAGGACCAGCGTGTAGACGAAGACGTAGAACAGGATCGCGCTGGTGGCCAGCACCGCGGCCAGCAGGTTCGCCCCCCACCACAGCACCGCGAAGGACACCACGCCGAGCACGATGCCGAAGATCAGTGCGTTGCGGCGCGGCACCTCGTAGCGCACCAGCGGGCGCTTCTTGGTTCGGTGCATCACCGCGTCGATGTCGGAGTCCGCGACGCAGTTGAGCGCGTTGGCGCTGCCCGCGGACATGGCACCGCCGACCAGCGTCACGATCACCAGCCACGGCGACGGGACACCGTGCTGGGCGAGGAACATCGCCGGGATCGTGGTGACCAGCAGCAGCTCGATGACGCGCGGCTTGGTCAGCGCGAAGTAGGCGGCGACAACACCGCGTCGACGCCCGGCGGGCGGTGCGACCTCGGCAGCGGCGGACTCGTGGGTGGTGGTCATGAGGTCGGCGATTCCTCCGCGGTCCGGGCGCTCGAGTCGGTCAACGGCTTGCCCGCCAACCGCAGCTCGTGCCAGTGGGTCACCTTTCGCTCGGCGAAGAACGCACCGAACGGGATGGTGCCCGCCAGCAGCACCAGCAGCATCCGACCGATCGGGACGCGCAGCTGCGTCGTGGCGACCACGGCGACGAGCAGGTAGACCATGTACAGCCAGCCGTGCGCGACACCGATCCGGAAGGTCCAGTCGGTGCCGAGCTGCTGGGTCGAGCTGCCCTCGTCCCACAACCCGGCGAAGTGGCCGTACTTGAGCACCATCGCGGCGCACAGCAGGATCAACAGCACCGCGGTGACGTACGCCATGATCCGGTAGAAGATCAGCACACCAGGCTTCACGCCAATCCCTCAATCCCGCCTCGTGCCTAAGAAACACCGGTGTCAATAGACCGTACGCCACGCGAAACCCGCACCCACGCCGGACCTCGACCAAGAGTGGCCCCGCCCACCATGGGTGGGCTCCAGCCGCTGCCTCAGATCATCCGGTAGGACTTGGCGACCAGTTCGAACGAGTGCAGCTTGGCGTCCCGGTCGGGCACGTTGGCGGTCAGCATCAGCTCCTGGACACCGGTGCGCTCGCGCAGCTCGTCCAGCTCGGCGCGGACCTTCTCCGGGGAGCCGTACACGGCCTCGGCCAGCCAGCTGTCCACGAAGCCCTGCTCCAGCTCCGTGTAGGCGTACTCGCGGGCCTCCTGCCGGGTGGGCTGCTTGCCCGGCATGCCGCGGCGCAGCCGGAGCATGCTCAGTGCGACCGGGCGGATGATGTCCAGCGCTTCCTCGTCGGTGTCGGCGGCCACCGCCTGCACCCCGATCAGCGCGTACGGCTCGTCCAGCACCGCGGAAGGCTGGAAGGACTGCCGGTACAGGTCCAGCGCGGGCAGCGTGTTCTGCGCGCTGAAGTGGTGGGCGAAGGCGAACGGCAGGCCGAGCGCACCGGCCAGCTGCGCGCTGAAGCCGCTGGAGCCGAGCAGCCAGATCGGCGGCACCGGCCCGTTCGGCACCGACTGGATCGCCGCGTACGGGTGGTCGATCGGGAAGTCGTCGCCGAGGAAGGCCATCAGCTCGCCGAGCTGCTGCGGGAAGTCGTCGGCGGACAGCGGACCGGTGGTGCGCCGCAGGGCGCGGGCGGTGGCCTGGTCGGTACCGGGGGCGCGGCCGATGCCGAGGTCGATGCGCCCGGGGTGCAGCGCCTGCAGGGTGCCGAACTGCTCGGCCACGACCAGCGGCGCGTGGTTGGGCAGCATGACGCCGCCGGAGCCCAGCCGCAGCGTGCTGGTGTGCGCGGCGAGGTGCGCGATCACGACCGCCGGGGCGGAGCTGGCGATGCCGGGCATGCCGTGGTGCTCGGCGACCCACATCCGCTGGAAGCCCCAGGCCTCGACGCTGCGGGCCAGCTCGGTGGTGGTGCGCAGCGCGTCCGACGGGGTGTGCTGCGTCCCGACGGTGGACAGGTCGAGCACCGACAGCGGCACCGGCGAGTCACCGCGCGCCACGCCCTTGATCTGCTCGGCCTGATCGGCGGTCGCGCTACCGCCCGCGGCGCGCTCCGGAGTCGCATTGGTGTCCATCAACCCCTAGAACCACCCCAACCCCGCCCTTGTTCCCCCCTGTGCCCACCGTTACAACCCGAACCACCCCCACACCCCGAACCACCGCCCAGCACCCCGACATCCGGAACCCACCGCCCCCGCCCAGCACCTGACACCTGGCACCTGGCACCTGGCACCTGGCACCTGGCACCTGGCACCTGGCACCTGGCACCTGGCACCTGGCACCTGGCACCTGGCACCTGGCACCTGGACCACAGTGTCGCTGCAACTCGCTCCCGAGAACCGCAGTTTCAATTGAAACTGCGGACTGGCACGCTCGGGGATCGCAGTTTCAATTGAAACTGCGATCCGGGCACTCCGACCTGTGGAGGCGGCGGAGGTGCTCGACGGGTTGAGGCCTCGGCGCGCTGTGCTCCGGCTTGGTGCGGCCGTCCGTCACCCGTCCGTGTGTGGACGCTGCGATTCCAATGAGGTGATCTCACCGGCCCCGCACAGGCGAGTCGCCGGATGATTCACAGTTTCAACTGAAACTGTAACCGCAGGTGATTGCCGAAACCGCTTCCGCCTGCGCCCAGTGCCGGTCGCGGGCGTTGATGAAGGACGCCCTTCCCCGGCTGGGCCGGTGAAGGGTGCCTGCACTTCGGGTGCACAAGAGTGGTGACGCGTCGTCGGAGGGTTGGGGGACGGTTACAGTTTCAACTGAAACTGTAACCACCGGTGTGTCGGGTGCCCGACACACCGGCGATGCGTCCAGGCGCTTTCGCTGAGATCACCTCAATGGAGATCGGGTAGCACCTGGGTCCGGAGCGCACCTGGGGCCGGAGGAGCGCTCGGCGCACAGGTGGGCGCTCGGCGCACCGCCCGGGCACGGGTCAGGCGTAGGTGACCGCTCGGTTCGGCTCGGGGGTCGTCGAGCGGTTGCGGCGGGTGAGGATCGAGTCCCGGATCTCACCCGCGCGGACCGCGCCGTTGGACAGCAGCGACGAGGTCAGGCCGTGGGTGTGCTCCGTCCCGCCCTGCAGGTAGATGCCGCCCGGCAGGTCGGTGCGGGTGCGCAGGCGGTAGTCGCGCTCGACCTGGAGACGCCCCCGCTCGTCCCGCTCGCAGTCCTCCGCGGCCTCGCCGAGCAGCGGCGCCGGGTCGCGGGGTTGGCATCCCGTCGCGTACACGAGCAGGTCGGCGGCCAGCTCGGTGCGTTCCCCCGACGGCAGGAACTCGACGGTCACCGCCACCCCGCCGTCGCGGGGCGCGACGTCGCGGACGCGGGAGGCGTTGAGGATCCGCAGCCGCTGCTCGCCGCGCACCTTCTCCTGGTAGGCGCGGGCGTAGAGCTCCTCGATGAGGTCGAGGTCGACCACCGAGTAGTTGGTGTTGCGGTGGTAGTCCAGCAGCTGGTCGCGGACCTCGGGCGAGGCGGTGTGGAAGTCCTCCACCGCCTGCGGGTCGAAGATCCGGTTGGCGAACGGGCTGTCGTCGGCCGGGCTGTAGCCGTACCGGCTGAACACCGCGCACACCTCGGCCGCCGGGAACGTCCGGTGCAGGTACTCGGTGACCTCGGCGGCGCTCTGCCCGGCCCCGACGACCACGCAGCGGCGCGGCGCCTCGGTCAGCTCGTCGACGCGGTGCAGCAGGTCGAGGTTGTGCCACACCCGGTCGCCGAGCTCGGCCCCGGCGGGCACGCTCGCCTCCAGCCCGACCGCGAGCACGACGTTGCGCGCCCGGTGCACCTCCAGCTGCCCGCCGCGGCGGACGACGACCTCGAAGTGCTCCCCGGCGCGGTGCAACTCGACGACCTCGGCGTCGTAGCGCACCTGGTCGGCCACCCGTTCGGCCGCCCACTCCAGGTAGTCGTGGTACTCGACGCGGGTCGGGAACATCGTCTTGTGGTTGACGAAGTCGACCAGCCGCTGCTTGGCGTGCAGGTAGCTCAGGAAGGAGTAGTCGCTGGCCGGGTTGCGCAGCGTGACCAGGTCCTTGAGGAAGGACACCTGCATGGTGGTGCCCTCGATCAGCATGCCCCGGTGCCAGCCGAAGGCGGGCTTGCGCTCGAAGAACACCCCGGAGATCCGGTCGTCGGCCGGTGCGGCGCGGTTGTGCTCCTCCAGGGCGATGGCCAGCGCCAGGTTGGACGGCCCGAAGCCGATCCCCAGGACGTCGTGGACTTCTTCCTCGGTCGGTGCGGCAGTCACGTTGTCCCCTCGCATCGCTGGTGCCCCGTTCGCGGGCACGCGCATCCACCGGCGCGAGCCGTTCGCTCACGCCGGTCCTCGTCCACGGCGGTGGAAGACCTGCAGCCGCTCGTGTGGTCGCTCAGCGGAAACCGCGGGTGGTCACCCTGCATAGCTACTCCAAGCAGCTGACGCCGCTTCCACAAGCGCGGACGGCATTCGCCGGCAGGTGTTGCAGTCAGTCCCGGTCGTGGTTGTGCTTGTCGTGGTACTCGGTTTCGGCCAGCCCGTACTTCCAGTAGCCGATGGCGAGCACGGACCTGGCGTCCATGCCGCGTTCGTTGCGCAGGTGGCGGCGGATGCCGCGGACGATGCCGGACTCCCCGGCCACCCAGGCCGAGACGTCCACGTCGGCGGGCACGTCCAGCTGCTGGACCGCGTCGACCAGCTGCTGCGAGCGCCCCGCCGGGACGCCGTCCCGGTGCAGCCAGGTCCAGCGCAGGTCGTGCGGGCACTGGACGTGCTGCTGTTCGGTGGCGTCGCCGATCTCGACGAGCACCTGGCCGCGCGCGGTGGGCGGCAGGCCCTCGACGATGCTGGAGATCGCTGGCAGCGCGGTCTCGTCGCCGACCAGCAGGTAGTAGTCGGCGGCCCGGCAGGTTTTGCCGCCGGGGCCCATCACGCCGAGGTGGTCGCCGGGCCGGGCGTTGCGCGCCCAGTTGGAGGCCACCCCGTGGGCGCCGTGCATCACGAAGTCCACGTCGAGCTCGCCGCGGGCCTCGTCGTAGCGGCGGACGGTGTAGGTGCGCATGGTCGGGCGCTCGTGGAGCTCGGGCCAGCGGTAGCGCCCGGTCTCCTCGTCCAGCGCAGGCAGCACCGGCCGCTGCTGGCCCTGCTGCGGCACGAACACCTTGATATTCGGGCCGGTGTGCTGGTCCAGGAAGCCCTCGAGCTCTTCGCCGCCGAGGGTGATCCGCCGCATCGACGGGCTCAGCTCTGCGGTGCGCAGCACCTGGAGATCACGCGCTGGGGGTCGGCTGCGCCGGAGTCGGTCCGCGGTACCCATCGACCAAGCGTTCCTTCCTGTCCACCAACGATCATGCCAGTTAAGGCAAGCCTAACCATAGATCCACCGCGTTGTCTGCCCCACGGTGGCTCAGATCTCTCAGCGCCCCACCGCGACCGGTTGCCGCACCGGGGCCGGTTCCTCGATGCGCAGCGCCAGGACCACCCCGACCAGCGCGAACCCGGCCGACACCAGCATCGCCAGGTGGTAGCCGCCCAGACCCGGCGCACCGGCCAGCACGCAGGCGGTCAGCGCCACGCCGAGCGCGGAGCCCACCTGCCGCTGCACGTTGAACAGGGTCGACGCCCCACCGGTCGCCGAGGCGCTGATCGTGGTGAAGGCGATGACCTGCAGCTCCGCCGAAGCCGCGCCCACGAAGAACCCGGTGAGCAGCTGCACCCCCGCCGCGAACCAGAAGTCCCCCGCGCCGATCGCGTTGAGCAGCACGAACGAGGCGGCCGCGCCGAACATGGCGGTGGCGATGACCCGGCGCGGCCCGAACCTGCGGTGCGCCCAGCCGACCAGCTGCGAGGCGATCATCAGCCCGACCGCCTTCGGCAGCGTGACCAGCCCGGTCTCCCAGGCCGACGCGCCCAACCCCTCCTGGAACATCAGCGTGAACCCGTAGAGCGTGCCGAGGAACCCGGCCACGCACAGGAACAGAATCCCGCTGGCGCGGCGGAACGAGGCGTCGCCGAACAACCGCAGGTCCAGCACCGGTTCCCGAGCCCTGAGCTGGGTCCTGACCAGCAGCCCCAGGCAGATCAGCCCGGCGGTCCCACTGGCCCAGGAGTGCGGTGAGCCCGGTCCGGCCCGCGCCACCGATTCCAGCGCGTACATCACCAGCCCGAGCCCGGGCGCCGCCAGCGCCAGACCGAGCGCGTCGAACGGCTTCCCGCGGGCCTCGACGTGCTCGACCAGCAGCAGCGCACCGAATACCAGGGCGACCACGCCGACCGGCACGTTGACGTAGAAACCCCACCGCCAGGTGAAGTTCTCCACGAAGAACCCGCCCAGCACCGGCCCGAGCGCCGGGGCCACCGCAGTCGGCAGCAGCAGCACCCGGGACAACCGAATCCGCTGCTCCGGCGGGTAGGCGCGGAACAGCATGGTCAGCGCGACCGGGCTCATCACCCCGCCGCCCGCACCCTGCAGCACCCGCGCGAGGGTCAGTTGCGGCAGGTCGGTGGCCAGCCCGCACAGCGCCGAGGCCAGCACGAACACCCCGAAGGCGCCGAGGAAGACGCGCTTGGTGCCGAACCGGTCGCCGAGCCAGCCGGACACCGGGATGCACACCGCGAGGCTGACCAGGTACCCGACGTTGACCGCCGAGGTGGCGCTGGCCGGTACCGCGAACTCGTCGGCGATCGCGGGCAGCGCCACGTTGACGATGGTGGCGTCCATGCCGTTCATGAACATCGCCGCGACGTAGCAGACGCACACCGCGACCTGGGGGCTCACCGGGCGCAGCATCGCGGTCAGCGCGCGGGCCGCATGTCGGTCCAGTTCGCCTCGATGTGGTCCACGCAGGACTCCCGGTCGGCCGGGCCGTGCGCGACGCTCCACCCGGCCGGCACCTCGATCGCGCACGGCCACAGCGAGTACTGGTCCTGGTCGTTGATCAGGGCGTAGTACTGCGCGGCCGGGTCCTCGAACGGGTTGGTCATCCTCGTGCTCCTTCGGTGTTCTCCCCTGCGAGCCGCTCGGCCTCGCCGAGCTCGCGGTCGACGACCGCGGCGATCTCGGCGAGCGGTCCGGGTTGGGTCATGTCCTTGTGCTCGCAGGCGACGTCGTGGTTGCGCACCTCGCCGTCGACGTAGGGCTGCCACATCCGCGCGGTCAGCGACGCCTTGGCCGGGTTGACGGTGGCGGTGAAGAACAGGACGTCGCCGCGGAACTTGTCGTGGTCGGCCTCGTTCTCCAGCACCGCGCAGTTGGCGAAGTTGTCGATGACCGCGGTGATGCTGTGCGGTTCCAGGTTGGCCAGTGCGCTGCCCTCGGCGGACAGGACCGCCATCACGCCCTCCCTGGTCAGCGGCTGCTCGCCGAGCTCGGCCAGGTCGTACCCGGCCATGTAGAGCAGCGCCTTGAGCGCTTCCTCCTCGGTCGGCAGCTCGTCCCACACGTCCTTGGGGTAGGAGTCGAGCATGCACAGGAAGCGCACCTCCTCGCCCTGCGCCTGCAGGTGGGTGCTCATCTCGTGCGCGACCACACCGCCGAAGGACCAGCCGAGGAAGTGGTACGGCCCGTGCGGCTGGACCTGCCGGATGTGCTCCAGGTACTCGGCGGCCATCTCCGACAGGCTGGCCGCGACCGGCCTCGGTTCGGCGAGCCCGCGCGACTGGACGCCGTAGACCGGCCGCTCGTCGTCGACGTGCTTGAGCAGGCCGGAGAACGGCCAGGCCAGCCCGGCCGCCGGGTGCACGCAGAACAGCGGTGGCTTGCTGCCCCCGGTGCGCAGCGGCAGCAGGATCTCCAGCGCGTCCCGGCTGCCGCCGCTGTGCAGCCGCTCGGCCAGGCCGACCACGGTCGGCGCGGCGAACAGGCTGCCGACGTTGACCCGCACGCCCAGCGCGTCGCGGATGCGGCCGATGAGCTTGGCCGCCAGCAGCGAGTGCCCGCCCAGGTCGAAGAAGCTGTCCTCGGTGCCGACCCGGGGCAGCCCGAGCACCTCGGCGAACAGCCCGCAGAGGATCTCCTCGGTGGGGTTGCGCGGCATCGTGCCGCCGACCGCTCCGCCCAGGTCGGGGGCGGGCAGCGCGCGGCGGTCGAGCTTGCCGTTGGGCATCAGCGGCAGCGCGTCGACGAGCACCACCGCGGCCGGGACCATGTGGTCGGGCAGCGCGTCGGCCACGTGGCGGCGCAGCTCGGCGGCGTCCCCGCCGCCCACCACGTAGGCCACCAGCCGCT
>NZ_JBEPDU010000073.1:0-31531 GCF_040300525.1 Saccharopolyspora sp. NPDC000359 | reverse complement strand
CTAAAGTTGTCAACCACGAAGCACATCGCATTTTCAAAGTCTTGCCGTTGAAGGCCCACCCACTCTACCACTCAAGCGCGGGAGCTTGGTTCGTGGGCCCGCGTCACGCCCGGCCCGGTTTTCCCGGCCCGTGTCGCGCTGACCTGGACAACTCTACACACCCCCGAAACCCCCTTGAACACCACCCCCCTTCAACGGGGAAGTGCCAGGTCAGGCGGGCATTTCGAAGTCGAAGAGGGCGGACAGCTCGGCGACCGTCGAATCGACGTCCTGGTGGTGCACCCCCACCATTCCGTTCGCCACCGCACCGGCCACGTTCCGGTGCAGGTCGTCGACGAACACGCACTGCTGCGGTTCCAGCCCCAACCGGCGCGCGGTCAGCAGGTAGATCTCGCGACTCGGCTTGGCGACCGCCACCGCTCCGGAGAGCACCACCGCGTCGAAGAGGTCCGCTACTCGCGGGTCGGGCAGACCGCTGGCGTTCGACACCACCGCCGTGCTGACCCCGCTCCGCCGGGCCCGGCACGCGACCTCGAGCAACGGCGGCGCGTCCGCGGCCGCGCCGCCCGGGTCGTCCAGCACCCCGGCGTAGTCCAGCAGCAATCCCCTGAGTTCCACGTGCGCACGGTAGCTCACACGATCAGGCGGTCTGCGCCGAAAAGTGACCGGATTCGGGAGGGAACTTCCTCAGTAGAGCGAGGAGTTCCCACCGAAACCCCGGAGGTGCCATGACCGCAGTCCTCGAGCTCGACGCCCCGATCACGCCGACCACCACCGACGATCCGGGCGAGCGGAGCGCTGTCGCCGTCGCTGCGTCCGTCGGCGGGCACGTGTTCGACGTGCTCTCCGGTCGGCGCGCCGTGCACGACGTCGAAGAGCACGTCTCCTCGCGGGTCGCCGGGCTGCTGCTCACCACCCGGCTGCACGCAGCACAAGGCCCGGAGCACCGGGTGCGTTCCGTGCACGCCTGCCCGATCACCGAGTACGCGGTGGAGGCGTGCATGGTCGTCGGAACGCACGACCGGGTCCGGGCCTTGGTGTTGCGGATCGAGCGGGACGGCGAGCACTGGGTGTGCACTCGCCTGTCCCTCGTCTGATCAGCGCCGCCGGTTCTTCTTCGCTTCAGCGCGAGCAGCCGCCCGGCGCTCACGGCGGGTGCCGCCGCGGGCTTCCGGGCCCTGCGCGTCGTCGTTGCTGGTCTCGACGCCGCCGGTCTCGTTCGGCCCGGAGTAGCTCAGCCGCTGCTGCCCCGGGCTGTCGAGGCCCTTGCCGCGCAGCGCGGTGGGAGCGTTCTCCCCCGCTGCCGACGGTGCGCTGCCGAGCTGGCTCAGCGCTGGTCCGGCGGAAGCCGGGCGGGCTCGCTTCGGCTGCGGGGCGGGGCGCGGGGTCTGCTGCACGTCGGGGGTGCCGTTGCCGACCTGGCTCACCGAGACCGGGACGGCCGGCTCCTCCGGCGCGGGCTGCGGTTCCGCGGCCTCCACCTGGACGTTGAACAGGAACCCGACGGACTCCTCCTTGAGCGCCTCCAGCATCGCCCCGAACATGTCGAAGCCCTCGCGGCGGTACTCGATCAGCGGGTCGCGCTGCGCCATCGCGCGCAGCCCGATGCCCTCCTTGAGGTAGTCCATCTCGTAGAGGTGCTCGCGCCACTTGCGGTCCAGGACGCTGAGCACGACCCGGCGCTCCAGCTCGCGCATCGCGCCGGGGCCGACCTTGCCGTCGACCTCGGCCTCGCGCTTGGCGTAGGCGGCCTTCGCGTCCTCGATGACCAGCTCCTGCAGCCGCTCCTTGGTGAGGTCCTCGTCGGAGTCGACGAGCTCCTCCCAGTCCAGCGACACCGGGTAGAGCGTCTTCAACGCGGTCCAGAGCTTCTCGAAGTCCCAGTCCTCGGCGTAGCCCTCAGCGGTCTCCGCGTCGACGTAGGCGGTGACGACGTCGGTGAGCATGTGCATCACCTGCCCCTGCAGGTCCTCACCGGCCAGCACGCGGTGCCGCTCGTCGTAGATGACGGTCCGCTGCTGGTTCATGACCTCGTCGTACTTGAGGACGTTCTTGCGGATCTCCATGTTCTGCTGCTCGACCTGGGTCTGCGCGCTGCGGATCGCGCGGCTGACCATCTTGTGCTCGATCGGCACGTCGTCGGGCACCTTGAGGCGGGTCATCACCGTCTCGACCATGGCCGCGTTGAACCGCCGCATCAGCTCGTCGCCCAGCGACAGGTAAAACCGGGACTCACCCGGGTCGCCCTGGCGGCCGGAACGACCGCGCAGCTGGTTGTCGATGCGCCGGGACTCGTGGCGCTCGGTGCCGAGCACGTAGAGCCCGCCGCTCGCTCGGACCTCCTCGGCCTCGGCCTCGGCCTGCGCCTTGATCTTCTTCACGACCGCGGGCCACTCGGCCTCGTACTGCTCGCGGTTCTCCACCGGGTCCAGGCCGCGGGAGCGCAGCTCGGCGTCGGCGAGGTGGTCGACGTTGCCGCCCAGCACGATGTCGGTACCGCGACCGGCCATGTTGGTGGCGACGGTGACGGCGCCCTTGCGACCGGCCTCGGCGATGATCGCGGCTTCCCGCGAGTGGTTCTTCGCGTTGAGCACGCTGTGCGGGATGCCCCGCTGGGTGAGCAGCTTCGACAGGTACTCGGAGCGCTCGACGCTGGTGGTGCCGACCAGCACCGGCTGCCCAGCCCGGTGCCGCTCCTCGATGTCCTCGGCGACCGCCTCGAACTTGGCGGGCTCGGTCTTGTAGACCAGGTCCGGTTGGTCCACGCGGGCCATCGGCTCGTTGGTCGGGATCGGCACCACGCCGAGCTTGTAGGTGGTGTGGAACTCGGCCGCCTCGGTCTCGGCGGTACCGGTCATGCCCGCGAGCTTGTCGTAGAGGCGGAAGTAGTTCTGCAGCGTGATCGTGGCCAGCGTCTGGTTCTCGGCCTTGATCTCGACGCCTTCCTTGGCCTCGATGGCCTGGTGCATGCCCTCGTTGAAGCGGCGCCCGGCGAGGATGCGGCCGGTGAACTCGTCGACGATCAGCACCTCGCCGTCGCGGACGATGTACTCCTTGTCGCGCTTGTACAGCTCCTTGGCCTTGAGCGCGTTGTTCAGGTAGCCGACCAGCGGGGTGTTCGCGGCCTCGTAGAGGTTGTCGATGCCGAGCTGGTCCTCGATGATCGACACGCCCTCCTCGGTGACGCCGACGGTGCGCTTGCGCTCGTCGACCTCGTAGTGCTCGTCGCGCTTGAGCATCGGGGCGAGCCGGGCGAACTCCTGGTACCACCGGGACGACTGGTCCGCGGGGCCGGAGATGATCAGCGGGGTCCGGGCCTCGTCAATCAGGATGGAGTCGACCTCGTCGACGACGGCGAAGTAGTGCCCGCGCTGCACGCAGTCGGCCAGGCTCCAGGCCATGTTGTCGCGCAGGTAGTCGAAGCCGAACTCGTTGTTCGTGCCGTAGGTGACGTCCGCGGCGTAGGCCTTGCGCCGCTGCTCGGGGGTCATCTCGGCGAGGATCGCGCCGACCTCCAGGCCGAGGAAGCGGTGCACGCGGCCCATCCACTCGGCGTCGCGGCGGGCGAGGTAGTCGTTGACCGTGACGACGTGCACGCCCTCGCCGGTGATCGCGTTGAGGTAGGCGGGCAGCACGCAGGTGAGGGTCTTGCCCTCACCGGTCTTCATCTCGGCGATGTTGCCCAGATGCAGTGCCGCGCCGCCCATCAGCTGGACGTCGTAGTGGCGCTGGCCAAGCGTGCGCTTGGCGCCTTCGCGCGCCACCGCGAACGCCTCCGGCAGCAGTTCGTCGAGGGTCTCGCCGTCGCTGTACCGGCGTTTGAACTCCTCGGTCTTGCCCCGCAGCTCGGCGTCGGACAGAGCGGCGACGTCGCCTTCGAGCTCATTGATGTGCGCTGCGATGGCGCGCAGGCGCTTGAGCATCTTGCCCTCGCCGGCGCGGAGCAGTCGGGACAGGACCATCCGGTCGACCTCACTAGCTGATCGTGACGCGTCCGTCACGGACGCTTTGCGGCCATCGTATTAGAGCTGGTGACGAGGACCGGTCATCCGGTGTGGTCCGGTGGCGGCCCCGCACACGCAGCTGTCCCCCGCGGACCACGGTACGCGGGGGACAGCCGTTCGGGTCGGCGTTGGCGGAGACTCGCCCTACAGGGCGTCCGCCAATCTGATCACTCCGTAGTCAAATCCCTTCCGCCGGTAGACCACGCTCGGCCTCCCGCTGTCGGCGTCGGAGAAGAGGTAGAAGTCGTGCCCGACCAGTTCCATCTGGTACAGGGCTTCGTCGACGGTCATCGGCTTGGCCGAGTGCTCCTTCTCTCGGACGACGCGGCCCGGTTGGTAGCCGTCCTCAGCCATCCGCTGTCCGGGCACCTCGGCGCTGTGCTCGGGTGCTTCCTGGGGCGCTTCGAGCAGCGTGGTGCGGCCCTCGGCCGCTGCGGCGCCCATCACCACGGGCCGGTCCGCCATCGCTGCGGTCGCCTCTGCCACGGAAGTCGGGTTGTGCTGTCCGTAGTGCACCTTCCTACGGTCGTGCATGCGCCGGAGGCGGCTCTCCAGCTTGGTCGTTGCGGCGTCGAGCGCAGCGTAGAAGTCGCCGGCGCAGGCCTCGGCGCGCACCGGCGTGCCCTTGCCCACCAGGGTGATCTCGACTCGCTGGCAGTTCTTGGCCTGACGGGGGTTGCGCTCGTGGAAGAGCTCCACGTCCGCCCGGATTGCCTTCCTGTTGTACCGCTCAAGCCGGGTCAACTTGGCGTTGACGTGGTCCCGGTAGTGCTCGGGGACCTCGACGTTACGACCCTTGACGACGATATCCATTCACGACCTCCGATTCCGTAGGAGAGGTGCGTGGCGCCAGCAGTGCGATCAGCTCGCTTCCGGCGCCAGGGACATGGGATGTCGCTCCTTCCCTCCGCCAGGGGTTGGCTGGATTGAGTGGCACGTTAGCTCGCTTTACCGATTTGTGACACCCCCCGGGTTGGGCGAAGTCAAGCGGCCACCGAGAGTGATTGGTGCCACCGTTCGAAGCACGCGCGCAGCGTGCGCGGACAGTGCTCGCAGGGACCCTCCACCCCGGATTTTCACCCGTTCGGCCGCTCGCCGCGACTGCGCCGCGCGAGGCCGTGGTGGGGGCGGGATCTGCCTGCTCACACCCGGGGAACGAGTGCGCGGCGGGGGAAGTTCCCGGGTCCGTTCGGACAATGGTGGGTCACCCGTTCACCTCAGCCCGCGGTCGCCGTCAGGCTCAGCACCGCGTGGACGGCGCGACCTGCGGTTCCGAGGACCGCCAGGCAGGCCGCGGCGGTCGCGGCGGTGGTGATGACGTCGTCGATCAGGACGAGTTGGGCGGTGGGCGGGGGAAGTCGACCGTTCTGGAGGAGCACTCGCCCAGACAGGTTGCGCACCCGTTCGGCCGCATCGAGCCCGGTCGAGTCGGCGGCGCCGCGCGCGGTCAGCAGGCAGTCGGCCACCGCGGTCGGCCAGCCCGCCGCGGTGAGCAGCGCCGACATCCGGTGCGCGATGCGCCGCATGTGCGCGCCGCCGCGTCGGCGGGCGGCGATGGCTCGGGAGGGCGCCGGCACCAGCCACCAGTGGTGGTCGAGCTGGTGCTGTTCGGTGATCGCGCGCAGGCCGGTGGCCAGGTGCCGCGCCAGCGGGTCGGCGAGGTGGCGCTGCCCGGCCTCCTTGTACGCCAGCACCGCGCGGCGGGCGGCGCCGCGGTAGCGGCCCAGCGCGTACGCCGGTGGGGTGGGTGGCAGCAGTGGGCGTTCGACGCGGTGGAGGCCGCCGAGTTCGCGGGCGCAGTCCGGGCACCACGCGGTACCGGCCGCGCCGCAGCCCGAGCAGTGCAGCGGTAGCAGCAGGTCGACCAGTCCGGAGAGCCCGTCGCGGAACATCGGGCGATCATGCCGTGGACCGGCTTGCCGACACACCGACGAGTGTCGGGCACTGGGCGCCGCAACTCCCCGCCGTCACCCGGTCGCCTGTCACGAGCCCGATCGACGTCGGTGACGCGCGGCGAGCCTGGTCAGCCCGGGAAGAACGGGAGGGAGCTGCTGCCGATGCGGGGTTCCAGTAGGGACCACACGTCGTTCGGGTCGGCGGAGGCCCAGATGTTGCTGCGGTCGGCGACGATCACCGTCGGGCCCGGCCCCACCGTGATCGTCTTCATCGGCTGACCCAGGTTCGCGGACGTGTAGGACTGCCAGCGGAAGCCGTCCACCGACACCTCGTAGACCGGGGAGCTGTGGCTGTCGGTGATCACCGCCAGGGACTCCTTGTCCCGCCATTCCAGGCCCAGGACCTGCGCGCGCTGCGGGGCGGGCAGCGGGATCGGCCGGTCCAGCACCACCGCACCGTCCTGGTCGGACACCGCGCCCACCACAAGCTGACCGTCGATCACGGCCGCGACCCGGGTGCCGTCCCGCGACAGCCGCAGGTCGGTGATCGGCCGCCCGCGGGTGAAGTCCGCGGAGTCGACCTGCTCCACGGTCCAGCCGTGGCTGCCGTGCCGCGCCCGGATCACGTCGCGCCCGGCGACCACCGTCCACACCTCGTCGTTGCCGCGCCAGGTCGGCTTACTCATGAAGCTGCCGGGCGGGCCGAGCTCGGTGAGGGCCTCGCCGTAGGGGCCGACCCGCAGCCCGACCTCCTCCGGAGACCGCCGGGTCACCGCCGCGATCCGGCGCCCGTCGGGCGACTGCCCGGCGCGCAGCACCTGGTACTCGCCGGACCCGGCCGGTCCGGGGACCGGGTCGGCGCGGCTGTCCAGGCGCTTGAGGCGTTCGTCGATCACGGCGAGCCCGCCCAGGTCCTGGCGCGGCATGTTGTCGATCTCGTACTTGGTGAGGTCGGTCGGCCGCAGGTCCTGGGTGTCCGACAGCAGCGGCATGCCCTCCTCCTGCAGCCGCACCCGCGCGTTGCTGACCTTCTGCAGGGTGAACACGACCTGGGCGGCGATCAGCCACCGCGTCTCGTCGGAGACCTCACCGAGGTTGCTGAGGTTGACCTCCAGCGCGCCGTCCCCGGTGGCCTCGCTGGTGTTGGTGCGGGGGCGCACCCCGGGCGGGATGGCGGTGCGCAGCGCCGAGCGCAGCCCCTCCGACGGGCCCGAGGTCAGCAGGTCGATGACCCGGCGCGGCAGGGTGCTGGCCGGTTGTGAGGCCACGTAGCGCACGTCCGGGACGACACCGGTGGCGTCGTGGTCGAGGAAGTAGATCGGCACCGAGCGGTACACGCTGCTGAACGCGTCGCGGCTCACCACCATCTCGGCCGGTGGCGAGGCGATCCGCCACTTGCCGTCCGGCTGGAGCTCGACCCGCACGGTGGCCTCGTACTCGCCGACGTCCGGCACGAAGGAGGAGTCCGGCAGCAGCCGCCCCACCTTGTCCGCCTGCACCGTCACCAGTTGCACGCCGTCGGGCAGCGGTTCCGGCGGGGGTGGGGCCGGGATGGTGTCGACGTTGCTCACGATCAGCAGGTCGGGTCCCGGTGACCACTGCTTGGCCTGCACCGCGTCGAGGTGCATCCGGGCCGCCTCGTGGTTGCTGGCCGGGGACGCGGAGTCCACGAACCGGCGGACCAGCCCGAGCGGGTCGAGGTTGTCCGGCGGCGGGGTCACCTCCGTCGTCGAGTTGCGCTCGTCGGCCTCCCGCACGGCCACCGGATCCGACTCCTCCGGGATCGACGCGCACGAGGTCAGCGGAACCAGCAGCACCGACAGCACCGCCAGGCAGCGGGTGACCCGACCCCCCATCATTCGTCCTCCCACGAGTCCTCGGACAGCCGAGCTGGGCCGCGGTCGTGGACGCCGCCACCGGGCTCGGCGTCCTGCGGGCGCTCCACCGACGCGGCCAGCAGCGCCTCCGGCGCGGCGATGCGGCGGGTGCCGGGCAGCGGCAGCGGGCTGCCGTCGAACTCCGCACCGGGTCGGCGGGGCAGGGTGACGCGGAAGCAGGACCCCTCGCCCGGCTCCCCCCAGGCGTCCAGGGCACCGCCGTGCAACCGGGCGTCCTCCTGGCTGATCGACAGGCCCAGCCCGGTGCCGCCGGTGCGCCGGTTCCGGGACGGGTCGGCCCGCCAGAACCGGGTGAACACCAGCTCGGCCTCCCCGGCGCGCAGGCCGACGCCGTAGTCCCGGACGGTCACCGCGACCGCCTGCTCACTGCTGCCGAAGCGGATCTCGACCGGCCCGCCCTCGGCGTGGTCGATCGCGTTGGCCACCAGGTTCCGCATGATCCGCTCGACGCGGCGGGCGTCGGCGACGATGTCCAGCTCGGAGGCACCGTTGGCCGGGACGATCACCCGCAGCTCGACGCCGCCCTCGTCGGCGATGGGGCGCAGCGCCTCCACCGAGCGCTCCACCAGCTCGACGATGTCGACCTGCTCGGCGGACAGGTCGGCCACCCCGGCGTCCAACCGGGAGATCTCCAGCAGGTCGCCCAGCAGCAGCTCGAACCGGTCCAGCTCGTCGACCAGCAGCTCGGTGGAGCGGGACAGGCCGGGCGGGAACTGCTCGCGGGAGGCGTGCAGCACGTCGGCGGCCATCCGCACCGTGGTCAGCGGGGTGCGCAGCTCGTGCGAAACGTCGGAGGTGAACCGGCGCTGCAGCTGGCCGAACTCCTCCAGCTGCGTGATCTGCTGTTTGAGGCTGTCAGCCATCTCGTTGAACGACTCGGCGAGCCGCGCGACGTCGTCCTCGCCGATCACCCGCATGCGCTTGTCCAGGTCGCCTTCGGCGAGCTCCTCGGCGATCTGCGCGGCCTGCCGCACCGGGCGCACGATCTGCCGGGTCACCAGGTTCGTGATCAGGCCGAGCAGGACCAGCAGCACCGCGCCGCTGATCAGCAGGGTCTGCTGCACGACGCGGAGGGTCTCCTGCTCCGCGCTGAGCGGGAACATCATGTACAGCTGCAGCGACCGGGTCGCGCTGGCCACCGGGGTGCCCACGATGAGCATGGTGACCTGGCCGTTGTCCCGCGGCACCGTCTTGATCTTGGTCGCGAGCTGGCCGCGCTCGGCGAACAGGCGCAGGTCCTCCGGCACGTCCTCCACCGGGCCCGCGTGGGGCTGCTCGTCCCGGTCGACCGGCGCCAACCCGTCGACCAGCACCGGGGTGAACGCGCCCGCCACCGTCTCCGTCGTGGACTGGCCGGAGGAGGACGTCGTCAGCCGGTTCAACGCGGCCGTCAGCTGCTCCCGGACGCTCTCCGGGTCGGCGTTGGGGTCGACCGCGGTGAGCTCGCGCTCCAGGATCGGCAGGCTGGTGTCGACCTGCGTGATCGCACCGTCCTCCTTGGTGTCCAGCAGCTGGGAGGTGATCTGCCACTGCAGCACCATGCCCAGCACGATCACCACGGCCAGCGACAGGGCGAGGGTGCTGACCACGACGCGCAGCTGCATCGAGCGGCGCCAGAGGGCCTCGAAGCGGCGCCAGCGGTCGCGGATCTCCTCCTGGACACGACTGACCAGCCGCCGCACCCAGCGGCTTCGACGCGTCCACACGTTCACGACAACCGTCGCCCTCCACGACTACGACCCGGTGGGAAGACTGTGCCAGGGGGCCGATCCGCGGGCCGCACCGGCCCACGACATGCGAAGAGCGCCCGCTCGCGAGCAGGCGCTCCAGGTCCGGCTACCCGATCACGGGGGGCCCGCCTTGTAACCGACGCCGCGGACGGTCAGCACCACCTCGGGGCGCTCCGGGTCGCGCTCCACCTTCGACCGAAGGCGCTGGACGTGCACGTTCACCAGGCGCGTGTCGGCCGCGTGGCGGTAGCCCCAGACCTGCTCCAGCAGGACCTCGCGGGTGAACACTTGGCGCGGCTTGCGGGCCAGCGCGACCAGCAGGTCGAACTCCAGCGGGGTCAGCGCGATCGGCTGGCCGTCCCGGGTCACCTCGTGCCCGGGCACGTCGATGGTGACGTCGCCGATGGTGAGCACCTCGGCCGGCTCGGCGTCGGTTCGGCGCAACCGGGCGCGCAGCCGGGCCACCAGCTCCTTCGGCTTGAACGGCTTGACCACGTAGTCGTCGGCCCCCGACTCCAGGCCGAGCACCACGTCCACGGTGTCGCTCTTGGCGGTCAGCATCACGATCGGCACGACGGACTCGGTGCGGATGGCCTTGCAGACGTCGATGCCGTTCATCCCCGGCAGCATCAGGTCCAGCAGCACCAGGTCCGGCTTGAGCTCGCGCAGGGCAGGCAGCGCCTTGGTGCCATCGCTGACGACGGCGGTCTCAAACCCCTCTCCCCGCAGCACGATGGTCAGCATTTCGGCCAGGGCCGGATCGTCGTCCACCACGAGCACGCGTGCCTTCATGTCCAACATGGTTGCACTCCTGCACCAGCTGCCGTGCACGCACCCGCTGATCGTCACCGCAGGTCGGGCCGCCGCTGCTCGACACGGCCCAGTTCATACCGCCGAACGGAGCAGTTCCCGGGTGATCCGGGTCGCTGCGCTGGGCCCGCCAGTCAGCCCAGGACGTGCTCGTCGACGATCCCGGCGAAGTCGAGCGCCGCGGAACCGTCCACCACGAGCCACGGCGACCACCAGTCGGCCGCCGCCAGCTGCGCGTAGACCTCGCCGCAGCGCTTCTGCAGCCCGGCGTCGGACTCGAAGTTGTCGCGCTGCCGGTCCGCTTCGGTCCGCTCGCGGTGCTCGGCCCGGCTGGCCGCCACCTCCGTCGGGACCTGCAGCAGGATCTGCAGGTCCGGCTTGGGCAGCGCGAAGCGCTCCACCTCCAGCTGCTGGACCCAGGCGACGAAGTCGCCGGCGCTGTCCTGGTGCAGCCGGGCGGCGCCGTAGGCGGCGTTGGAGGCGACGTAGCGGTCCAGCAGCAGGACGTCGTGGGCGCGGAGGTCGTCGCGGAGAGTGGCGGCCGCGGAGCGGCGGTCGAGCGCGTTGAGCACGGCGATGCCGTAGACGGAGTCGCCGAGGTCGCCGTGGCCCCCGCGGAGCGCCTCGCCGATGAGGGCACCGTGGATGTCCTCGGTGTAGCGCGGGAACGCGGCGCGCGCCACGGAGCAACCGCGGGAGCTGAGCTCCGCGGTGATGCCGCTGGCGAAGGTGCGCTTGCCCGCGCCGTCCAAGCCCTCGATGACGATGAGTCGACCCACGGCATTGACCGTAGTCGAGCACCGCCGCCCTCCCGACGGCCTCCCCCGGTCAGCCCGCCGGGGCGGAAATCCGCTTTGCCCCCAGGCCATTCAGTTGTATACCGGTTGCATGCAGAAGAGCCACTCCTACCAGCTGACGGTGACCTGGACCGGCAACACCGGCCAGGGCACGGCCTCCTACCGCGAGTACAGCCGCGAGCACGTGGTGGAGATCGACGGCAAGCCCCCGCTGACGGCCTCCGCCGACCCGGCGTTCCGCGGCGACCCGAACCTCCCGAACCCGGAGGACTTCCTGCTCGCGGCGCTGTCCGAGTGCCACATGCTCTGGTACCTCGGCCTGTGCAGCGCCTCCGGCGTGGTGGTCACGGCCTACCGCGACGAGGCGAGCGCGACCATGGTCGAGGTGCCCGACACCGGCGGCCACTTCACCGAGGTCGTCCTCCGCCCGAAGGTGGTGATCGCCGACCCGGCAACCCTGCCCAAGGCCCGCGAACTGCACGCACAAGCCCACCGCAAGTGCTACATCGCGAACTCGGTCAACTTCCCGGTCCGCCACGAACCCGAGATCACCGCCGGCGGGTGACGGAACGTGCCCGGGCAGCCGCCATCCGGGTTCAGTTGATCTGATCCAGCCCGGCGAACGCGTGGTCCGCTGCAGGGTCGAGGAACGTGACCAGCACTGACCACCTCCGTTACCGGACGTTCCGCGACCACCTGCCCGCACCCGTGTGGCACGAGCTGCTCAGCATCGGGGTCCCGAAGCTGTACCGACCGGGCGAGATGCTGCTGCGGGAAGGCGCCGAAGACACATTCGTGCTCGTGGTCGTCGAGGGTGTCTGCAAAGTGGTGGCAGCCCGCCCCGGCCGCGGACAGACCCTGATCGCTGTCCGCGGGCCGGGCGACACGTTGGGCGAATTCTCCGCGATCGACGACGCGCGCAGGTCCGCGAGCGTGTACGCGGTCACCGAGTGCAAGACGCGGCTCATCCGCGGCACGGCGTTCGTCGGGTTCCTGAACCGCCACCGGCTCGAAGCGACGTTGTCCCGCTACCTCAGCGCCAAGCTCCGCTGGAACAGCACGATGGTCTCGGAG
This sequence comes from Saccharopolyspora sp. NPDC000359, assembly GCF_040300525.1. Taxonomy (NCBI): domain Bacteria; kingdom Bacillati; phylum Actinomycetota; class Actinomycetes; order Pseudonocardiales; family Pseudonocardiaceae; genus Saccharopolyspora; species Saccharopolyspora sp. NPDC000359. The sequence goes on along the minus strand of NZ_JBEPDU010000073.1, from coordinate 19,323 downwards.
CTCGCTGGCCTGCCAGTGCGCTCCAAAGTCGCATGGCTGCTGGTGCAACTCGCCGCGATGGCAGCTCCGACCACGTTCATCCCGCTCTACCAGAAGGAAATGGCTGAGCTGCTCGGAGTCGCAGCCAGCTCGGTGAAGGCCGCGCTCGGGCACTTCCGCGAACAGGGATTGCTGCGCACCGAGGTGGGCGGGGTGCATCTGCTCGCTCCCAGCGGTCTCGCCGACGAAATCCACCCCGACGACCTGGAGTGATTCAAAGCACTCCGCACGGAGTCCGATTTCGGACTCGGTGCGGCGCGGCGCGCGTCGAAGCTCGCCTCGTACCGAACCGAGCCCGAAAGGACAGCTCCAGATGACGAGTGCAGCCGTGCCGCACGTTCGCCGCAGCAGGCAGCTCCCGCCCTACCGAACGGTGTTCGCCGTGGACGCGAAGGGGTTCAGCGACGCGCCGAGTGCCCACCAGGAGCAGCTCGGGCAGGAGATCCCGCAGCTGTTGGAGCAGGCTCTCGCGCAGTGCAACCTGTCCCGGTTGTGGGAAACGCGGGTGTTCGGCGCCTCCACCGGCGACGGATACTACTTCGGCGTGGAGGCCGTGGACACCCCGTTCCTGGTCGACCCGCTCCTCGGTGAGCTGCAGGACGTGCTGGAAGCGCATGACGGGGTGGTGCGCGCCCGCAGCCGCGACCTGCGCATGCGGCTGCGAGCCAGCATCCACGTCGGCCCGATCCCGGACAGCGGGTTGGCCACCCCGATGAACGAGACGCACCGCCTGCTGGACTCCCAACCGGTCCGCGACGTGCTGAGCAAGTCCGACCCGGACACCACCTTCCTGGCGGTGATCCTGTCGCAGCGGGTCGTCACCGACGTCGTCGAAGCCGAGTACACGAAGCTCCGGCGCACCCAGTTCAAGCGCAACGCCGTGACCGTGAAGAACTTCCACGACATCGGCTGGCTGTACATCCCGTGCCCCTCGGTGCCGCTCGACGAGCTCGGCCACATCGAAGGTGTCTCCCGGGCGGACACCAGCGAGCTCGAGTCCAAGCCGACGAAATCCACTGCCCCGGTCGCCGCCCGGTTCGACATCGGCACCGTGCAGCAGAGCGCCATCGCGAAGGAGCACGACGGCAACAACAACTTCACCTTCGGCAGCCCGACCGGTGACGCGCGATGACCACGATGGACAACACCGTCGAGACCGCGAGCCAAAGCCCGTTCGCCGGTGAGCACCACGGCGACAACAACTACACGTACCACTACACCTACGGTTCGCAGAAGCTGCTCGCCCGCAGCCGTTACGACCACACCTGGTTGACCTGGCTGGCGCAGGTCTTCGAGCCCCCGGACGGGTACTCGGACGCGCTCGAGAAGCTCACCAAGAACCACCGGACCGTGATCACCGGTCATCCGGGCAGCGGTTTGCACACCGCCGCGACGATGCTGCTGCACGAGGCGAAGACCTCGCCCCGCATGGTGACGGCCGACCAGGACCTGCGGCTGTCCGAGTACATCGGCGATCGGACCGGTTTGCTCATCGACCTCCGCAGCACTGCCGAGCTGCCCCCGGGTGAGGTGTCAGACCAGCTGGCGGCAGCGGAGGCCGAGCTGGCCTCGACCGAGAGCCGCGCCGTGGTGATCGTGCCGCCCGAACTCAGGCACGACGTCACCGCGCTCCGGACTGATCCGGCGAACGTCGTCTGGCTCACCCGGCCGACTCCCGCAGCCGTGCTGGCCAAGCACCTCGAAGCCGTGGCGGACCCGCCAGTTGCCGTGCGCGAGGCGGTCGTCACCGCCCGCGCGGAGGCGGACAGTCGGCTGCGCACCCTCCTGGACCGGGCGAGTCCGGACCGGGCGAGGGCACTGGCGGAGCTGATCCGCGACCTCAGCCGCGCCGCCCCGCATCGGCGGCTCGACGAGCTGTACCCCGATGTCGAAGCGGGCTTCCACGCCTGGCAGGACGTGGTGGGCCAGTGGTACCGCGAGCACAAGTCGGCCGAGGATCGGGCATTGCTGGTGGCTCTGGCCGCCCTCGACGGGGCACCCACCTTCGTCATCGCCGAAGAAGCCGGTGAACTGGTGCGCATGTCGGGCTCGGGCGGGTTCCCGCCCTTCAACGCCGATGGCCTGCGCGAGCGGCTCGACCAGATGCACGCCCAGCTCGCCAGGCACCGGGTCGGTTTCAGCAGGCCAGGTTTCGCCGACGCCGTCTTCAACTACGTGTGGCTCGACCAGCCGTGGCTGCGCAGGACCATCCTGGACTGGCTCAGCACGTTGCCAGCACGCCTCGGGAGGCGGCTCGACGCGGAGCTCGTCGACGCGTTGAGCGACCGCCTGCTCGCCGTGGCCACCGAGTTCAACGATCCCGATGTGATCACCGATGTCGGCCGTGCCTGGGCAGCGCGCAAATCGGAAACGGCCGCCCGGCTCCTGACCAACAGCGCCCTCGATCCAGTCCTCGGGCGACGGACGCGGGCGGCCTTGAAGGAGTGGGCCACCAGTTCACCGAGCGCAGCCGTGGCCGCCGTCGTCGCCTCGGTGTGCGGTGGTGACCTCGCGCGGGTCGACCTGCAGCTGTGCCTCACCAGGCTCCGCCACCTCGCGGCCTTTGGCTCCAACGAACGGGTCTCCGCGCTGGGCACCCAAGCAGTGCGCACGCTGGCAGAACGCGAGGAAACAGCACCGGGCGTGCTCGCCCGCGTTCGGCGCTGGTGCACGTACCCGACGACCTCGCAGGCGCGGAAGGACGGAGCGGTGATCTTCCTGCTGCTCGCGCAGGAACCCCTCACCGGCCCGACAGGCGTGGCAGACCTCGATCGGGGTCTTCGAACATGCTGGCGGCACACCATGGATTTGCTGCCCGGCGGGTCACGGCGCGTGCACGAGCTGTGGGAAGCCGCGGTCGGCACCTGGCTCGACAACGCCGCGAGCGGCCCCGAGGCCGATCAGACCTTGGCGGTGCTGGTCAGCGCGGCAGCGTCGTCCGGGTTGCGCGTCGCCCAGCTCGAGCACGCAGCCCGGCGGTGGGCTGCGGACCGAACCGACCGGGCAAGCGTGTTGCGCGAGCTGCTCACCAGGTTGCGCGGTGTCGATCCGGCACAGCGGAAGGTCGACGAGCTGCGCAGGTCCTTCCAGCACTTCCGCCGCCCCACCCCCTAACACGATATCCAGGGAAGGGACATGACGTTCACCCAGCACATGGTCACCGGGCTCAACAAGTTGGCGAGTTGGCTCGCCAACCGGAAGGGGATCCCGTTCCCGCAGTTCGGGCGCTTACCCGGGCAGTGGTACGCCACCCGACTGCGCGCGCAGCTGCCGGGCGCGATCAACGGGTCCTGCTTCGACGCGGGTTTCGAGCTGTACTGGCAGGTGCTCCCCGAGGTTCCTCCGGACCTCGACCCCGAGACCTTCATCAAGACCGAAGCGGGCCGCCTGGCACAGCCCCTGGCGAAGCAGGCCCTGGTGACGCAGCGCGAGCTGGTGGAGGCGGAGATCAACCGCCAGCTGGCCTCGTTGACCGGGCCCGGGGTGGTCGGTCGTGGCGAGGTCACGCTCACGGTGTCCGACGAGCACCGCGAGGCCACCGAGCGCTACCTGAAGTTGCTCCAGCACCGCGAGAACAACGCCATGACCCGGCTGATCAAGGCCGAGGAGCGCGAGTACCTGCGCCGGGAGGTGTTTCCCGACCGGCAGGCGGCCCTGCTCTGGTGGGTCCAGGACGACCCGGGCCGCGCGAACAAGCTCAACGACCTGGAGCGCCTCCTGCAGCACTACGAAGGTTCCCCGGAGGTGGAGGCGCACGACGGGCTGCTCGGCGAGCTCGAGAGCCAGCTCGCGCGGCTCGACGAGGCCTCCCGGGACCACCTGCTCCGGAGCTTCGCCGAAATGATCGAACTGGTCGCCGACCCGGCCGCTGCAGCTGCCTGATCTCGATGCCCGCGGACGAAGGGTCGCCCGCGGGCATCGAACCAGGAACCAGCTGCGGTGCGCGTCCCGCGCGGGGTTCGGCCGAAGGTGTGGGTTGGTGGGGTGGAGTGGGCCGATCTCGGGACAGGGGGTGGTCCGGGCGACCAGAATCATCGGTGCAGAGCTCGCCAGATCGTGAGCTGCCGTGGAGAATCGATCACCGGTGGTCGATGGTCGCGAACGACTCGGGAGGAACCAGTGCACATACCCGGGCCCGACACCCGCGTGGTCGAGCTGCGGGTGCACGGCATCCTCGGTGCCACCGGCGATGAGCTGACCGACTCCGTCGCTTCGGTGGACGTCGCCGGGGACGGGGTCGGGCGGATCATGCGCCCGGCCGACCGGTTGCGCCGTCCGGTTCCGGGGCCGGTGCTGTCCACCGGGGACCGCTCGGTGCCCCGGATCGTCGAGGGCTACGTCTGGGGCAGCATGACCTCCGGCGGGTTGGCCAAGGCGACCTGGGCGCTGCTGTTCCCGTTCGCGCTGGCGAACATGGCGCACTGGATGCTGCCGCCCGTGCAGAGCAGCAACCCCATCAGCCGGGCGCTCTCCACGGCGCTGCGCGCCTTGCTCCGGCTGTCCGCGCTGCTGCTGACGATGCTGTTCGTCGCGCAGCTGACCGTGGTCAGCCTCGACATGGTGGCCGCGCAGTGCCTGAGCCCCGGCGCGACGTGCCTGGAGTTCATCCCGGACGCGGTCCGCTCCATCGACGTGCTGCGCTCCTCGGTGGCGTTGCTGCCGATCGCTCTCGTCATCCTCCTCATGCATCGTCTGTCCACTGTGTCCTGGCAGGTCTCGGCGCCGAAGACCGACAAGCCGCAGCACTCGGCGCGCGCTCCGATGCTGCCCGGCGCGAACGTCGTCGCCGACCCGGACACCCCCGCGCTGCGCGCCCTCCACGTGACCGCCGCGCTGTCCACTGTGGCGATGCTCGCGCTCGGCGGACCGTTCCAGCCCAGCCCGGACCCGCGGTGGCTGCTGGCCGCCGCGCTGATCGGCATCAGCGCGATCGGCACGGTCGGACTCGACGACCCCGCCCACATGTACCCGGACGGCAAGGAGAAGGTGCTGCGGAGCATGCTCGGCCGCACCTCGCGGCGGGTGCTGGTCACCGCAGCCTCGGTGCTGCTGGGCTCGGTCGCGCTGCTCCCCGGCCCGCTCGTCGGGCAGCTGCCCGGCTCCGGCCCCACCATCGACGCGATCACCAGCACCCTGGTGATCACCTGTGTCGCCGTCGCGGTCCTGCTCACCCCGGCCACGCTGCTGGCCCGGCCCACCTGGAAGAACTGCCCGCAGCAGCTCCGCCCGTGGGCTGGCGGCTGGATGTCCGCCCCGGTGCTGATGTTCGCCTGCATGCTCGGCGCCGGATTCGGGGCCGGGCTCGCGTACACCGTGCGCCAGACCCTCGTCGTCGACGACCTCCCCAGCGAGCAGGGACCGAAGCTCCCCGAGGCGTTCAACGACGTCACGGTCTTCTGGGGCGCCACTGCCGTGCTGCTGGCGCTGGCCGCGGTCATCGGCATCCCGGTGCTACTGGTCAAGCGGTGGCGGACCGCCCGGACCGATGACGACAGCTCGATCCCGGACGAGATCGCCCTGCTACACGCCGGTCGCCCGGAGGACCAGCGCGCGGCCGCGAACGCCTGGAAGTGGGCCGCCCTGCAGCGCCGCTACTCGCACGTCGTCCTCCTGGTGATCGCCGGGGTGCTGGCGGTCAGCACCGCGGTGACGGTGATGGCTCGAACTGTCGACCTCCCTCCGCTGGTGGACACGAACTGGCTGGTCGCGATCGGGGTCGCTTCGCTGGCCGCACTGGCGGCCGGCCTGCTGCGGATGGTCTACCGCGCGGCGGGCAAGCGGGACACCGCCCGCTACCTCGGCGTGCTCTGCGACCTGGTGCTGTTCTGGCCGCGCGAGGCGCACCCGGTGGTCCCGCCGTGCTACGCGCTGAAGGTCATCCCCGAGCTCGCCGACCGCGCCACCGAGCACCTGGCCGACCCGAACACCCGGGTCGTGCTCGTCGGGCACAGCCAGGGCAGCCTGCTCGCCGCGGTGGCCACCGCCCGGCTGCTCGACTCGCTGCCCGAGGCCGACCGCGAACGCGTCGGGCTGGTCACCGCGGGTTCGCAGCTGCAGTGGGCCTACCCGCGGGCCTTCCCCGGCGTGGTGCCGCACAAGTCGCTGCGCGACCTGGCCGGAACGCTCGGCGGGCGCTGGCGCTCGCTGTGCCGCGGCACCGACCCGCTCGGCGGGGCCGTGACCACGTGGAACCGGCAGGTCTACGACGGCATGCTGATCGGCGTGGGGTTCCGTGCCGACGGCACCGAAGGCCCGCTACCCGCGGCGACCCGCGGCCCCACCGGCGCGCTGGTGCTGGGCGGGGACCACTGGCTGCCGGACCCGCAGCGCGGGCCGTTCGCATGCCGCCGCTGGGTGCCGGGCGTGCTGGGGCACACCGACTACCCCGGCGACCCCGAGTGGGACCGGGCGGTGGCGATGGCGGCCGGGCTGGAGACCCCGGTCCGCGGTGCCACGCTGCCGTTGCGCCCGCAGACCCCCACGCCCGCGCAGGCTCCGGCCGTGCCGAGCGCGCCGAAGGCACCTCAACTCACCGCGCAGGGCGGCGACGGCGGATCCCTCACCGACTCCGTCGAGGAGCTGGCCCACCCCTCGGACGAGCCCGAACCCACGCCGGACAACGAGGTCGAGCCGGACACCGCGCCGGAGCCGCAGCCCGCGAAGGCCCGGCCCAAGCCGTCGGTGCTGCCCGAGATCACCGAGCCGCGCGGACGCACCGCCCCGTGGGAGCGCGCGATGTCGCTGGGCACCAGCGAGCACTGAGTCACCCACCCCGCAGCTAGCCGGTGGCGCGGTCCAGCACGGACCGCGCCACCGCGCACGCGGTGCGGCGGTGGACACCAGCGCGGCGCTCCTCGATCACCGGGACCGCGCAGCACGTCGGCACGCACCGGACGGTTCGTGGTTGGCCACCAGGTCCTGAGTTCAGCCGTTGCAAGTTCCATGGGAACCATGATCCTGGGCTGCCCTGGAGAGGTCATCACTCGAGCAGGTGAACATCAGTTCGAATCGAGCTCGGTGCGCACAAAAAAGCGGCGGCGCCGCCCCACCGGGACGACGCCGCCGCGCGAGCAGGTGCCGGGACTAGTCGGACGAGCCAGCGCCTCGAGGCACCTCGCCACCGGCCGAGACCTCGCCGTTCCTGATCCGCTCCCCCAGCCGGGAGTGGGACCGGCCGTAGAGGAAGTAGATCACCACACCGGCCACCATCCAGATGACGAACCGGATCCAGGTCAGCGCGGTCAGGTTCAGCATCAGCCACACGCAGGCGATGATCGCCAGGATCGGCACCAGCGGCACCAGCGGCGCGCGGAAGCCGCGCGGCAGGTCGGGCCGGGTCCGGCGCAGGACGATCACGCCCAGCGAGACCAGCACGAACGCGAACAGGGTGCCGACGTTGACCATCTCTTCGAGCTTGTCCGCCGGGAAGAAACCGGCCGCCACCAGCACGACCACGCCGACCAGCACGGTGGCCCGGGTCGGGGTGCCGCGCTTCGGGTCGGTCTTGGCCAGGCCGCGCGGCACCAGACCGTCGCGGGACATGGCGAACAGGACTCGGGTCTGGCCCAGCAGCAGCACCATGACGACCGTGGTCAGACCGACCAGCGCACCGACCGCGATGATCGCGGCGGCCCAGTTGATCCCGTGCTGCGCGAAGGCCGTGGCCAGCGTGGAGCGGGTGCCGGACTCGTCGGTCGCCAGGTCGGTGTAGGGCACCATGCCGGTGACCACCATGGCGACGGCCACGTACAGCACGGTGACGATCGCCAGGCTGCCGAGGATGCCCCGCGGCGCGTTCTTCTGCGGGTTGCGGGTCTCCTCCGCGGTGGTGGCGACGATGTCGAAGCCGATGAAGGCGAAGAACACCAGCGACGCACCGGCCAGCAGGCCGAAGATGCCGAAGGTGCTCGTCTCACCACCGAGGATCAGCGACAGCAGCGACTGCTCGATCGCGGGCGTGTCGGTGGCGGACGCCTCGGTCGCCGGCGGGATGAACGGCGTGTAGTTGGACGCGTTGATGTAGCCCAGTCCGACCACGATGACCAGCAGCACCACGAAGACCTTGATCAGCGTGATGACCAGGCTGACCCGCGCGGACAGCTTGGTGCCCAGCGCCAGCAGCGTGCACAGCACGGCGACCAGCAGCACCGCGCCCCAGTCGAACTGCAGCCCGCCGACCAGCTCGAACGAGGTCGGCAGCTCCACCCCGATCAGCCCGAAGACCTGCTCCAGGTAGATCGACCAGCCCTTGGCGACCGCCGCCGCGGCGACCGCGAACTCCAGGATCAGGTCCCAGCCGATGATCCAGGCGATGAACTCGCCGAAGGTCGCGTAGGAGTAGGTGTAGGCACTGCCCGCGACCGGCACCGTGGAGGCGAACTCGGCGTAGCACAGCGCCGCGAGCCCGCAGGCGATCGCGGCGAGGACGAACGCCAAGGACACCGAGGGACCTGTCATGTCACCGGCGGTCCGCGCGGCGAGGGTGAAGATGCCGGCACCGATCACCACGGACACACCGAAGACGATCAGGTCCCAGGTGCCCAGGTTCTTGCGCAGCTTGGTGTCCGGCTCGTCGGTGTCCAAGATCGATTGCTCTACCGACTTGGTTCGCCACAGCCCAGTACCTGGCACTGTCGCCTCCTCATGAATCCCAAATTGTGGGTCGCACCCTAACCCGGCAGTCTTGCGGGCGGAACTGGGTGACTTGAGTCCGCCAGCACTTTCGTTAGCTCCTTGTGATGCGCTCGGCCCGGTATCAGACCAGACCAGCTCACGGGGTCAGCGACCGCCCCCGCTCCAGGTCCGGTTCGAGGTAGATCAGCCGCGCAGCAGGCACTTTCGCGCGGATCCGGGCTTCGGCGTCGTCGATCTCCGCGGCCACCTCGGTCACCGTCATCGCGGGCGTCATGCCGATCTTCGCCGCGATGAGCAGCTCCTCCGGGCCGAGGTACTGGGTGCGGATGTGGATCACCCTCTGCACCCTCCCGCGCTCCAGCTCGCCGACGATCTCGGCCAGCACCTCGCGGCTGGCGCCCTCCCCGATGAGCAGGCTCTTGGTCTCGACGATCAACACGACCGCGATCACCCCCAGCAGCACCCCGATGCAGGTGGTGCCGACACCGTCCCACACCGGGTTCCCGGTGAGCACGGTGAGACCGACGCCGCACAGCGCCAGCCCCAGGCCGACCAGCGCGCCCAGGTCCTCCAGCAGCACCACCGGCAGCTCCGGGGTCTTGGCCTGCCGGACGAACTGCCACCAGTTCAGCCCGCCCTTGAGCTCGCGGGACTCCTTGATCGCGGTGATGAAGCTGTAGGACTCCAGTCCGATCGCGATCAGCAGGATCAGCACCGCGACCCAGGCGTAGGTCAGCGGTTCGGGGTGCTGGACCTTGTGGATGCCCTCGTAGAGCGCGAACACCGAGCCCAGGCTGAACAGCAGCAGCGCCACGACGAACGAGTAGAAGTAGCGGTCGCGGCCGTACCCGAACGGGTGCTCCTCGGTGGGTTTGCGCTGCGCGGTCTTCTGCCCGATCAGCAGCAGGCCCTGGTTGGACGTGTCGGCCAGGGAGTGCACCGACTCCGCGAGCATCGACGACGATCCGGTGAACAGGAACCCGGCGAACTTGGCCACCGCGATCCCGGCGTTGGCCGTGAGCGCGGCCAGGATCGCCTTGGTGCCGCCACTTGCTGACACGTTCTCTCCCGTGCGGTGCGAACTCCGACCGGTCCGCCGGTCGATGACGGGAGGAATCTACCTGCTACCTGGCACTTCGGACGCCAGGTCGGGGAACTCGTCCGAATGTTGACAGGCTGCGCCTTTCGCCCTTTTCGGGCGATGCCTCAGAACGCGCCAGCGGCAGCGCGGAAGACCTGCGCCCGGCCGTCACCGTCGAGGTCGGCGGGGCGCACCTGCACCGCCGGGTCGGACGCCGCGAGCCACACCGACTGGCCGCGCTCCAAGCGCAGCTCGCGCGGCACCGAACCGTTGTGCGTGCTGCTGGTCAGCCGGATGCTGCCCTTGGTGCACAGCAGGATCTGCGGGCCCGGGGAGTCCAGGTGCACCACCCCGGACTCGGCCGGCGTCCAGTCCAGCCTGGACAGCTCGAACTCGTCGGCCGGGGCCCGGTAGGCGGTCAGGTTGGCGTCCAGCGACTCGCCCTTGAGCACCCGCATGTCACCGCAGGCGAAGTCCAGCACGCGCAGCAGCTCCGGGACGTCGACGTGCTTGGGGGTCAGCCCGCAGCGCAGGATGTTGTCGGAGTTCGCCAGGATCTCGATGGCGGTGCCGTTGAGGTAGGCGTGCAGGTTGCCCGCGGGCAGGAAGATCGCTTCGCCGGGCTGCAGGACGACGCGGTTGAGCAGCAGGCTGGCCAGGACCCCGGCGTCGTGCGGGTAGGCCTCGCCGAGCTCCAGCACCGTCCGGCACTCGAGGGCGAACTCGCCGTGCCCGCGCACGTGCTCCACGCACGCCTCCAGCAGCTCGGGCTGCACCTCGCGCAGGTAGGTCTCCGGCAGCGTGATCCAGGTCGTGAACAGCGCGCGGAGTCCGTCGGCGTCGGGTTGGGCGGCGAGCAGCTCGCGGTGGGCGCGCAGGCTCGGCACCGCCAGCTCGTCCAGCAGCTGGACCGTGCGCCGGGCCTCGCGGAACCCGGCCAGCGCGTGGAACTCGGTCAGCGCGCAGACCAGTTCGGGCTTGGCAGTGGGGTCCGGGTAGTTGCGGTTGGGCGCGTTGCGCGCTATCCCTGCTTCCTCCTCCCGCCGGAAACCCTCGGCGGCCTGCTCGGCGGACGGGTGCGCCTGCAGGCTCAGCGGCTCGTCCGCGGCGAGCACCTTGAGCAGGAACGGCAGCCGACCACCCCAGCGCTGCACGCACACCGGGCCGAGGTGGCGCGCCGGGTCCTCCTCCAGCAGGGACAGCAGGGACACCTCGTCGCCGTCGGGCCGGACCACCCGGGACGGGTCACCGGGGTGGGCGCCCATCCACAGCTCGGCTTCCGGGTGCGGGGTGGGGACGGGCCGACCGAGCAGATCAGCAATAGCGGTACGCGAGCCCCACGCATAGGGGCGCACCGCGTTCCGCAGTAGCTCCACAGTCGTTTCTCGCTTCCTAATCTTCGCGCCTGCTCGTCCGCGACGCCCAGCACAGCACACCGCGCCGGGCCGCCGGGCGGCATCGGGGCATTCCCTGAAACTTCCCTCAGTGCATCGCCATGGCGGGCCATCCCGGCCCGTTCAACGTGCCCGCCGCCAACCCGAGGTAGACGGCGGCCAGGTCGAACCGGGCGGCCAGCGCCGCGGACCGCAGGACCGCGTCGTCGCGCACCGAATCCCCCGGGCTGATCAGGTCCGCGCCGGGCAGGTCCCGCACCGCGCCCCGTTCCTGGGCCTCCCCCTGCGCGTCGTACCGCGCGCTGACCAGGAACACGCGCAGGGCGGACCCCGGGTTGTCCTCGGGGTCGGCGAACAGGTCCGCTTCGGAACCGACCGAGGACGCGGCCCGGTGCAGCGCCCGCTCCGCCACGGCCTGCTGGTAGTCGGCCACGTGGCAGGGCGTCGCGGCGTGGGCGCCGAGGGCGAACGCCCCGTGCTCGGCCACCGCGGTGGACACCGGGTCCAGCCCCCACAGCAGCGGCGCGCGCTCGGCCAGCCGCATCGCCAGCGACTTCGCCGGGTTGGTGAGCGTCTCCTGGTTCGGGTGCGCGCGCTCGGCTTCCTTGTCCAGCTCGTCGGCGAGCTGGTCGGTGTCGAAGCGCACCAGGTCGAGCGCGCCGAAGATGCTGAGCCCGACCGCTAAGGCGTGGGCGAAGGACAGGGCGGGCGGAACCGGGATGCGCGGCGGCAGCACCTTGGCCCGGCCAGCGCCCGCGGCGGCCACCGGACCGTCCGACGGCACGGCCAGCACGACCGTCGCGCCGCGGCGGCAGGCGATCGACACCGATTCGGCCAGCACCGCGTCACCGACGTCCTCGCTGTGCGCGAACACCACGTCCAGCGCGCCGATCCAGGCAGGGACGGTTTCGGTGACCACCACCGGCACCGGGCAGCGCGGCCCGGCCAGCGCGGTCAGCAGGCGGCAGACGCCGGGCCCCACACCTGGGCGGGCCAGCAGCACCACCGCGCGGGGGCGGCCGTCGGCCAGGTCGTCCATGCCCACCTCGGTCGCGCTCTCAGCAGCCGCGCGGACCTGCGCACCCGAGAGGGCCGCGAGTCGCAGCAGGCCGCCGGGATCGGCGTCGACCAAGCGGGCCGGGTCGTCGAAGAGACTGTCGTCCAGCACCGGAGGTCACCCCTCCCCGGAAGCGCCGGGCGCCGGTCCCTCGACCGCTTCTTCCAGCAGCAGCACCGGGATGCCGTCCCGCACCGGGAAGGCGCGCCCGCAGGAGGTGCAGGTCAGGTAGTCGGCCTGGGGGTCGTCAGCCAGCCCCGGCCGGAGCTGGGCGTGCTGCGGGCACGGGCAAGCCAGGACCTCCAGCAACTGCGGTTCCAGGTCAACGGCCACTCTTCCTCCCCAAACTCGCCCGCGCACCCGGCGCGGCCTCGCGCTCCGACCGCTCTCGGCCGACATTCACCCTCGGACGACCGCGAGCACCTCGTCGCGCAGCGCGGCCACCGCGTCAGTGTCCCTCGCCTCCACGTTGAGCCGGAGCAGCGGTTCGGTGTTGGACGGGCGCAGGTTGAACCAGGAGCCGTCCGACAGCTCCACGGTAAGCCCGTCGAGCTCGTCCACACGAGCACCCGACCGGGCCCCGAAGGTGGCCGCGACGGCGCGCATCCGACCCTGCTGGTCGTCCACGGTCGAGTTGATCTCGCCGGAGGCACTGTAGCGCGAGTAGTCGGCCATCAGCTCGGACAGCGGCTGGTCCTGCCCGCCGAGCGCGGCCAGCACGTGCAGCGCGGCCAGCATGCCGGAGTCAGCCCGCCAGAAGTCCCGGAAGTAGTAGTGCGCGGAGTGCTCGCCGCCGAAGATCGCCCCGGTCTCGGCCATCGTCTGCTTGATGAAGGAGTGCCCGACGCGGGTGCGCACCGGCTTGCCGCCGTGCTCGGCGACGATCTCCGGCACCGCCTTGGAGGTGATCAGGTTGTGGATGACCGTCCCGCCCGGCTCCTTGGCCAGCTCGCGGACCGCGACCAGCGCGGTGATCGCGCTCGGCGCGACCGGTTCGGCGCGCTCGTCGACCACGAAGCAGCGGTCGGCGTCACCGTCGAAGGCCAGCCCGGCGTCGGCGCCCACCTCGCGGACCTTGGCCTGCAGGTCGACCAGGTTGGCCGGGTCCAGCGGGTTCGCCTCGTGGTTGGGGAAGCTGCCGTCGAGCTCGAAGTACATCGGGACCAGGTCGATCGGCAGCCCGTCGAACACGGTGGGCACGGTGTGCCCGCCCATCCCGTTGCCGGCGTCCACCACGACCTTCAGCGGGCGGATGCCGCTGAGGTCGACCAGCTCGCGCAGGAACGCGGAGTACTCGGCGGTCATGTCCCGGCTGCTGGTGCTTCCCTTGGCACCGAGGAACTCGGGCACGCCGTGGGCGACCAGCTCCTGGATCTCGGACAGGCCGCTGTCCTGCCCGACCGGGGCCGCACCAGCCCGGCAGAGCTTGATGCCGTTGTACTGGGCCGGGTTGTGGCTGGCGGTGAACATCGCGCCCGGCAGCTCCAGCCGACCGGAGGCGAAGTAGAGCATGTCGGTGCTGGCCAGCCCGATGTTGATCACGTCGACGCCCTGGCCGGTCACGCCCTCGGCGAAGGCCTCGGCCAGCCCCGGCGAGGACTCCCGCATGTCGTGGCCGACGACCACGGCAGGGCCACCCACGAGCCGGCTGAAGGCGGCGCCAACCTCCCGGACCACGTCGGTGTCGAGCCCATCCCCGACCACCCCGCGGATGTCGTACGCCTTGACGATCCCCGACAAGTCCCGCACGCTGCACCCTCCCCGATTCCGCGCCAGACACGACGTGGTTGGCAGCCTACCGGCGATCGATCGGGTGGTGGCGTCCGCTGGGAGCACGCGAGCTGTTCGTCACGATCAATTCACTCGTCGATCGGATCGGGCAGCGCCCGCAGGTGCCCGCGGCGGCTGCCGCCGGAGGTGAGCCCCTGGGGCTCCACCGGCCGGTCCGACCGCCCGGCCTCCCGGACCGCCTCGGCCAGCGCGGTCAAGTCGTCGTCGGAGGGTTCCGGCGGGGCGAACTCGCCCTCGTGCCGCACGACCTCCCAGCCCTTCGGCACAGTGAGCCGCAGCGCGTGCGCTTCGCACAGGTCGTAGCTGTGCGGTTCGGCATAGGTGGCCAGCGGGCCGACGACCGCGGTGGAGTCCGCGTAGGCATAAGTGAGCGTGGCGACGGCCGGGTTGAGACACCCGGTCCGCGAGCACCGCCTCACGCTCCGCACGACACGCACGATAGCGCGCCTGCTCCGGTGCGCGGCGAAGGCACGCGGAAACCGGCGTCGAAGGCGCGGCTGAGCACCGGGTTCGACCATGTCCGCCCTGCGTGAACGGATCCCCGGCGCTGGGCGTTCGCCCTGGTCGGCGCGCTCCGCCCGGCTCCCGTGGCGCGGCCGCCCGACCCGCGTCCACTCGCCGGACCAGCGGTGTCCCGTCCTGGGCGGCGGAAGGCGTACTCTCGGCCCGTGGTGACCGCACGTGGATCTCGGCGCCGTGTCCGCTTCCGGCGGGACCGGCGCGGTCGTGGCCTGCGCGGACCGCTGTACCCGTCGTCGGTCCCGGTGTCGCGCAGCCGCTCGCAGCGCTTCGACGCGCTGGTGTTGGAAGCGCTGGAGCCGATCGAGCAACGCTGGCACGCCGAGCTGACACAGCTGGACGTCGCCGTCGACGAGGTACCGGAGATCACCAGCACGGCGCCCGAGAAGGTCGTGTGGGACGACGACGTGGTGGTGGACTCCAACGTCCCGCTGGCCAGGCTGGTCCCGGCCGGGGTGGACCGCCGCGGGCTGCCCACGCGCGCGCGGATCGTGCTGTACCGGCGGCCGCTGGAGGCGCGGGCGCGCGACGGCACGGACATGGCGGACCTGCTGCACGACGTCCTGGTCGAGCAGGTGGCCACCTACCTGGGCCTGGACCCGGACGTCATCGAAGGGCAGTGACCAGGGCCTCCAGCGCGGCGGCGTACCCGTGCTCGGGCGGCGTGCCGTAGCCGACGACGAGCCCCTCCACGACGGGCATCGCAGCGTCCGGGTGGCGGAACTCGGCGAGCCCGTCCACCGCGATGCCGCGTTCGGCGGCGGCTGCGGCGGTGGCTTGCTCGGTGCCGGGCGGCAGGCGGAGCACGGCGTGCAGACCTGCGGCGATACCGGTAGCGGTGATGTGCGGGACGTGCTCGGCCAGCACCGCGAGCAGCTGGTCCCGGCGCCGCCGGTAGCGCTGCCGGGCGCGGCGGACGTGGCGGTCGTAGTGCCCGGACTCGACGAAGTCGGCCAGCGCCAGCTGGTCCAGGACGCCCGTCCAGAGCTCCCGCCCACCCTTCACCGCCAGCACCTTGTCCACCAGGTGCTCGGGCAGCACCATCCAGCCGACGCGCACCGCCGGGGACAGGCTCTTGCTGACCGATCCCAGGTAGATCACCCGCTCCGGGTCGAGCCCCTGCACCGCGCCGACCGGCTCCCGGTCGTAGCGGAACTCGCCGTCGTAGTCGTCCTCCAGGACCAGACCACCGGTGGTGCGGGCCCAGTCGACGGCCGCGGCGCGGCGCTCCGGGTGAAGTGGGCCGCCGGTCGGGAACTGGTGGGCGGGCGTGAGCAGCACGGCGCGCACCCGCGTGTCCAGCTCGTCGGTGCGGGCGCCGTGCTCGTCCAGGGTGAGCGGGATCGTGCGGACCCCGGCCGCGGTCACCCGCTGCCGGTGGAAGGACAGCCCGTAGGACTCCACCGCGAGCGGCCCGCGCAGGACGTGGCCGAACAGCAGGTCGAGGGCGTGGCCGAACCCGGAGCAGATCACGATCCGCTCCGGCTCCGCCCGCACGCCGCGGGCTCGGGCGAGGTAGTCGGCCAGCGCTCGGCGCAGCTCCGGCCTGCCCTGCGGGTCACCGGGGCCGAAGGCCTCGCTCGGCGCCGCGTTGAGGGCGCGGCGGGTCGACGCCGCCCAGGTGCTCCGCGGGAAGTCGGAGCTGTCGGGTTGTCCTTGCCGCAGGTCGTGGCGGGGAGCCGGGCTTCGCGGCGGCCGGGCCGGGCGGCTGGAGCGGCGCGGTTCGGCACGATGCGCGACTCGGGTTCCCGAGCCCTGCCTGGCCGTGAGCCAGCCCTCGGCGATCAGCTCCGCGTAGGCCGCGGCGACGGTGTTGCGGGCCAGGCCGAGGTCCGCCGCCAGCGAGCGGTACGGCGGCAGCCGGGAACCCGAGGGCAGCCGCCCGGACCGGATCGCCTCGCGCAGCGCAGCGGTGAGCACCGACCGGCGGCTGCCCGGCGCGGAGAGGTCCAAGTGCAGGTCGCTGCCCGTCGACGCGGCGGAATTGGCCCAGGGAACTGGCACGGAATTGCACTCTACGACCGGTCGATGTGCGCCGTAGCGTGAGGCGCATGACGAACCAGAACCGCATCGACCTCGCCCGGACCGCGCCGAAGGTCTACCGCGCCCAGCGCGCCTTCGAGGACGCGGCCCGTGAAGGTCTCGACCCCGAGTTGGGGGAGCTGGTGCGAATCCGCGCGTCCCAGCTCAACGGGTGCGCGTACTGCCTGCACATGCACGTGAACGACGCCCGCGAGGCGGGTGCGGACGAGAACCGGCTGCACATGGTCTCGGTGTGGCGGGAGGCGGCCCGCTTCTTCACCGACCGGGAACTGGCGGCGCTGGAGCTGACCGAGGCGGTCACCCTGGTGTCCGAGCGCGGAGTGCCCGACGAGGTCTACGCCCGAGCGGCCGAGCACTTCGAGCCCGCGGAGCTGGCGAGCTTGCTCGCGCTGATCCTCAGCATCAACACCTGGAACCGCATCGCGCTCGCCACGGCCAAAACCCCCGGCACCGACGAACGCAAGGCGTAACCCCACCCCCTTCGAGAGGCCCGGAACACCACTCCCCACAACCTCCGAAGGGTGCGCCAACCTCCGCTCCGACCAGCCCTCCAAGCCGCCCGGGATGTCGCCCCAACGCAACTCCGATGAAAATCAGGCACTCAAGTTCCATTGAAATCGCGAACCACACCCCCGAACGGCTGAACCACTGCCCGGAACCTCCGGCGTGTCGCCCCACGACACGCCGTGAGTTCGCAGTTTCAATTGAAACTGCGGACACCCCGGGTCCGCCGCACGGTCTTCCGGGGGCAGCTTCGGACAGTCCGTCACGGGCGTGTCGTGCTGGCGAATTCAATGAGGTGATCTCAGTAAGCGCCCCGACGCATCACCGGCGTGTCGGGTGCCCGACACACCGGTGGTGCACAGTTTCAGTTGAAACTGTAACCGTCCCTCGCCCATCCGCCGACGCGTCACCACTCTCGCGCGCCCCAAGCGAAGGGCACCTTTCACCGGCTCGGTCGGCAGAAGCGTTCTTCATCAACGCCCGCGATCGGCGCTGGGTGCCGGTGGAAGCGGTTTCGGCGTCTGCCTGGGATTACAGTTTCGGTTGAAACTGTGAATCATCCGGCGACTCGCCAGTGCGGGTCCGGTGAGATCACCTCAATGGTTGTCAGGTGTCCTTGTTCCATTGAAGTTGCGGGTTCCTCTGCTGGGTGGCTGAGCTGCCCAGGGGAGGAACCCGCCTGTTCGGGCGCGATGCGCCGGAGGGCCTGTTGGGTTGGGGCCGCGGGGTGGGCGGCGGGGTGGTCAGGGGGTGGGGGTGGGTTTGCGGCGGCGGCTGGGGATTGCCGTGACCAGGGTGAACAGGACCGCTGCGGCTTGGACGGAGAGCAGGGCCGTGCGGGGGAGTTCGGTGAACCCGACCTGGACCTCGGCCGCTTGCTCCGGCAGTGGGATCGCCACCTGGTGGCCCCAGGCCGTGGCCAGCGGGAACGTCATGCCGTCGACCCGCGCGTACCAGCCGGGTTCGTTCTCCGCGCCAAGGACCAGCGCGCGGCCCGCACCGCCCTCGGAGATCCGGACCGTGAAGTTCGGCAGCTGCGCGGCGACCGGGAGCGGGCGGGCTTCCGGGGTCGGTTCGGGTTCGGTCTGGGCTTGGCGCGCCAGGTCGGGGCCGACCAGCTTGATCGGCGAGCTCGGCAGCAGCAGGCGCAGGACCCGGCTGCCGTCCGGGAGTCCCGCGTGTTCGTTCACCAGGCCGTGGCCGAGTTCGAGCACCCGCGAATCGCCCGGTACGACGACGAACTCCGCGCCGCGCGCCGCCACCGAGGCCAGCGCGCCCCGCACCCGGCCGGGATCGTCGGACTGCAGGTCGTCATCGACCTGGCGTAGCCAGTCGGTGGCCGACCCAGCGGGCGCCAGGTCGTCGTCACCGAAGCGCGGGCCGGATCCGGTGACCAGTCGCGCGGGCTGGGGCCCGGGATCGAGGACCAGTCGCGTCCCGAACGGTCCGGCCGCCGGCCGCTCCGGGGCTAGCGGACCGCCGACCAGCGCGAAAGCCGAGCTCACCACCAATCCGAGCACCACGACCGCCAACGCAGCGACCCCCGGCACCCTCGGCAGGAGCTTCGGCCGACCGGCCTGCAGCACGATCCAGCCGCAGCCCGCGGCGACGAGCACCAGCGGGCCGCCGGTCCAGCCGACGGTGGCCACTCCCCCCGCGATCGGCTCGGCTGCCGAGCCGTCCACCGCAGCCGCCACCAACCAGCCGAAGACCACGACCCCGACGGCGGGCAGCATCCGCTTGTCCCAGGCGAGTGCGAGCGCCCCCATTGCGGCGAGGACGAACAGCACCCCCAGCCAGCTCGCCGGAGAACCGTCCGGGCTCAACGCGAGCAACCACGCGCCTGCGGGCTGCTCCACCACGCGAGCCCCGAGCCCGTGCAGCAGGACCTGCGGGTGTTGCAGGACCGCGATGGGCCACGGCAGCAGGCAGGCGACCGACAGCAGAACCAACGCGGTCAGACCGGCCACCCGACGTCGGCTGCGCGCTGTCTCACCGGGTAGCAGGACGTGCGCGAGCAGCGCCAGCACGATCAACGCGAGGTGCATCAGCGGCGAGAAGGCGCCGAGCACCGCGAGGCCCAGCGCGGTCAGGCAGACCGTGCCCAGCCACTGGCCGTCGGAACGCCGGATCACCACCGCGATCCCAGCCAGCAGCGGCGGCACCAGGACGTGCGCGACCACCACGTCCAGCCGCCCCTGCCCGGCCGACAGCGACGCCGCCGGTAACAAGGCGTACGCCCCGGCGGCGACCGCGCGGCG
>NZ_JBEPDU010000072.1:0-31567 GCF_040300525.1 Saccharopolyspora sp. NPDC000359 | reverse complement strand
TGAACACCACGTGCATCAGGTTCCGCGAGTGCGTCCAGTCGTGGAACAGCGCGTCGGCGGGGCGTCAGGTCCACGAACCCCTCGCCGCGCAGCGCCAGCAGCGCCTCGCGCACCGGGGTGACGCTGACGCCGAGGTTCGCGGCGAGCCGCTCCAGGTGCAGGTGGTCGCCCGCCCGGAGCCGGCCGGTCATGATCCACTCGCGCAGCCGACCGGCCAGTTCGTCGGGCAGCCGCGGGGACTGCGCGCGCATCGCCCCGTCGATCACCGCTGGGCCGCCTCCCGCAGGTCGGCGGCGGGGGAGTGTGTGTCGCCTGTCACGGGCAACTTGATACCACCTGTCGCGAGTAGTTGGTTCTGCTCATGGACGTACCTCGCCTGCCGGACCTGCTCGACCTCGCCCAGCGGGGCGCCGACCGGTTCCTCGGCGGCACGCAGCCGCTCCCGGAGCACCGCACCTTCGGCGGTCTGCTGCTGGCCCAGTCGATCGCCGCGGCGGGTCGCACGGTCGCGGCGGACCGGCCGGTGCACTCGATGCACGCGCTGTTCGTGCGGGCCGCCGACCCGGCCCGGCCGGTTGAGTACACAGTGGACAGGATCCGGGACGGTGGGGCCACCTCGGCGCGGCGGGTGGTCGCCGGTCAGGACGGGGTGGAGGTGTTCACCGCGCTGGTGTCGTTCCAGCGCGACCGCGACGGGTTGCGGCACCAGGCGGAGTTTCCACCCGCGACCGCGCCCGAGGAGCTGCGGCCGCTGCACGAGCGCTTCGCCGACTCCGACGTGCCGATCCCGGACTGGTGGCGGCTGCCGCGGGCGGTCGAGCTGCGCCACGTCGACCGCACCCCGTACCCGCCGCCGGTCGAGCCCGGAGGTGGCTCGCGGCACCTGGTGTGGATGCGCGCCCCGGAGGAGCTGCCGGACGAGCCGCTGCTGCACGCCTGCGCGCTGGCCTACGCCTCGGACATGACCCTGCTGGAGCCGGTGTTCCTGCTGCACGGCGTCGACCGGCACGCCAAGGGGGTCCAGCTGGCCAGCCTGGATCACGCGATGTGGTTCCACGAGGACCTCCGAGCCGACGAGTGGTTGCTCTACGACCAGGACTGCCCGGTGGCAGCGGGCGGCCGGGTGCTTGGACGCGGCAACGTCTTCGACCGTTCCGGTCGCCACGTCGCCACCGCCACCCAAGAAGCCCTCCTGCGCCTCCAGCGCTGACCCCCAGCCCGCGTCCGCGGTCCGATTGAAGCTGCGCACCCCGACATCCCGGCGGCGCGCCGCACGCCGCTGGCCGGTGGTTCTTCCTCGATCCCAACGGGGATCGGGCGCCTGATCCCCACCGGGACCGCGGTGCGGTGGGGTGCGCCCGGTGCCGGTGAGGGACCGGGGGTGGTGGATTCCGGGCGGTATCGTTCCAGGTGTGGTAGTTGATCCTGCCGAGAACTCCGCCGATGTCACGCACGCGTTGGCCGGGGCGCGGCTGCACGACGTGCCGACCCTGACCGAGCGGCTGATGGCCGCCATCTTCACCGACAACCCCGAGTGGACCGACTACAGCCCGGTCCCGAAGGAGGACCTCTGGGAGGGCTGTCGGCAGTACCTGGGGCGCATCCTGCAGATACTCAGCGGGGTGGTGGCGGGCCCGGACGGCGATGACGTGGCCGCCGCGATCGGCCGCCGCCGGGCGGAGCAGGGCGTGCCGCTGGAGGTGATGCTGCGGACCTTCCGGCTCGGCGGCCGGATCGTCTGGGAGGCGCTGGTCGACCAGGCGCACCAGGACGGCGCGGATCCCGACGCGATGCTGGGGGTGGCGACCTCGGTCTGGACGGTGATCGACGGGCTGTCCTCGACGCTGTCGACGTCCTACCGCAACACCGAGATGGAGCGGGTGCGGCGCGACGACCAGCGCCGGCACGCCCTGGTGGAGGACCTGCTGGCCGGTCGCGCGCGCGACATCGCCTTCGCGCAGCGCACCGCCAAGGAGCTGGACCTGCCCACCGGCGGCGCCTACCTGGTGATCGTCGCGGAGATGAACGACGACGGCGGGTTCGCGCTGCGCGGGCAGCAGGACGCGCTGACCGCGCTGCACGTCCGGTCGGTGTGGCAGGTGCGCGCCGACTCGCTGGTCGGCTTGGTGGCGCTGGAGCAGCGGCACAAGGACCTGGTGCTCGACGCGCTGCGGCCGCTGGCGCGCGGCCGGGTGGCGGTGTCGCCGACGGTGCGGGGGCTGGCCGAGGTGGGCCTGGCCCACCAGCTCGCGATGACCACGCTGGGCACCTCCTCGTACGGCGCGTCGGAGCTGGTGACCTTGGAGGAGCGGTTCCCGGAGGCGCTGCTGGTGCAGTCGCCGGACCTGGCCCAGCGGCTGCTGGAGTCGCAGCTCGGCCCGGTGCTGGAGCTGCCGGTGCGCGAGCGGGACATGCTGCTGGAGACGCTGGCGGCGTGGCTGGAGGAGAACTGCTCGACGGCCAACGCCGCGGTGCGCCTGCACTGCCACCGCAACACCGTCCTGAACCGCCTGCACCGGATCACGTCCCTGATCGGTCAGCCCCTGCACGGCCGCACGGCCTACGTCTCGCTCTCGCTGGCCCTGTCGGCCCTGCGCCTCCGCGACGGCCTGCGCGACTAGCCGCCCGTGCTGAGCACCGCGCCGGGTTGTGCGCGGTGCACGTGGTCACCCCGGTGGCCCCGGTGGAAGCCACGGGTTGATCGGAACGGTGCCCGCGGCGTGGCCGCGGCCGTCGAGGAGCTTGCCCATCAGCTTCACCATGCGCAGGGTCACCGCCCGGTCCACCAGCTGGAGCTGGGGGAGCCGGTCGGCGAGCAGGGATTCCAGCCGGGCCAGGTCGGCCACCGACTTCAGCCACAGCGTGAACAGCAGGTTGTGCGGGCCGGTGACCGAGGAGCACATCCGCAGCTCGGGCAGCGCGCTCAGGCCCTGCGCCACCTTGTCGATCTCGCCGGGCGGGACGCTGGCCCACAGGGTGGCGGCCACCGGCCATTCGGTGAGGTTGCGGGCGATCTCGCAGCGCAGCACGGCGTCGCCGCGGTGCGTCAGTCCGGCGATGCGGCGGCGGACGTTCGGCGCGCTCAGCCCGGTCTCCCTGGCCAGGTCGACGGCCGGGGCGCGGGCGTCGCGGGACAGCGCGGTGATCAGCTGGTGGTCGTGCTCGTCGAGCTCGGCGCGCGGTCGGTCGGTGGCGGGGCGGGTCAGCTGCCGCTGCTGGGCCGGGGAGAGGCTGCGCAGCCGCCACCGGGAGCCCTCGGAGAACACCCGGGTGGCCAGCGCGGCGCGGGTGCGGGCGACCCCGGGCAGCGCCGAGATGTGCTCGGTGATCAGCCCCGACAGCGCGCCGAGGTCCTGGACCAGCACCATGACCAGCAGGTCGCGCCCGCCCGCCAGGTGCTCGATGGTCACCACCTGGGGGTGGGCCGCCAGCGCCTGGGCCGCGTCCATCGCCCGCCCGGACTGCACGTCGATCTCGACGTAGGCGGTGAAGCTGGCGTCGATCAGGCGGACCCCGGGGTAGCAGGTCGTCCAGGCGCGGCCGGTGCTGCGCAGCCGCTCCCAGCGCCGCGCCGCGGTGACCGCGTCCACGCCGAGAACCCGGCCCACCGCGGTCCACGACGCGCGCGGGGAGATCTGCAGCGCGTGCAGGATGGCGCGGTCCAGCTCGTCCAACGCTGTTCTCTGCATGTGAACCCAACTCTCGCGCTTTTTCCTGCATTGTTGCCCAGGTTCCTTTCGGTGCACGACACCGGCTCGCAGTCTGCTGCGCACGAGCACACCTCGGAGGTGAGTGTTGGCGCAGACGGATGGCGCCCTGGCAGCGCGGCCAGGGCGAGCAGCGGTCTCGACGGCGGGACGTCGCGAACTGGTCGCGGGCGCGGTCGGCGGCATCGTGGAGTCGTTCGACTGGACGATCTACGCGGTGCTGGCACCGTTCTTCGCATCGCAGATGTTCGCCGGGGACGACGGGCTGACCAAGCTGCTGGCGGCGTACGCGGGCTTCGCGGTCGGCTTCGTGGTCCGGCCGCTGGGCAGCTACCTGCTCGGCCGGATCGCCGACGTGCGTGGTCGGCGGTTCGCGCTGATCGTCAGCATGGGCACGATCTGCCTCGGCAGTCTGCTGATTGCGGCGCTGCCGACGGCGGCGACCATCGGGGTCGCGGCCCCAATCCTGCTGGTGCTGCTGCGCGCGCTGCAGGGCGTGGCGATGGGCGGCGAGAACCCCAGCGTGGCCGCCTACATCACCGAGACCGCGCCGCCGAGCCGCAAGTTCCTCTACAGCGGCCTGTCCTACTGCGGCGCCTTCATCGGCAACATCCTGTGCTTCGCGGTGGTCGGTGCGCTGCTGGTGGCGATGGGCAGGCAGGGCGTCGTCGACGGCGGTTGGCGGATCGGCTTCGTCGTGGCGGCGGTCTTCGGCGTCCTCGCGTTCTGGGTGCGCAGCGGCGCGGCGGAGAGCGGCGAGTTCGAGGCGGGCAAGCGGACCGCGGGACCGCGGCCGAAGGTGCTGGTGCACGCCCGGAGCATGCTCGCGGTGTTCCTCATGACCACCGGCACCACGGTCGGCGTCTACTTCGGCACCGTGTACCTGCCGGAGTACGCCGCGCAGGTCGGGGTCGTGCAGTCGGTCGCGACGAACCTGGAGATGATCCCCAGCCTGCTGGCACTGATCGCCGCGATGGCGGTGTCCGGGGTGCTGGCGGACCGGTTCGGCGGCATGCGGGTGTTCCGCGTCGGCGCGCTGCTGCTGGCGGTGGGAACAGTGCCGCTGATGACTGCGCTCGCGCAGGGCTGGCTGCCGGTGTGGGCGGTGGCGACCTGCTACCTGGTCCTCGGTGTCGCCCCGACCACCGCCGTGGCGAACGTGCTCTACAGCGAGGTCTTCCCCGTCGAGGTGCGGGTGGTGGCGATGGGCGTGCCGTTCACGCTCGCGGTGGCGCTGTTCGGCGGCACCTTCCCGCTGCTGGCCGGATCGCTGGCGGCGCTCGGGGTGCTGACCGCGGTGCCGTGGATCGCCGCCGGTACCGCCGTTGTCACGTTGCTGGGCACGTTGCTGCTCAAGCGCGGCTGAAACTGCTTGGAGGAGTTGAGGATGGTTGACCTGTCGGCGTTGTTGGACGATGCCCGCGCGTTGCACCCGGACCTGGTGCGGACCCGCCGCGACCTGCACCGCACCCCGGAACTGGGCCTGGACCTGCCGCGCACCCAGGAGCGCGTGCTGTCCGAACTGGACGGTCTGGGGCTGGAGGTGACCACCGGCGCGGAGATCAGCTCGGTGACGGCGGTGCTGCGCGGGTCCCGGCCGGGGCCGACCGTGTTGCTGCGCGGGGACATGGACGCGCTGCCGGTGGTGGAGGAGACCGGGCTCGGCTTCGCCGCCGACAACGGTCGGATGCACGCCTGCGGCCACGACCTGCACACCACGATGCTGCTGGGCGCGGCGAGGGTGCTGGCGTCGCGGCGGGACCAGCTCGGCGGGGACGTGGTGTTCGCGTTCCAGCCGGGCGAGGAGGGTTACGACGGGGCGGGGCGCATGCTCGGTGAAGGACTGCTGTCGGCCTCGGGGCGCAAGCCCGACGCGACCTACGCGCTGCACGTGATCTCCGGGCTGGAGCGCGGCCTGTTCACCACGAGGGGCGGGCCGATGCTGGCGGCGTCCAACCGGCTGGCGGTGACTGTCCGGGGGCGCGGCGGGCACGGTTCCGCGCCGTTCCGGGCGGTGGACCCGGTGCCGGTGGCCTGCGAGATGGTGCTGGCGCTGCAGTCCTTCGCCACCCGCCGGTTCGACGTGTTCGACCCGGTGGTGCTGACGGTCGGCACCATCCACGGCGGCACCCAGGACAACGTCATCCCGGACGAGGTCACCTTCGCCGCGACGGTCCGGTCCTTCTCCCACCGGGCCCAGGCGGTGGTCAAGGACGGGTCGATCCGGGTGTGCGAGGGCATCGCCGCGGCGCACGGCGTGGAGGTCGACGCGGAGTTCGTCGAGCAGTACCCGGTCACGGTCAACGACGAGTCGGAGGCGGAGTTCGTGGCGGGCGCGCTGCGCGAGTTGCACGGCGAGCACCGCTTCGAGCCCGCGTCCAGGCCGCTCAGTGCCTCGGAGGACTTCTCTCGGATGCTCGACGAGGTCCCGGGGGCGATGATCTCGCTCGGCGCCTGCCCGCCGGACCGCGACCCGGCCCGGGCGCCGGACAACCACTCGCCGCAGGCCGTCTTCGACGACGAGGTCCTGGCCGACGGCGCCGCCGCGTACGCGGCCTTGGCGGTGCAGCGCCAGGACTCGTGAGCGGCAGCGGTCGCTCCCACCACCATCGCCGCTCACGAGTCCTGTGCAGTGGTGACACTCGGACGAATCGGAAATTTCAGTCAGGTGTCAACCGTTGTGCGGGCGGGTCGGGGTCGCTCCTGCGGTTTCGCGCCTGAGGTCGCGTCGGGGTTGTGGCGGGCATCTCAGCCACTCTGGGTAGCCTCCGTGTCACATGTTGTGTGCGTCACCCCTGGGAATGTGCGCTCTGCACAGCCGCGCTGAGAGAAGTCTGGGCGAGCGGGCATAGCGCTCAAGTGGTCGCGCTCACGACACTCTGAGTGAGAATTGCCCGCTCGATCCGGGCTTTCCGTAACCGGCGCGTGCGTTCAAAGGAGCACAGCGAAGTGCAGGAGTTCGACCTTCTCGTGGTGGGTGGCGGCCCCGGTGGGTACGTCGCCGCGATCCGGGCCGCGCAGCGCGGCCTCTCGGTCGGCGTGGTGGAAAAGGAGCGGCCCGGCGGGGTCTGCCTGAACTGGGGCTGCATCCCGACCAAGGCGATGCTGCGTTCGGCCGAGGTCTACGAGACCGTGCTGCACGCGTCCGACTTCGGGATCAACGCCGAGAACGTGAGCGTCGACTACGACGCCATCCGCCGCCGCAAGAGCAGCGTCGTCAAGGGCCTCACCGACGGCGTCGCGGGCCTGTTGAAGAGCAACGGCGTCACCGTCATCAACGGCCACGCCCGGTTCACCGGGCCGACCACCGTGGACGTCTACGCCACCGGTGAGTCGCCGCTGGGTGCCGAGGGCCCCCGCTACGCCGCCGAGCCGGCCGGCTCCCAGCCGATCGAGCAGGTCAAGGCGCGCGACGTCATCATCGCCACCGGCTCGGTCCCCGTGCAGCTGCCGCTGCCCGGCGCGGACCTGCCCGGCGTGATCACCTCCGACGGCGCCTTCGGGCTGGACGAGGTGCCCGGGCGCATCGCCATCATCGGCGGCAGCGCGGTCGGCGCGGAGTGGGCGACGCTGTTCGCCACCCTGGGCAGCGAGGTCAGCATCATCGAGATGCAGAAGACCCTGGTCCCGGCCGAGGACGCCGAGGTCGGCAAGGCCCTGGGCCGCTCGTTCACCAAGCGCGGCATCAAGGTCCTCACCGAGGCCACCGTGTCCCGCGTCGACCAGGCCGAGGACGGCCTGAAGGTCACCGTGGACGGCGCCAAGCCGCAGCAGATCGACGCCGACGTGGTGCTGGTCGGGGTCGGCCGCAAGCCCAACACCGCCAGCCTGGACCTGGACAGGACCGGGGTGGCCACCAGCGAGCGCGGTTTCATCACCGTCGACGAGAAGCTGCGCACCAACGTCGAGCACGTCTACGCGATCGGTGACGTCACCGGCAAGGCGCTGCTCGCGCACGTCGCCTCGCACCAGGGCGTGGTCGCGGCCGAGACGATCGCCGGGCAGCACGCCGCGATCGACTACGACGTCATCCCGGCGGCGACCTTCACCCACCCGGAGATCGCCAGCGTCGGCCTCACCGAGGCGCAGGCCAAGGAGGCCGGGCACGACGTCGTCGCCACGAAGTTCCCGTTCGCCGCGCTGGGCCGCGCGCAGAGCTACGGCGACACCGAGGGCTTCATGAAGATCGTCGCCGGCAAGAAGTACGGCGAGGTCCTGGGCGTGCACATCATCGGTCACTCCGCGAGCGACCTGATCACCGAGGGCGCGCTGGCCATGGCGCTGGAAGCCACCCTCGACGAGCTCGCCGAGACCATCCACGCGCACCCCACCCTCGGCGAGATCGGCATGGAGGCCGCGATGGCCTCCCTCGGCCTGCCGGTCCACGTCGCCCCGCCGAAGAAGCGCTGACCACGCACGAAGATTCCAGGAGCAGCGTGCGCAGCGGTGCCGGTAGCGCAAACCTCAGCCGCCGTCTCGCCCCGGGAGGACCGACATCATGGATGCTGATCCACCACGTCGGCCCCGTCCTCGCGAGACGACGTCCGAGAACCCGCAGCGGTGCCAGTTGAGCCCCGCGCCGCAGGCGACCTTCGCCGCTTCTGGGAAAACCCGATCGAAAAGGGGACTGTGATGGCAACGACAGCCACGCGCAGCAAGCCGTCCACCCGCAGCACCGCCAAGTCGCGGCGCGGCAGCGGTGCGGTACGGGGCTCCGGCGGCGGGAACTTCGCCGGGGAGTCGCCGGAGCTGCTCCAGGACTACTTCCACGAGATGACCCTGATCCGGCGCTTCGAGGAGCGCGCGGCCCAGGGTTACACCCAGGCCAAGATCGGCGGGTACTGCCACCTCAACCTCGGTGAGGAGGCCACCGTCGTCGGCCTGATGCGCGCCCTGCGCAAGTCCGACGTGCTGTTCACCAACTACCGCGAGCACGGCTACGCGATCGCCAAGGGCATCGAGCCCGGTCGCGTGATGGCCGAGCTCTACGGCCGCACCACCGGCACCTCCAAGGGCTGGGGCGGCTCGATGCACATGTTCGACGTGGAGGCCGGGCTGCTCGGCGGCTACGGCATCGTCGGCGGCCAGATCCCGCTGGCCACCGGCGCCGCGCTGGCCATCGACTACCGCTCCGGCGACCAGGTCGTGATGTGCCAGATGGGCGACGGCACCACCAACATCGGTGCCTTCCACGAGTCGCTGAACATCGCGGCGCTGTGGAACCTGCCGGTGGTGTACGTGGTGATCAACAACCAGCTCGGCATGGGCACCACGGTCGACAAGTCCTCCGCGGAGCCGGAGCTGTTCAAGCGCGCCTCGGCCTACAAGATGCCGGGCGAGCGGGTGGACGGCAACGACGTCCTGGCCGTCCGCGACGCCGCGTCCCGGCTGGTCGAGCAGGCCCGCAACGGCGGCGGCCCGGCGCTGCTGGAGTGCGTCAGCGAGCGGCTCAAGGGCCACTCGGTGGTCGACCCGGCCAAGTACCGCAGCGAGGAGTCGGTGGAGAAGGCCAAGCAGGCCGACCCGATCGCGAACTTCCGCAGCCAGCTGATCGAGGCCGGGCTGCTGGACGAGGACACCGCCACCGAGATCGAGCGCAAGGCGCAGGCCGAGGCCGACGCGGCGGTCGCGTTCGCCGACGACAGCCCGCACCCGGACCCCTCGACGCTGTTCGACCACACCTACGCCACCCCGGTGGCCAACGATTCGCGACGGCTGCCCGCCGACCCGGTGTTCTGACGCCACTTCCGGGTTTCACGCGAACCGTCGCGGTATTTGCGACACCCCGCCACATGATCCGTGGGCGCTCCGGGCCGCCACAGCCCGGAGCACCCGCGGTTCCCATTGCTCTTCCCCAGGAGAAACACCCTTGGCCGTCATCTCGTACCGCCAAGCGTTGCACGACACGCTTCGCGAGGAAATGCTGCGCGATGAGGACGTCTTCCTCATCGGCGAGGAAATCGGGATCTTCGAAGGCTCCTACAAGATCACCGCCGGGCTGCTCAAGGAGTTCGGCGAGAAGCGGGTGCGCGACACCCCGATCGCCGAGGAGGGCTTCGTCGGTGCCGCGGTCGGTGCCGCGATGCTGGGCCTGCGCCCGGTCGTCGAGCTGATGACGATCAACTTCTCGCTGATCGCGCTGGACCAGATCGTCAACCACGCGGCCAAGATCTACGGCATGTTCGGCGGTCAGACCAGCGTGCCGATGGTGATGCGCACGCCGGGCGGCGGCGGCCAGCAGCTGGGCGCCACCCACTCGCAGAACATCGAGCTGTACTACGCCTTCGTGCCGGGCCTGAAGGTCGTCGCGCCGAGCACGCCCGCCGACGCCAAGGCGCTGCTGCTGGCCTCCATCCGGGACAACGACCCGGTGCTGTTCCTGGAGAACCTGGCGCTGTACAACACCAAGGGCGAGGTCCCGGACGTCGTCGAGCCGGCCGAGATCGGCAAGGCGAAGGTGACCCGCGAGGGCACCGACATCACCATCATCGGCTACTCCCGGATGGCGCTGGTGGCCCACCAGGTCGCCGAGAAGCTGCACGCCGATGAGGGCATCAACGCCGAGGTCGTGGACCTGCGCAGCTTGCGGCCGCTGGACCGGCAGACCATCGTGGACTCCGTGCGCAAGACCGGTTGCGCCGTCGTCGCGGAGGACGACTGGCTGACCTACGGCATCGGTGCGGAGATCGCCGCGTCCATCTCGGACGGTGCGTTCGACTACCTGGACGCCCCGGTCCGCCGCGTCGCGGCGGCGGAGGTGCCGCTGCCGTACGCCAAGCCGCTGGAGCGCGCCGCGCTCCCGTCCGCCGAGTCCCTCACGACTGCGATCCACCAGACGCTGGACGCAGTTGGCCGCCGCCGCTGAGGCCTGTCCCACCTGAGGAAGACGATGACCGAGATTCACATGCCGAGGCTCTCCGACACCATGGAGGAGGGCGTCATCTCGACCTGGCGCAAGAAGGCCGGCGACCAGATCAGCCGTGGCGACGTGGTGGCCGAGATCGAGACCGACAAGGCCCTCATGGAGCTGGAGGCCTACGACGACGGGGTGCTGGAGAAGATCCTCGTCGACGAGGGCGCGACGGTGCCGATCGGCACCCCGATCGCGATCCTCGGCGACGGCTCCGGTGCGGCGGCTGAGGCCGCGTCCGCCCCGGCTCCCGCCGCCAAGGCTCCCGCTGCTGAGGCCCCGGCCACTGACGCTCCGGCCCCGGCCGCCGAGCCCGCGTCCGCTCCGGCTGCCGCCCCGGCCGCGCCCGCCGAGCCGGGCAGCAAGCCGAAGGCGTCGCCGCTGGCCAAGGCGGTCGCCAAGGAGAAGGGCGTCGACCTCGCCACGGTGCAGGGCACCGGCCCGGGCGGCCGGATCATCCGCGCCGACATCGAGGCCGCTGCCGCCGCGGCGCCGAGCGCCCCGGCCGCCGAGTCCGCTGCCGCTCCGAGCGCCCCGGCCCCCGCGGTGGCCAGCGAGGACGTCGAGGAGATCCCGCTCAACAAGATCCAGAAGGTGAGCGCCAAGCGCCTGACGGAGAGCAAGCAGCAGGCGCCGCACTTCTACCTGACCAGCGCCATCGACGTGACCGAGCTGCTGGAGTTCCGCGGCACGCTCAACGAGCGGCTGCAGTCCGCGGGCGGCCCGAAGGTCAGCGTCAACGACCTGATCGTCAAGGCGGTGGCCACCGCGCTGCGCGCGAACCCGTCGGTGAACGTCTCGTTCGGCGGCGACAAGCTGTTGCGGCACAAGCGGATCAACCTCGGCATCGCGGTCGCGATCGAGGGCGGTCTGGTGGTGCCGGTGGTCAAGGACGCCGACCGCAAGAGCGTCTCGGAGATCGCCGCGGAGAGCCGGGAGCTGGCCGGGCGGGCCCGCGAGGGCAAGCTGAAGCTGGACGAGATGTCCGGCGGCACCTTCTCCATCTCCAACCTGGGCATGTTCGGCATCGAGCAGTTCAGCGCGGTGATCAACCCGCCGGAGGCGGCGATCCTGGCCGTGGGCGCGGCCCGCGACGAGGTGCAGGTCCGCGACGGCGAGTTCGTGGCCCGCAAGATCCTGCGCGCGACGCTGTCGGCCGACCACCGCGCGGTGGACGGCGCGGTGGGCGCGGCCTTCCTGCAACAGCTGACCTCGCTGCTGGAGGACCCGCTGCGCATCATCGCCTGACGCGCGCACCGAGCAAGGCCCCTTCCGCGATGAACCCCCGATCTCGCGGAAGGGGCCTTTTTCACGCCCGGGCGCCGCTCAGAGCTTGGTCCACGCCTCGGCCAGGACTGAGCGGATGAGCTGCTCGACCTCGTCGAAGTGGTCCTGGGTGCAGACCAACGGTGGGGCCAGCTGGATCACCGGTTCCGCGCGGTCGTCGGCACGGCAGTACAACCCGGCCTCGAACAGGGCGGGGGGGGAGACGAAGCCGCGCAGGACCCGCTCCGCGCCGCCCGTCCTGCTGCAGCTGCTCGATGATCCGCTTGGACACCTCGTCCACCACGGGTGTTCTCGCGTCGGAGCTGTCCTCGTCCCTGCGTGTCACAGCGACAACCCAGTGCGCCGGTTTCGTGGCAGAACTGTTGCACGGTGATCGAGAACCGCCGACATCCGCCGAGCACGGTGGGGTCATGCGAAAACGTTCTGCGCTGTTCGGTGCGGTCCTCGCGCTGACCGTGCCCGTGGCGGGCGCGGTGCCCGCGCTGGCCGTCCTGGGCGGCACCGAGTCCACAGAGGTCTACCCGTTCATGGGGTCGTTCCAGCCGGAGTACCCCGCCTCGCCGCACCCCGACGGGCACGGCTGCGGGGTGGAGGTGCTCGCCCCGCAGTGGGTGCTGACCGCCAGCCACTGCGCGGGCAAGAACCCGACCCTGGCGAAGGTCGGCGTGCCGCACGGCTGGGAGGTCCGGGTCGGATCGCTCGACACCGCGAGCGGGGGAGAGGTCGCGGAGGTCGACCACTACTACCGGCTGGCCACCCACCGCGACGAAGGCGGTTTCTGGGGCAAGGACCTGGCGCTGATGCACCTGAGCACGCCGGTCCGCGCTGAGCCGCTGCGGATCGCCTCGGCCACCCCGCCACCGGGCACCCCGGTCCGCATCATGGGCTGGGGGATGACCTGCAACAACAGCAACAACCCCGAGTGCTTCACCAGCGCGCTGCGCGAAGCCGACACCGTGGTGCAGCCCGAGGAGGCGTGCGAGGAGCTGAGCCCCGGCGAGCTGTGCATCGGCAGCCGCGACGGCAGCGTCGCCTCGAGCAACATGGACTCCGGTGGGCCCGCGCTGGTCCGCGAGGGCGACGGGTGGGCGCTGGCCGGGGTCGTCAGCGGCCCCAGCGGCGACGGGCCGACGCTGTTCACCTCGGTCCCGGAGCACGCCGAGTGGATCAAGGGCATCATCGACGGCACCGACGTGCCGCCGGACGACGAGATCCCGAACGTCGAAGGCGCGGTGGAGCTGAACGGCTGCGTGGGCTCGGTGGTTCGGGGACCGGAGTCCCGGCCCGAGGACGCGGCGCTGATGCTGACCAACGGCCACTGCGTCGAGGGGGACCGGCCCGCCCCTGGTGGCGCGCTGGTGGACCAGCCCGCTGACCGCGAGGTCCCCATCGCCGACCCGGAGGGGTGGCCGCGGGTCAAGACCCGCGCGAACCGGTTGGTGTACGCGACGATGACCGGCACCGACGTCGCGCTCTACCGCCTGGACAAGTCCTACGCCCAGTTGGAGGCCGAGGGCGCGAAGGTCTTCCAGCTCGCCACCGACCCGGTGCGCGAAGGCGACGCGCTGGCCATGGCCTACACCAGCCAGCGCTTCGGCTGCACCGCCGAGGCGGTGGTGCCGCACCTGCGCGAAGGTGGTTACCAGCAGGACGATTCCATCCGCTACGCGACCACTGAGGACTGCGCGCCCTGGCCGGGCACGTCCGGTTCGGCGCTGCTGGCCCCGGACGGCGACACGGTGGTGGGCATCCACAACACCCACAACCGCGACGGCGAGCAGTGCACCGCCGACAACCCCTGCGAGGTGGGGCCGGACGGCACCGAAACCGCCGTGCAGGGGCGGGCTTACGGCCAGCAGGTCCACCAGGTCGCGGGCTGCCTCACCGGGTCGGAGCTCGACCTGACCCGCCCGGGCTGCACCCTCACCCGCCAGTGACGGACCGGGGTCCCAGGCGCCCGCCTGGGACCCCGCTCGTCAGCTCAGCGCCTCGACGAGCTTCGGCGTGAGGTGGTCCAGGGTGAACGGGATGCTCGACACCGTGGCCGAACCCAGCGACATTGTCAGGTCGTAGTCGTCCAGCAGGACCAGCGAGCCGCGCTTGGCGGCCGGGAGGTTGTTCAGCAACGGGTCGTTGCGGACCGCGTCCACGTCGGTGGCCTTCGCCGTGGTGACGATGACGACGTCGGCGTCCAGCAGCGAGACCTGCTCCTTGCTGACCTTGACGTTGAACTTGCCGCCGCTGTCCAACCCCTCGATGGCCGGGGACAGCCGCAGGCCCAGCTGCTCCAGCAGCGCGGTCCGGGCGTCCTGCTTGGTGTAGGCCGCGTAGGTGCCCGCCGAGTCGGTGCGGACCGTGACGTGCGTCTTGCCCTGGAACAGCGGGTTGGCCTCGCGGGTCTGGTCGATGCGGGCCTGGGTGTCGGCGACGAGCTTGGCGACCTCGTCCTGCCTGCCCAGCGCCTGGCCGATCGTCTCGGCCTGCACCCGCCAGTCCACCCCGTAGTCGATCGACCCCGGCGGCTGCGCCACCACCGGGTTGAAGCTGGTCAGCCGGTTGTACTGCTCCTGGGTCAGCGCGCTCTGCAGCGCGAGCACGACGTCGGGGGCCAGCGCGATGACGCTCTCCGCGTCCACCTCGCTGCCGAGGACCTTCGGCTTCTCACCGCGCAGCAGCGGTTCCACCCACGGGCCGACGCCGCTGGCCCACGGCCCCCACTTGGTCAGCCCGACCGGGATCACGCCCAGCGGCAGCAGCACGTCGTGGTCGGTGATGCCGAGGCTGACGACGCGCTGCGGGGTCGCCTTGATCTCAGCGGTCCCGTACCGGTTCGGGATGCTCGTCGGGAAGCCCGGCCCGGCCGGCTGGTCGCCCGAGCCGCCAGGGGCCTCGCTGGTGCCGCAGGCGGCCAGGCCCGCAGCGGCGAGCACACCGGTCGCGCCGATCAGGAAGCCCCGCCGGCCGAACCTGCTGCGGGCAGCTGCTGGGGGAGGAGTCATCTGCGCGTCCTTCAGTAGTCCGACGTCGTTGGAAGCAAGGCTAACCTAACCCGAACGGCGGAAGATCTGGTCGTGAACCGGATCACCGGGCAGGCCCGGGGGCGTATCGTGGAGGCAGCGGTCGCACGCGGTCGCGTGCGCCGAACGACCGGCGTTGGAGTCGCGATGAGTGACGATGACGTTTTCGACCGCCGCTGGCTGCTCGCCGAGGACGAGCTGCTGCGGATGCTGTGGCGCTGCCACGCCGGGGAGAACCCCGACGTCCTGCTGGTGGAGCTGCACGCCAACCGCCGCTCCGACCGGCGGAACCCGGGGCCGTTCGGGGCGCGCACCCCCAAGTCCTCGCGGCAGAAGCGCCACCGCGTGGTGCACTGATCGTCCGTTTCGCCCCGGGGTGCCGTCGGCGCCGGTACGGTGTCAGTTGATCGACACCGCACTGGAGACACGCCCTGATGAGTTCGTTCCTCGCCGGATTCCGCGCCTTGGGCACCGGTTTCGGCATCATCGTCCGCCGCCCGAAGCTGCTGCTCCTCGGCGCCCTGCCCGCCCTGATCAGCGCCGCGCTGCTGCTGGGCTGCCTCGGCGCGCTGCTCTACTTCAGCGGTGACCTGGTCAGCTGGATGACACCCTTCGCCGACGGCTGGGGCGACTTCGCGCGCCAGGCGCTGCGCATCCTGGTCGGCGTGGCGCTGGTCGGGTCGGCCGCGCTGCTGGCCTCGGTGTCGTTCATCGCGATCACGCTGCTGGTCGGCGGGCCGTTCTACGAGCACATCGCGGAGAAGGCGGAGGAGGAGCTGGGGCTGGACACCTCCGACGACGGCGCGGGCGTGCTGCGGCAGGTCGGCCGCGGGGTGGCGGATTCGCTGAAGCTGGTGTTCATCGCGCTGCTCGGCGCGATCGTGCTGTTCGCGATCGGGTTCATCCCGGTGGCCGGGCAGATCGCCGCGCTGGTGCTGGGCGCGCTGTTCGGGGCGTGGCTGGTGACCGTGGAGATGGTCGGCATGGTCTTCGCGCGGCGCGGCCTGAAGCTGGTCGACCGGCGCCGGGCCCTGCGCGGGCACCGGGCCGCGACGTTCGGCTTCGGCCTGCCGACCTACCTGCTGTGCCTGATCCCGGTCCTGCAGCTGCTGGTGATCCCGTCGGCGGTGGTCGGCGGGACCCTCCTGGCGCACCGTGTGCTCGGGCCGACTCCCCAGGTCCCCCGCTAGTCCGAAGTGGACTGGCGCAGGCCCCGGTCGAGGAGGTCGACGAGCCACTCGAAGCTCTCGTCGACGTCGGCGGACCACTGGAAGGCGCGGCCTGCCTGCAGGGTGGCGAAGCCGTGGAAGGCGCTGCGCACCGCGCGCAGGGCGTGGTCCAGCTGGTCCGGGTCGACGGCGTACCCGCGCAGCACCGCGGTGAAGGAGTCCAGCAGCCGTGATCCGGCGACCGCGACCGGGTCGTCCGGGCCGGTCGGCTCGACGCCGACGGTGGCCGCGTAGCGGCCGGGGTGGGCGACCACGAAGTCGCGGAACGCGCGGGCCGCGGCGGCGAGCGCGTCCCGGCCCGCGCGGCCCTGCACGGCCGTGCCCACCGCGTCGGCCGCTTCGGTGAGCGCGAGCGCGGCAATCCGGCGGTTCAGGTCGTCCTGGTTGGCGATGTGCTTGTAGAGCGACGGCGTGCGCACGCCGACCCGCTCGGCCAGCAGGCCCATGGTCAGGCAGCTGAAGCCGACTTCGTCGGCGAGGGCCGCGCCAGCTGCGACGACGGCGTTCGGGTCGAGTCCGGCCCTAGGCATCGACGGCCTCCAGGAACGACAGCACCGCGGTGGCCACCTCGGCGGGGAACTGGACGTGCGGGTAGTGGCCCGCGCCGGTGATCATCTCAAGCCGCCCCAGGCCGGGCGGCAGCGCCGCGACGACCGCTTCGCCCTCGGCCTCCGGGGAGGCCCAGTCGGGGTCGAGGGTGCCCTGCACGACCAGCACCGGGCAGCGGACGTTGCCCAGCTGGGCGCCGGCGTCCGCGGGCGTGGTCCGGCCCATCAGCTGCATGGCCTTCATCCGGCCCGGCTCGCGCAGCAGCGCGTCGATGCGGGCGAGGCGGGCGTCCCAGTCCGCTGGTTTCGGCCCGGGGTGGGCGATGTCCAGGTACTCCTTCCACAACCGGGCGCTGCCGAACATCCCGGCGCCGAGCAGTCGGAGCATGCCGCGGCGGAAGCGGCGCACCCGCAGGTCGCCGAGCGAGATCTGCTGCGCGCGGGTGAACGGCGCGAGCTCGACGACGGCGGTGACCAGCGACGGGGCCTGCGCGGCGGCGATGGTGGCGGCCCCGCCGGAGATGGAGTGGCCGACCAGCACCGCGGGCCCGCCCAGGTGGTTCACCAGGGCGATCAGGTCGCCCGCGATGTCGGTGCGGGTGTAGGACGCCCACCCGGTGCTGGACTCGCCGCACCCGCGCAGGTCGACGGCGGCGACGCGGTATCCGGCCTGGACCAGCGCGGGGGTGAGGTGCCGGTAGGCCTCGCGGCTGTCGCCCATGCCGTGGGCCAGCACGATGAGCGGCCCGGAGCCGACCACCTCGTAGGCGAGGGTGCCGCCTTCGGTGGTCAGGTGCTGGGTCTCGGCGGCCAGGTGCTCGGTCATGGCTTCCTCCGCAGTTGGTTAACGTTCTTAGCTTTAAAGCTAATTGTATTAGCCAACCGTGTCAACTCCGCTTCCGGAGATCCGTGCGGTTCGGGCGTCGCAGCAGGCTGCGCGCAGGTCCTCCCCGCGGCGGGGACGGGCACCTAGAGTCGGGGTGTGACCAAGCCTGTGCAGCCGGACGACTCCTACCTCCGCGCCGTTTCCGCCGCCACCGAGCGGGCAGTGGCCGCCGCCGAGCCGATCCGCTCCGACCACGCCGGGGCCGACGAGGCGCTGCGCGCCGAGGTCGAGCAGTGGGTGGACGGCCACGCCGACGACCTGGTCGCGCTCAGCCGCGACCTGCACGCCCACCCGGAGGAGGCGTTCGCCGAGCACCGGTCCGCGGCGCAGGCCGCGGAGCTGCTCCGCCGCCACGGGCACGAGGTCGAGGTGGGCGTCGGCGGGCTGAGCACCGCGCTGCGCGCGTCGGCGGGCACCGGCGGTCCGCACGTCGCGGTGCTGGCGGAGTACGACGCGCTGCCGGGCGTCGGGCACGGGTGCGGACACAACGTCATCTGCTCGGCGGCGGTCGGCGGGTTCCTCGCCGCCGCCTCGGCGGTGACCGCGACCGGGGGCCGGGTGAGCCTGCTCGGCACCCCGGCCGAGGAGGGCGGTGGCGGCAAGGAGCACCTGGCCCGGGCGGGGCTGTTCGACGACGTCGACGCCGTGGTGATGCTGCACCCGTTCTCGCACGACATCGCCACCCATCCGTTCCTGGGGCGGCGGCAGCTGGAGGTGGTGTTCCACGGCGTGGCCGCGCACGCCGCCGCGCAGCCGTTCATGGGCCGCAACGCGCTCGACGCGGTGGTGGCGACCTACCAGGGCGTCGCGGCGATGCGCCAGCACATGCCGTCCACGGACCGGGTGCACGGGATCATCACCGACGGCGGCAAGCGGCCCAACGTGGTGCCCGACCGCGCCGCCGCGCTGTTCTACGTGCGCTCCGCCGAACCCGGCTCGCTGCGCGACCTGGCGTCCCGGATCGAGGGCATCGCGCACGGCGCGGCGTCGATGACCGGCTGCGGGGTGGAGCTGAACTGGGACACCAACCCGGCCTACCTGCCGATCCGGCACAACGACGCGCTGGCCGCCCGCTGGGCCGAGCACCAGGCCCGCCGCGGCCGGACGTCGCTGCCGCGCGGCGTGGTCCCGGAGTACCTGACCGGTTCGACGGACCTCGGCAACATCAGCTACCGCGTCCCGGCGATCCACCCGATGATCGGCCTCGGCGACCCGAACCTCTCGCTGCACACCGAGGACTTCGCCGCTGCGGCGGGCGGTCCGGCGGGGGACCGGGCGGTCCTCGACGGCGCCACCGGCCTGGCACTGACCACAGTGGACTACCTGGTCGACGGCGCGCTGCGCGCAGCGGTGCACGCCGAGTTCGAGGCCGCGGGCGGCCCGCTCGACGTGCCCACCTACTTCGACTGACGGACCCCGCACGTCGCCGACGCGACCGCACCGGTCGCGTCGGCGACGCCGCGGTCACTGGTCGCGGAGGAAGGCCTCCACGGTGTCCTTCGTGACGACCTGGACCGGGATGTTGGTCGGCGCACCCGGACCGAGGTCGTGGGCGCGGGCAGCGCGCACCGCCTGCTCCACCGCCGCCTTGCCCAGCAGTTTCGGCTGCTGCGCGACGTCGGCGCTCTCGGTGCCGGCCTGGACCGCGGCCAGGCCCTCCGGGGTCCCGTCGAAGCCGACGACCTCGACGTCCGTGCCCGCGCGAGCGCCCAGGGCCTTGATCGCGCCCAGCGCCATCTCGTCGTTGGCCGCGAAGACGCCGCGGATCTCCGGATGCGCCTGGGCGATGTTCTGCATGACGTCCAGAGCCTTGGTGCGGTCGAAGTCAGCCGGTTGCGAGGCCACCACCTGGATACCCGGGTGGTTGCGGATCTCCTCGGTGAAGCCCTGGCCGCGCTCCCGCGCCGCCGACGTGCCCGGCTGGCCCTCCAGCACCGCGACCGGCCCGGAGCCCACCAGCTGCGCCAGCTGCTGCGCGGCCAGCCGACCACCGGCGACGTTGTCGGAGGCCACGGTCGTGACCACGGTGCCGTCGCTGGGCGCGCGGTCCACGCCGATCACCGGGATCTTGGCAGCGTTCGCCGCCTTCACCGAGGGCACCACCGCATCGGAGTCCACCGGGTTGACCACGATCGCGTCCACGTTCTGCGCGATGGCGTTCTGCACCGCGTTCGCCTGCTGCGAGGCGTCCTCGGAGGCGTCGGTGACCCGCAGCTCGACGCCGAGCCGGTCGGCCTCCGCCTGCGCGCCCTCGCGCAGGTCGACGAAGAACGGGTTGTTCAACGTGGAAACCGACAGCGCGACCCGCAGCCGCCCGTCGTCGGCGGCGTTCTGCCGCTGGTAGACCGCCCAGCCCG
The DNA here is from genome assembly GCF_040300525.1 of Saccharopolyspora sp. NPDC000359. Taxonomy (NCBI): domain Bacteria; kingdom Bacillati; phylum Actinomycetota; class Actinomycetes; order Pseudonocardiales; family Pseudonocardiaceae; genus Saccharopolyspora; species Saccharopolyspora sp. NPDC000359. The sequence goes on along the minus strand of NZ_JBEPDU010000072.1, from coordinate 11,626 downwards.
CGGCCACCACCAGCAGCGCGGTCACGGCTGCCGTCGCGCGGCGCACCGCCGGGGTGCGCAGCAGGCCCGGACCGCGTCGGCCGCTGCGGCGGCGCTGGCGCGCGGTGTCGAACAGCACCGCCGCGGCGATCACCGCACCGATGACGACCTGCTGCCAGAACGCCGAGACGTCCAGCAGGTTCAACCCGTTGCGCAGCACCGCGAGGATCAGCGCGCCGACGAAGGTGCCCAGCGCGGAACCGACACCACCGGCCAAGCTCGCGCCACCGATCACCACCGCGGCGATCGCGTCCAGCTCGTAACCGGTGCCCGCCTCCGGCTGCGCCGAAGCCAGCCGCGCCGCGAGCAGAATGCCCGCCACCGCGGCGAACAGGCCGGACAGCGCGTAGATCAGCAGCCGCTGGCGGGTGACCTTGATGCCGGACAGCCGGGCCGCCTCGGCGTTGCCGCCGATCGCGTACATCGCGCGCCCGGCGTAGGTGCGCCGCAGCACGAAAGCCGTCACCAGGCCGATCGCCAGCATCACCAGCACCGGGTAGGGCAGCACCCCGAAGAGCTCGCCGCTGCCGACCTCGGTCAGCCAGCCCGCCACGCCGATCGGGCGGCCGTCGGAGATGACCAGTGCCAACCCGCGCGCCACGCTGAGCATCGCCAGCGTCGCGATGAACGGCGGCACCCGCCCGGCGGTGATCAGCACGCCGCTGGCCAGACCGGCCAGCGCGCCCGCGGCCAGGCCGACCGGGACGGCCAGCCACAGCGGGAGACCGGCCGAGCTCACCGCCCACCCGGCGACGATCCCGGCCAGCCCGGCGACGCTGCCCACCGACAGGTCGATGCCGCCGCTGACGATCACGAACGTCATGCCGAACGCCAGCACCGCCACCACCGACGCCTGCACGCCCACGTTGAGCAGGTTGTTCGGGGTCAGGAAGTCCGGTGACAACAGCGCCAGCAGAACCACCAGCACGACCAGCCCGCCCAGCGGCCCGCCCGCGCGGCCCAGCGCGGCCCGCCAGCGCGGGGTGGTGCCGACCTCGTTGTCAGGCATCGGTTCCTCCTCCGGTCTGCTCCGCCGAGACGGCGAGCGCCAGCACGCGCTCCTGGGTCGCCTCGGCGCCGTCCAGCTCGCCGCGCAGCCGTCCGTCGGCCAGCACCAGGACCCGGTCGCTGAGGCCGAGCAACTCGGGCAGGTCGCTGGAGACGACGAGCACCGTGGTGCCCGCGCGGGCGAGTTCGTTGATGAGTTCGTAGATCTCGGCGCGGGCGCCGACGTCGATGCCGCGGGTCGGCTCGTCGAGGATCAGCACCCGCGGGTTGGCCAGCAGCCACTTGCCGATCACGATCTTCTGCTGGTTGCCGCCCGAGAGGGTCAACGCGGGCTGGTCCAACCCAGCAGTGCGGATGCGCAGCCGCTGCACCGACTCGGCGGCTTCGCGCCGCTGCCCGGCCAGGTCGACCAGACCGGCCTTGGTGCGGTCGGGAAGCGTTGCCAGGCCGAGGTTCTCGGCCACCGACGCGCCCAGCACCAGGCCCTGCCCGGCGCGGTCCTCGGGGACCAGCGCGAGCCCGGCGGCGCGGGCCGCGGCGATGTCACCGGGCGGGACCGGCCGCCCGCCGACGAGCACCTCGCCCTCGTCGTAGCGGTCAGCGCCGAACAGCGCGCGCACCAGCTCGGTGCGCCCCGCGCCGACCAGGCCACCGATGCCGACCACCTCACCGGCCCGCGCGGTGAAGCTGATGTCGGCCAGCACGCCGTGGCTGGTCAGGCCGCGGACCTCCAGCTGCACGTCGCCGATCTCGGCCTCGCGCGGCGGGTACTGCTGGTCGACGGTGCGGCCGACCATGAGCCGGACCAGCTCGTCCTGGTCGGTGTCGGCGGGCACCTCGGCCACCTTGGCGCCGTCGCGCAGCACGCTGACCCGGTCGCCGATCTCGGCGACCTCGTCGAGCAGGTGCGAGATGAACACCACGCCGACGCCCTGCGCGGTCAGGTCCCGGACGATGCAGAACAGCCGGTCCACCTCGGCGCGGCTGAGCACCGCGGTCGGTTCGTCCATGATCAGGAACCGGGTGTCCAGGCTGAGCGCCTTGGCGATCTCCACCAGCTGCCGGTGCGCGACGCCGAGCTCGCCGACCACGGCGTCGACGTCGAGGTCCAGGCCCATCCGGTCGATCAGCGCAGCGGCCTGGCGGCGCATCGCGCGGCGGTCGATGACCCCGAAGCGGCGCGGCGGTCGGCCCAGGTACATGTTCTCGGCCACGGTCAGCTGCGGGACCAGCGCCATCTCCTGGTGGATGGTGGCGATGCCCAGCGCCTCGGCGTCCTCGGGGCCGTGGAAGCGGACCGGGCGACCGTCCACCCGGACCTCGCCGGTGTCCGGCCGGTGCGCACCGGCGATCATCTTGATCAGCGTGCTCTTGCCGGCGCCGTTCTCGCCGAGCAGCACGTGGACCTCGCCCGGGCGCAGGTCGAAGTCCACCGCGTCCAGGGCGCGCACACCGGGGTAGGTCTTGGAGACCCCGATCAGTTCCAGGTGCCCGTCGTCGGCCATCACCACCAGCTCCACTCGTCGTTGAGCGCGGAAACTGTAATCGGTTTCCGTAGCTGGGTCACCATGAATCATGGAATGTCAGCTGTCAAGCTGCGCAACGGGTACGAAACCGATTACACTCCAACGCGGTCGCGGCGCGCCGGTGCGCCCGACCAAGCGGAGGAGGTGGCGTGGGCGTCACGATCCACGACGTGGCGGCGCGGGCCGGGGTCTCGGTGGCCACCGCGTCCCGCGCGCTGTCCGGTCAGCGCGGGGTGCGGGCGGCCAACCGCGACAAGGTGCTCGCGGCGGCGCGCGAACTCGACTACGAGCCCAACGTCGTGGCGGCCTCGCTGCGCAGCCGCACCACGCACACCATCGGCATGGTGGTGCCCCGCATCGCCAACCCGTTCTTCGCCACGCTCGTCGAGTCGATCGAGAAGCGGCTGCACGACGGCCAGCGCAGCCTGCTGCTGGCCAACTCGCACTACGACCCGGACGTCGAGCAGCGCCAGGTCCGCGCCCTGCTGGACCGCCGCGTCGACGCGCTGATCATGATCCCGTGCCACCGCGAGCACAGCGGCGCGGCCCTGGCCACGGCGGCGGCCCGGGTTCCGGTGCTGCAGCTCGACCTGCGGGTGGACGGCTTCGCGGGCAGCTGGGTCGGCGTGGACCACGAGGCCGGGATCTGGCAGGTGGTGCGGCACCTGACCGAGCGCGGCGCCCGGAGCCTGGTGTTCGTGGGCGCGGAACCGACCGACTCCGCCGCCCAGGCCAGGCTCGACGGCTACCGGCGCGCGGTCGGCGACGGCGACGACGTGCTGCTGGGCGACTTCAGCAAGGAGTGGGGCCAGCAGGCGGCGAAGCTCCTGCTGCGGCGCGGCCCGCTGCCCGACGGCATCGTCTGCGGCAACGACACGATCGCCCTCGGAGTGCTCGGCGAACTGGCGGGCAACCAGGTCCGCGTCCCCGACGACGTCCGTGTCGCGGGCTTCGACGACATCCCCTACGCGGAACTGGCCCAACCACCCCTGACCACGGTCCGCCAACCCCAGCACCACATAGCGGACGAAGCCCTCCGCGTCCTGGGAGCCCACCTCTCCGGCGAAGACCGAACCCCCCGAGGAACAGCCCTGACCCCCACCCTCACGATCAGGTCCTCGACCTGACCACCGCACACCACCAGCGGTCACACCGGAACCGACCCGCCACCGCCGAGTCCCGCCGACCCCGAGGGAACCCTCGTGGCTGGCCAGGAAAGAAGTACCAGGCGTGGTCCTACGCCCCCGCGCGAACCACAGTTTCAGTTGAAACTGTAAACCCTCCGGCGCCCAGCGTCGGTCCCCGACGTGCCGACGAGGGGCGTGGTCGGGCATCGGGTGCCTCGGCTCGGTCGGTGTCCGTGGGGACCACAGTTTCAATTGAAACTGTGGTTGATCGGTGTGTCGGGTCCCGACATGCCGAGGGGTGTCGGTCCTGGTTCGGTGCGATTTCGGTGGGAGTTGGTTGTCTGATCTCCATTGGAGTTGCGCAGGCGCGGGGGCGGGGACCCGGGGGAATCGGTGTTCTCGGGGGTGGTCGGGGGTCGGCTAGGGTGGTCGCGGCCTGTACCCGGAACCCCTGGTGTCTGCTTTGGACGAATTAGTGCGGGAGTGGACCGCGCAGCTGCTCGACTCCGGCAACGTCGCCGCGCTGGTCGTCGGCTTGGTCGCCCTGGTCCTGGTGCTCAACAGCACCACCTGGCTGCCGCTGCGCAACGTGGTGACCATCGCGCACGAGGGCGGGCACGCGGTCGTCGCACTGCTCAGCGGGCGCAAGCTCAACGGCATCCGGCTGCACTCCGACACCTCCGGGCTCACCGTGTCGACCGGCAAGGCGACCGGTCCGGGCATGGTCTGCACGCTGCTCGCCGGGTATCCGGCGGTGTCGTTGCTCGGCCTCGGCGGGGCGTGGCTGGTCACCGTCGACCTGGCGCACGTGATGCTGTGGGGTTGCGTGGCGCTGCTGGCGGCCATGCTGCTCGCGGTCCGCAACGCCTACGGCGTGCTGTCGATCCTGGTGACCGGGGGTGCGGCGTTCGCGGTGTCGTGGTTCGCCACCCCGGCCTGGCAGGCGCTGTGCGGGGCCTTGCTGAGCTGGTTCCTGCTCTTCGGCGGGCTGCGGCCGATCACCGAGCTGCGCCGCAAGCGGTCGCGGGGCAGGGCACCGAACTCCGACGCCGACCAGCTCGCGCGTCTGACCGGCGCCCCGGCCGGGGTGTGGCTGACGTGCTGGTTCCTGATCGGTGTGGTCGCGCTGGTCCTCGGCGCCCGCTGGCTCCTGCTGATGCCCCAGCTCTGAGCGCCGCGGTGTGAGGACGGGCTCCTTGCCGGTGGGGGCGTTTTCTAGGAACATCGCGACGTGACGAGTGCTTCCAACGCCCTGGGTGGCGTGTTCCAGTTGACCGCGGACCGGCAGGTCGGCCGGGTCGGGTTCGGTGCGATGCAGTTGGCCGGGCCCGGGGTGCTCGGTCCGCCCGCCGATCGCGACCAGGCTGTCCGGGTGCTGCGGCGCGCCGTGGAACTGGGCATCGACCACATCGACACCAGCGACTTCTACGGCCCGTGGGTGGTCAACGAGCTGATCGCGGAGGCGCTGCGGCCCTACCGCGACGACCTCGTGCTGGCCACCAAGATCGGCGCCTACCGCGACCACGAGGGTGCGTGGCTGCCGCTGAACCACCCGGACGCACTGCGCGCCCAGGTGCACGACAACCTGCGCCGGCTGCACCTGGAGGCGCTGGACCTGGTCTACCTGCGGCACACGGTGGATCGCGGGATCCCGCTGGCCGACCAGCTCGGCGCGCTGACCGAGCTGCGCGAGCAGGGCCTGGTGCGCGCCATCGGACTGTCCAATGTGTCCGCTGAGCAGTACCAGGAGGCGCAGCGGCACGCCGAGATCGCTGCGGTGCAGAACCTCTACAACGTGGTCAACCGCACCTCGGCGGACCTGCTGGCCAAGACCGCTGCGGCGGGCGCGGCGTTCGTCCCGTTCTTCCCGTTGGGCTCCGGTTTCGCGGACAGCCGGGCGCGGGAGGACGACGTGCTGCGCGGCATCGCGGAGCGCCACGGCGCGACCCAGGCGCAGGTCTCCCTGGCCTGGCTGCTGCGCCGCTCGGACAACATCCTGCTGATCCCGGGCACCTCCTCGGTGGCGCACCTGGAGGAGAACACCGCGGCGGTCGGCATCGAGCTCTCCGACGCCGACATCGACGCGCTCAGCGGGCTGGTCGCCGAGGGCGAAACCCTCGAAGAAGCCCACTAGTCCCAGAGTCAGCACCGTTCGCGGGCGAGCTGCGGGGACGCGTCCCGGGCTCGCCCGCGGAAGGTCGCGCGGTAGCCGGTGGGGGTGGTGCCGACCCGGCTCGCGAAGTGGCGGCGCAGGGTCGCCGCGGAGCCGAACCCGCAGCGCTCGGCGACGTCCTCGACCGGCAGGTCAGTGGTCTCCAGCAGCTCCTGGGCGCGGTGCACCCGCGCCAGGAGCAGCCACCGCAGCGGTGTCGTGCCGGTCTGCTCCCGGAAGCGCCGGTTCAGGGTGCGCACGCTCATGCTCGCCCGCCGGGCGACCGCGGTCAGCGGCAGGCCCCGGTGCAGGTTGGCGCGCATCCAGCCCATCGTGGGTTGGAGGCTGCCGGTGGGCTGCTCGTAGGAGATGAACTGCGCCTGCCCGCCGTCGCGGAAGGCGGGCATCACGAGCAGCCGCGCGGCGCGGGAGGCCAGGGCCGAGCCGTGGTCCCGGCGGATCAGGTGCAGGCACAGGTCCACCCCGGCGCAGACCCCGGCCGAGGTGAGCACCTGCCCGTTGTCGACGAACAGCACTGACGGGTCGACCTCGACGCGCGGGTAGGTCTCGGCCAGCTCCCGCGCGGCGTTCCAGTGCGTCGTCGCCCGCATGCCGTCCAGCAGCCCGGCTGCGGCGAGCACGAACGCCCCGGTGCAGATCGAGGCGATGCGGGTGCCGCGCGCCGCCGCGTCGGCCAGCAGCTCCAGCACCTCGGGTGCCACCGGCCGGGACCAGTGCTGCACCCCGGGCACCAGGATCGTGTCGGCTGCGGCCAGGTCGTCGAGCCCGAAGGGGGCGGTCAGCCGGAAGCACCCGGTGTCCGCCGCGGTCACCTGCGCGTCCGGCACGCCGCAGACCCGCACCTCGTAGGGGCTTGCCCCACCGGGCGGCCGGGCCGCGGCGAAGGCCTGGCACACGGTGGTCAGGTCGAAGCCCACCACCCCGTCGACGGCCACCACACCCACCACGTGCATGGCCAGAAGCGTACGGAGAACGGCATCCGCGCCGCTGTCGCGCTGCGCCGGGGGAGATCAAGATCAACCGCATGGACAGGCGATCACTCCTCAGCGCCGGTGCGGCCGTTGCCGCGGCCGGTGTTCTCAGCACCCCCTCCGCGCAGGCCGAACCGGTGCGGCGCAACCCCTTCCGCGTCCACCTGCTGGTTTTCGACGGCGCCGACGACCTGGACTTCATCGCGCCCAACGAGGTCTTCCAGCACGCCGCGCACACCGGGGAGCGCATCGAGACCACACTGGTGACCGGCGCTGGGCCCGGCACCGTGACCTCCGCGTTCGGCACCCGCTTCGAGGCCGCGGGGTGGGCACCGCACGAGGCCGACCTCATCGTGGTGGCCGGTGGCGGCAACGGGTCCGAGGACGCTCCCGGCGTGGACCGGGAGATCGAGCGCGGTCACCTCCCGGCGGTGCTGCGCGCGGCCCAGCGGCCGGGACTGGTGCTCGCCGCGGTGTGCACCGGGGCGCTGCTGCTCGCCGCGGCCGGGATCACTCGTGGTCGGCCGTGCACCACCCACCACCTCGCCCAGGACGACCTCGCCCGGGCGGGCGGCCGGATCGTGCCCGGGCGGGTGGTGGACGACGGCGACCTGGTGACCTCCGGCGGCGTCACCTCCGGCCTGGACCTGGCGCTGTGGCTGGTGGAGCGGAACTTCGGCGCGCGGACGGCGTTGCGGGTGGAATCGGTGCTGGAGTACGAGCGCCGCGGCACCGTGTGGCGCGACGGCCGCTGATCGGCGGTGAGGTGGCGGTCGCCCCGCCACCTCACTTCGGCACGGACGGGTGGTGAGGTGCACGAACGGGGCTCTCCACCGATACGGAAGTCGCAACAGCATTACGCCTTGCGGGGTGGGGTGGTGTCACCCAGTAGTCTGGTCGACACGCAACGGTGCTAATGCGAGGCAGACGTGACCGAACCAGTCAAATGGGTCCCAGACGACGTCGACGAAGAAGTGCCCAGCGCGGCCCGGCTCTACGACTACCTGCTCGGCGGGGCGCACAACTTCGCCGCGGACCGGGCGCTGGCCGAGAAGTTCCTCAGCGCGCTGCCCAGCGCCCGCGACGTGGCCCGGCTCAACCGGGCCTTCCTGCGCCGCGCCGTGGTCCACATGGGGCAGCGGGGTGTCCGGCAGTTCCTCGACGTGGGCTCGGGCATCCCGACAGTTGGCAACGTGCACGAGATCGCGCAGAGCGCTGACCCGGAAGCGCGCGTGGTCTACGTGGACTACGAGTCGGTGGCCGTGGCGCACAGCCAGCTGCTGCTGGAGGGCAACGACCGGGCCACCATCCTGCAGGCCGATCTGGCCGACCCGGCTTCGATACTGCAGCACCCGGAGACCCGGCGGCTGCTGGACTTCGACCAGCCGATCGGGCTGATCATGGCCGGGGTGTTCCACTTCGTGCCGCACGAGGCCGACGCGCCGGGGATCATCGCCCACTACCGCGACGCGCTGGCCCCCGGTAGCTTCTTGGCGTTGTCGCACTTCACCGCCGACATCAGCCCGGACGAGATGGCTGGCGTGGTCGAGGTGATGCGGCGCAGCTCCGACCCGATCCACACCCGCACGCACGCCGAGATCACCGAGCTGTTCACCGGCTTCGAACTGGTGGAGCCGGGCGTGGTGGGCACGGCCCTGTGGCGACCGGACCGGCCGGAGCAGGCGGCGGACGAGCCCGGTGGCTCGCAGATCTACGCGGGGGTGGGGCTCAAGCCATGAGGCGGTCGCGGGGGGCGCGAGCCGGTTCGACGATGATGGGGAAAGGTGCAGCTGGGGCGGACGCCCGACGAACGTTGTTGGACGGTTGAGATGAGCGAGGGAGCGGCGGGCGATCCGCCGAACGCGCTGGTTCCCCAGCGGCGTGACGTCGACTGGCGGACCGAGGTGGCCCGCCAGTGGGCCGCGCAGCTGAGCACGGCCTCCTACATCCCGCTGGCCCGCGCGACCGTCGAGCAGACCCTCGCGGAACTGGTCGACCGCGTCGTCACCGCGCTGGACGAGCCGTCCACCCTGGACGAGATCGGACGGGAGGTCGGTACCCGGTTGGTGGAGATGCACGCCACCGGCGAGACGAGCTTGCCGCTGAGCCTGGACCTGCTGCGCGACGCGCTGGTGCAGCGGTTCGGCCACGACGAGGTGCACCGGATGCTGGCCCTGGTCGCGGCGATCGCCGCTGGTTACGCGGCCGCCGACCGGGAGAGCACCTTCGTGCAGCAGGAGACCCTGAAGAAGGCGTTGCTGCGCTCGAAGTTGAAGGCCGACCGCGAGCTGGCGGCCAGCGAGGCGCGGTTCGGCGAGGTGTTCACCACGACGCCGATCGGGGTCGCGATCAGTGACCTGCAGGGCAACTTCGTGCAGGTCAACCCGGCGTGGGAGCACACCCTGGGCTACCAGGAGCAGGCCCTGACGTCGATGACGATCCACGACCTGTTCCACCCGGAGGACGCCGAGTACCTGTCCGCCGCCTACCGCGAGCTGGCCGAGGGCGGCGGCGCCAAGCGCCTCAGCGACCGCAAGCGCCTGCTGCGCGCCAACGGCGAGGAAGCGTGGGCGTACCTGGCGGTTTCGGTGCTGCGCGGTTCGGATGGCGCGCCGCTGCACTTCGTGACGATGGTCGAGGACATCACCGAACTGCACATGCTGCAGGCCCGGTTCCGGTACCAGGCGCTGCACGACGTGCTGACCGGGCTGCCCAACCGGCAGTACTTCTTCACCCGGCTGGAGACCGCGCTGGCCAACTTCCCGCGCGACTCCCGGATGACGCTCTACCACCTGGGCCTGGACGGCTTCGAGCTGATCAACGACGGGCTCGGCTACGAGGTCGGCGACCTGGTGATCAAGACGGTGGCGCGGCGGCTGGAGCAGCTGGTCGAGGACGAGGAGGCGCTGGTCGCACGCTTCGGCGGCACCGAGTTCGCCATCGTGGTGTGGGAGCAGGAGAAGACGCCGGCGGTGCCCGATGTGGTGCGGCTGATCAACGAGCTGCTCGCCGAACCGGTCTACGTTGGGGAGCAGGGCATCGCGGCCTCGGCGAGCGTCGGCGTGGTGCGGCGGCGGGTGGCCGACGCGGAGGCGTCGAACATGCTGTGGGCCGCGGACGTCGCGCTGCGCCGCGCGGAGGCGGCGGGCAAGCGGCAGTGGGCGCTGTTCGACCCGGACCGGGCGCCAGAGGAGCGGGTGGAGTCCAAGCTGGCCGCGGTGATGCCGGGCGGGCTGGAGCAGGGCGAGTTCGACGTGGTCTACCGCCCGCTGGTGCGCCTGGACGGCAGCGGCCTGATCGCGCTGGAGGCCGGACTCCGCTGGGACACCAGCGAGAACGGCACGTTGGAGCACGACGAGTGCCTGCGCTTGGCGGAGCGCTCCGGCGTGACGCTGTCGCTGCGGGACTGGATGGTGGAGCAGGCCTGGGAGCAGCTGCGCGAGTGGCACGCCGACGGCCACCAGGTGCAGTTGAACCTGGCGCTGAGCCCGAACCAGGGCCAGGACCCGGACCTGGCGGCGGTGATCCACCAAGCCCTGGACGCGGGTGACGTCGACCCGGGCTGGCTGCGGCTGTGCCTGCCGATGGTCGCGATCAGCGGTGACAACGAGGAAACCCGGGAGAACTTCCGCTTCCTGCACAGCAGGGGGATCAAGACGTCCCTGCACGGTTTCCAGGGCTCCCCGGAGGAACTGCGCCTGCTGCGCGAACTGCCGGTGCACGCGGTCCGGCTGGCCGACGAGCTGGTCTCGATAGTGCACAACGCGGAGTCGCAGGACCAACCGGAGGTGCGCGCGATCTGCGGCCTGGTCCCCCTGATCCAGGCCTGCGGAACGGAGCTCTGGGTGGCCGGGGTCGAGAACGACGACCAAGCGCAGACCTGGCGGCGGATCGGCTGCGAGGTGGCCTCGGGTCCCCACTTCGGCGACCCCCTCTGCTCCTTCGACGTCGCCGACTACCTCCACAACCAGAACTGACGGTCGTCCCCGCCTCCACCGGCGGGGACACCAACCAGTCCGTCCCACGGGCTCCCAACGCCGTCCAGATCAACCGCCGAACCGTCCGACCTGCCCGCGACGAGCCCTCCTCGCGACCGGCCGTGCCCCAACCACCACTCCGGTCCTGCTACCGACGTGCGGCGGCGCACTGCTGCAGAGGCAGGAATCCGCAGCCCGCTCACCTCACTGACCAGAGCTGGTCCATTGCGGACGATCGTCGAGGACCCACCACAGCCGGTGTGCGAGGTCTACCTGTGGGATCGCCCCTGCCGATCCTTCCGCCGAGAGGGCGGGCCCGCCTTCCCCCAAACCGGACGCTTGCGGGTCTCCACCGACGTGTCCACCGGCTGGGGAGCGTTGAACCACTTCCACCGCGGTGCCCGGGACGGCTTGGCGGATTCGCTCAACCCCGAAGCTGGTGGGAGCACGCCAGTGTTGCCGTTCGACACCGACGGTATCGACTTTTCCCGCTCGGCGTCGCTGCCGTTGGCCACCGTGCGCGAGGCCGTCGCTGAGTATTGCCGCACCGGGGCGAGGCCGACGTGCGTGCAGTGCCAAGAGGGCTACTGGTACTGATCATCGACCTCGGCGTCTTCCCACGCGCGCTGAAGGTGCAGCTGATCGCCGTGGTTGCCCACGGAGCCAAGGTACCCGCAGCAGGGGGCGGGGGTCGTGAGTGCGAAACGGGGTTGGAACACTGTTACGCACTCACGACCCCCTCACCAGGCGACGGGGAGCTCCTTCAACCCGTAGATCGCCTGGTGGGTGGCGAAGGCGACCGCCT
>NZ_JBEPDU010000071.1:0-31887 GCF_040300525.1 Saccharopolyspora sp. NPDC000359 | reverse complement strand
AACACGAGCGTATCTGTTCGGATAACTAATCCGAGCAGATACGCTCGTATTATGAGCGAAGAGATGATGAGCGACGAGGTCAGCGAGCAGGCCGCCGAGCAGCGGCTCATCGGCCGCCGCGACGAGCTGCAGGCCCTCCGCGCCTCGGCCGACGCGAAGGCGCAGGCGATGCTCGCGCCGATGTGCGCGGGCATCGGCGGCGCGGTGGCGCTGGTGAAGTTCGAGATCTCCCCGACGGCCACCGTGCTGCTGGGACTGGCCGCGGTGGCGGCCAGCGCGGCGCTGATCACCACGCTACTGGTGCTCTTGCCGCGGCTGGGCAGGCCCGCAGTCGGGCTCGTGCGCTGGGCCAGGATGAGCGCCACAGAGCACGCGGCCGAGGCCCGGGCGGGGCTCTCGGTGGATGAGCTCGCTCGCCACGTCGCCCGGCTGTCCCGGATCGTGCCCCGCAAGTTCCGGCTGCTGCAGCTCGCCGGGTGGCTGCTGATCGCCACCACGGCCCTGGTGGCCGCGTCCCTGCTCGCCTGACCCTCAGCAGAAACCGAATCGAAAGGAACCGAGATGCCGAAGAACACCTACGGCGATGGCGTCGAGATCGCCACCTACGAGCAGAAGACCCAGCACCTGGCCGAGGTGCGGCGGCGCGGCCGCGCGGAGCGGGACCGCCAGGACCAGCTGCCGACCGGGCTGTTCGTCGAGAGCCGGATGCGGCGGCTCGCCGAGCAGGTCTGGCGGGGCCTGGCGGTCCCGCACCCCTGCAACACCGGCAGCACGGTGCTCGCGCTGACCGACACCCCGCCGGACGCCCGTACCACGATCGACGGCCTGGTCGTGAGCATGCGGTGGGCCCGCCTGGTCCGGTCGACGTTCGTCGACGCCTTCCTCTCCACCACCCCGGTGCAGGACGACGACGCGCTGCCCGCGCTGCCCGCCTCCTGACTCTCTACCTACCTCGCCAGCACGAAGTGGGGCCCGAGCGACCGTGCTCGGGCCCCACTTCTGTCGTGTGTGCGTGTGCGTCGTCCTGACCAGTAGTGATACCTGTGCGAGTCATCGCACAGGTATCACGAGAGGAACGCAGGAACCCCCGCTGATTACGGCAGCGGGGGTTCCTGCTGTTGCGGGCGCCGCGGTGGTCGGGGGGTTACATCGCGGCGGACCGCAGCCCGTCCGGGCGGCACTCCGACGTGCAGCGGTGGTGGGCGGCGACCAGCCAGACTTCGACGCAGCACGTGCAGTCGGTAGCGCTGCCGACCTGGTCGGCGCCGTCGATCTCGCATCCGCAGATGGTCACGGTCGGGGTGACGCCCACGATGTGCCTGCACCCCGCGACATCGGTCCACCGACGGACCTTGGGCGGGATCGTGTCGTCGTGCATGCGCATGCCTTCAGCGTCGGCCGCCTGGTGCTCGTTCTGCAGGCTGGGGCGGCCAGGACGCATCAGCGCGCATCACTGCTGCGCCCGGGCCCGCGCCAGCGCGGCGCGGTACTCGTGGGTCCAGCGCGCCGAGCGCTGGGCGACGGGCAGCCCGTCCAGGCCGGTGGTCAGGTGATCCACCGCCGCGGCCGCATCGCCGAGTGCCAGGTGCGTCAAGCCGAGGTTCAGCGCGTGGAACGTCCTGGTCAGCCAGTAGGCGGTACGCGGTGCGGGTTCACCAGCGGCCTGATCCAGCAGCTGCTCGGCGCGCTCGACCAGGCGCAGCCCGGCATCCCGGTCGCCGAGGCGCACGTGTCCCTGCGCGGCCTGCGCGGCCGCGCCGATCCGCTGGTGCACGCTCGCGCCCGGCGTGTAGTGCTCGCGGATAAACCAGCTGGTCACCTGCCGCCAGTCGCCGCGCTGACGGCCGATGTAGCCGCGGAAGTTGTGCACTTGAGCCGCCAGCACGCCGGAGCCGATCTCGACGGCGGCCCGGTCGGCAGCCGCGAGGACCTTCAGCGCCGGACCGTAGTCGGCGGCCTCCGCCCGCAACCAGCCCGCGAACTGCACCCACTCCGCCGCGACTTCGGCCATCGCCGCCTGGTGCGGCGCCCGGGCCTGGCGGGCCATGCGCATCGCCAGATGCATCTGCGCGTCGACCGCGGGCAGCAGCGGCTCCGGGCCCAGCACGTCGTCGAGCCGCCGCTGCGCGGCCAGCACCAGCGCCATCGCCCGGACCGCGCCAGAGTCTAGGCGGCGCGGATCCTGCACCGCCTCGGCGACGCGGGTCTGCTCGTCGTGATCGAGCACCAGGTGTGCGGCGCTGCCGGTGGCCAGCAGCCGCAGCTGCCCACCCGCGCCCAGCTCGTCGTCGAGTACCGCAGCGGTACTCGACGGCGGGGTCTGCAGCCCCCGCTCGTACCGGCTGATGTTGGCCTGGTCGAGACTGGCTCGCCGCGCCAGGGCACGCTGCGACAGCCCGGCCTGCTCACGCAGCCGCCGCAGCTCGTGCCCGAACGATGATTCGGACATCGGGTTCCTCCGCCGAGTAGGACCCTCCGCCGGGCCCCTGAGCGTCCCCAGGGGCCCTGCGCTCGGCGGAGAGCACCATCCGAGCGTATCGCGGCGTTCACCCTGGTCAACCACCTTGAACGCCAGGACCCGAAAGACGGTCGGGCCCTCCGTCCGGTGCGGGAGAATCGGATAATGATCAACGAAGAACAACCCGTCGCGCTGCACGCCGCGTTAGCCGACGTCCGCCGTGCGCTCGCCGGTCGCCCTGCCGAGGCTGCACCGCAGATCACCCGGCCAGGTCCCGCTCGTGGTCTGGTCATCGACCCCTACGGCAGCACCGAGCTCGAATTACGAGACCACAGCCTGCTGCCGGACGCTGCCGAGCAGGACCGGTGACCCTCGCGCTCCTCCAAACAGGTGAATTTCGAACATATCTGTTCGCAACCAGGTTCCGAACGATTATGTTCGTAACCATGCTGACCTTGTATGACGAGTTCGCGGGCTGGGGCGGGAGCTCGTGGGGCGCGACCCGGATCCCCGGGGTGGAGGCCAAGTTCGCGGCCAACCACAAGCAGATCGCGGTGGACGTGCACGCGCTCAACTTCCCACGGGCCGACCACTACTGCGGCGACGTCGCCTCGACAACAATCACGCGGTTTCCCCGAGCCGACCTGTTCTGGGCGTCCCCGGCGTGCCCGCCGTGGACGAACGCCCGCGGCGTCCGGCGCGACTTCGACCGGTCGACGCAGGGCGTGCTGTTCGGGGAGACCATCCCGGACCCCACCGCATCCCGAGCGCGAGCTCTGATGGAGGAGATCCCGCGCTACCTCGCGCACTGGGTCCGGCGCGGTCGGCCGGTGCTGGCTGGCGTGGTCGAGAACGTTGTGCAGGTCCGGGCGTGGGACCAGTGGTCGCGCTGGCTCGGTGAGATCCGGGCGCTGGGCTACGAAACGCGCGTGATCGCGCTGAACAGTGCGCATGTGGTCGGCTACACCGGTAAGCGGGTGCCGCAGTCCCGCGATCGCGCCTACGTCGCCTACTGGCTGCGCAGCCTGGGCCGGACCCCGGACTGGGACAAGTGGCTGCGCCCACGAGCGTGGTGCCCGACCTGTGAGGAGCACGTGCAGGCCCTGCAGGTGTTCAAGCGCCCGCGGGTCGACATGGGCACCTACGGCGCGCAGTACGTCTACCGGTGCCCCCGCTCGACGTGTCGGCACCGTGAAGTCGAGCCCGAGGTGCTCGGGGCCTGGGCGGCGATCGACTGGTCGGCCGACCCGGGCGCCCGTATCGGCGACCGCCCGCTGCGGGCGTACAAGGACCCGGTCAGTGGGAAGACCGTGCAGCTGCCGCTGGCGCCCGCGACGCTCGCGCGCATCCAGTCCGGGCTGGACCGACAGGTCACGACGAGGCGCGGTGGGGTGAAGACGGCCGCCTACCCGCTGAGCCAGGCGATGCCGCCGTTCTCCGCGGGCGGGTTCCATCACGGACTCGTCGGCCCGCCCGGCTCGCACCTGGTCGTGCCCTACTACACCACCGGCTCGACGGCCCGCTCGGTCGCCGAACCGCTGGGCACCCTGACCACCAAGGACCGGTTCGCGCTGCTGGGCCGCCCAGCGGTCCCCGTACCGACGGTGGAGGAGTGCACCTACCGGATGTTCAGTGCCCGCGAGGTCGGCTCCGGGATGGCCTTCCCGCCTGACTACAAGGTGTTGGGCACCGCAACCGACCAGGTGCGCGGCTTCGGCAACGCGGTGACCCCGCCATCGTCAGAAGTCCAGATCGCGGCCCTGGTCGAGGCGGTAACCGGCGAACAGCTGGACCGGTATGCGGCCGCTGCGGCGGCACCGGCATGATCGGCGTCAAGGACACCGATCACGGGCGAGGGCGCATGGACCACGACCAGACCAGCCGCCTGGACCAGGTCCGGGCGGCTGCTGCTGACCAGGACCGTCCGACTGGAGCGCTGCTCGACGCACTGCGGGACGTGCCTGCTGCCCACGACGAGGTCGACCTGATCGAGCGGCAGCTGCTGGAGGCCCTGATGGACCGCGGGCTCGGGTGGGACGCGATCGCCGCCGAGCTCGGCGCCCGCAGCGGTGACGCACTCCGAGTGCGCTACCGCCGCCTCGGCGGCAAGAAGAACTGGCCCACCGGGCCCCGGCGGGCCGCGGAGTAGCACAGCAGCCACCACCTGATCACGGCAGTGGCTACTGGTGATTGATTCCCGTCCATCTGGGCGGACATGTGGGTGCCGGATCTTGGTTTCCAGGTCCAATCACACGCGGAAAATGTCGATCTCGTCTACGGCCATCTCAGGGCCAAATAGAGGTATTCGGCACGATCGCGTTTCGCGGCGCGACGGGACGAACACCAGTCGCATTCACCACCAGGGCCGAGGGCCATGACCTTGCTGTAGCAGGTCGCCATGACGTCGTCCTCCTCACGCGACCCGAGCGGCGGCGTCGGCGGGTCGTCCAGTCGACCACTCGACCGGACCGCCCTGGTACTCGCGCCCGTGGCGGTGGGTGAACTCGGCGTGCTGGTCACCGGGCGTTTCCCGGCGGCGCTGCAGGACAGCCTGCGACAGACCAAAGCTCTGGCCGCCCAGCTCGCGGCTGATCGCGGTGCCGGTCTCGCTCGCGCTTCGGCGGGCGAGCCAGTCGGCGTACTCCTGCATCATCAGCTCGCGGGCGCCGGGGCAGTCGATCAGCAGCGCCACGAGCTGGTCGACCTCGCCGATCGCGGCCACCAGGTCCCGGTAAGCCGCGGCCTGCCGCGTCAGGTCTTCGAAAACCTGCCGGTCGATGGTCACCCGGCGTCGTCCTCGACGGCCGTAGTCGTCGATGTCGGTCCTGGTCATCGCGCACCTCCGGAGGGGGCTGCTGCATCAGAGCGGGGCGGGCCGTGGCCCTGCCCGCTCTTGCGCGGCCCTGCCTGCCGCTCGGGGCCCCGCGGTCAAGGGACGGCCGCAGGCCGATCGGCGCAGCCGACGCGCAGCGCCCTTGACGGTGGGGGAGGCGGGAGGCTAAGCGCAGCAGCCCCCGGAACCGCAGCGACCGAGTCAGGGTGACCCACCATCGAACAGATCAGTGATACCCGTATCACTGATCTGACCAGTAGTGATACGGGTACGAGCGGTGCGATTGATGCGAGCAGTACGATTCGCCTCATGCAGACGACCGGTGTGGTCCAGCAAAAAGGCGGCGTTGGGAAATCCGGCCTCTCGGTCGGGGTGGCCGGAGCGCTGGCCGAGCGCGGTCGGCGGGTCCTGCTTGCCGACGTCGACCCCCAGGGCCACGCCTCGGCCGTGGCCTTGAAAATCCCCCGAATCCCGCAGGACCGCCCGTCGCTGGCGGCCTGGCTCGCTGGTGACTGGGACGGCCCGGTCCGGGACCTGGTCGTCCGGCACTCCACGACCCCGGCCGGGGGCTGCATCGACGTCCTGCCGACGAGCCTGCGGATGTTCACCGCGGCGCGGGACCTGGACAAACGGCCCGACCGCGAACGGCAGCTCGGGCGCCTACTGCAGGAACTCGCCGGGTTCTACGACGAGGCGCTGCTCGACTCCCCTCCAGCGCTGGACATCCTGACCGACAACGTGATCGCCGCCAGCGACGGCCTACTGATCCCGGTGCAGCCGGACGACACCTCGATCGAGGCCCTGCGGATCCTCTTCGGGCAGATCCGTGCGCTGGAGCGGGCTCTGCGGCGCCCGCCCGCGCGTTTGCACGGTCTCGTCCCGGGGATGTTCCGGCGGCCGTTGTCGCTGATCGACCAGTCGGTGATGGCCGAGCTGCACAAGATCAATGACATCCCGGTGCTCGCGGAGCTCCCCCTAGCCGCGGTCGTCAAGGAAGCATGGCGGGCCGGAACGCCGGTGCCGCTGTTCGAGCGGGCAGTGGAGACCCACAGCGCCGCGGCATACCGGGCGGTGGCCGATGTGCTCGACCGCGCGGCAGGCCGCGTGATCGACGGTGAGGTGGTGCGAGCATGAGCCGCGACGTGGGCAGTCCGCCGAGCATCGACTTCGCCGACGCGATGACCGGCCGGTACACCGACGCCGAGCCCACCGCGCCGGACCACTCGGCGAAACCCGCACGGTCAACGTCGGGACCTGCACAAACGCGGCGATCGTGGCTCCTGCCGGTCGACGTCGCCGAGGCTTTCGCTGCCGCGGCCGCTCGGATCCACCACGGCAGCGGCGGCACAATCTCCAAGAGCGAGGCGCAGGCCGCGCTGATGCAGGCCGGTATCGACGCCGAGGCCGAGGTCACCCGGCGGCTGCTCGGCCACACTTGAGCCGGTCACCGCCTGAATCGCTCGGCAACCTCCAGGCGCCGGTCAGACCAGAAACCCCGACCTGCGTGCGGGCACGAAAAAGCGGGTCAGCGCCCGACGGCGCTGACCCGCTCATCACGTCCGCAGCTTCAGCCCTGCTCGGCAAGCCGCTCCTGAACCCGGTCATACACCACATCGGCCCATTCGCCGGGTTCTCCCTGGCCAGGCCCGGCCGGTCGGTCGTCGCTCACGCGTTTCACCTCATCTCCGCTCATAAATCCGAGCATATGTGCTCGCAATGGAAATGTGTAGCCAGTCGCGCACATTTCACCCGCCTGGCCGATCAGTCCTGGACCAGCAGAGATACTGATCGCACGAGTGATACTGCGTTTCGATGGCATTCTCTGGCTTCCTCGATCGACACCTCGCTCGCGTTCTGGACTCACCTGCTCAGCTCGACTTGGTGTTCGTGCCCATCTGCTCGGGCGACCACCGAAGCCTGTGGGCAAGCCTGTGGGCAACCCGGAGCCCCCGGGCGGAGGGTTGTCCATGGGCGCGGCAGCGGGGGTGCGGGGGCCTCCCCGCAAAGGTGCCCCCGTCCGCACCCGCAGCCGCCCCGCTCCAGCCTTCTACAGCCCTCCTAGGGCGGTTTTCGGGGTACTGCCGGAGGGAGAGCAGGGAAGGGAGCCCCCCCCCACGTGAATCGAGCGGGTTCAACAGCGCACAGCGGTGCTGGTGCTCGACTCACGTGGGGGGAGGCACGGAGACCTGCCGTCGGTCGGTTGGTCGGTCGCGTACCCCGGGCCAGCATTACCTGTAGCCCCAGGGCGGGTTGTTCAGTCGGGTCCGTACCCGCCGCCTGTTGCGCCTCGATCTGCGGCGGATCAGCGCTCTGCGCGCTCTGGCCTGGGCCTGCCGTGTTCCACCCCGCTGTTCCCAGCGGGGCAACGGCCAGCTGCCCGACTGATCCAGTAAACGGGTGGTTACCTTCTGAGGGACCGGACCCGGGGCCGGGGCGTTTGGTGACCCAGTTCGCAACTCGTCTGGGAGCTCTAACCGGCGTGGCGCTGGTGCCGGGTGCGCATCGGGAGCTACACTGCCCATGAAGTTGTTTGATCTAGGCAATCAACAACTTAAAGGGCCCGATCTTCGGATCGGGCCCTTTTGCATGTTTCACCTGATCATGCGGCGTGTCGCAATGCGGTCACGCCACGTGCCGTGGATCGGCGCCGTCGGCGGCCGCGAGGGGCGTGACCGCCGCGGCGAACTCGGTGCGCGCGGCGGTGAGATCTCCGGGGATCAGCTGGTCAAGGGGCCATCCGACGATGTGGGCGTGGCGGGCGAGCCAGATTCCCACGCGCCGGATGCGCCACCGGTCGGCGAAGTCCAGCAGAGCGTAGGCGAGGGTCTGCACCAGCCAGGATCGCAGTCGCACCTCGTCCAGGTGTCCGACGGTCTTGACGTCGAGCAGCGTGAAGCATCCATCGGCCGGGTGCGGCCCGACCAGCACGTCGCCCTCGGCCCAGCCTGGGACAAGCAACGGGGCCGCGTAGCCGAAGTGCGGGCCGCCTCCGGCCAGCGCGCGGGCCTGCCGCAATGCGGGCTCCTGGCCGCCGAGCACCGCCAAGACGTCGTCGACCAAGTCGGCGGCGAGCCGCACGCGGCCAGTGGTGGCGATACGTTGCAGCTCGACCAGGTCGGTACCGCCGCGGTAGATGCCCTCCAGAAGCTGCAGAGCCCGCAGCGGGTCGAGCAGGTCCCGCTCGGTGTCACGGGCCGCGAGCCGGGCCCGGCGCAGTCCGGCGACGGCGCGGCGGTGCCGGGCGAGCACGTCGACCAGGCCCCGCTCGGGTTCGACCGGCTGCTCGGCGGGGGTGGGCAGAGGCTGCCACCACCCGGTCGGCGTCGGCCGCCGCCAGATCGCGGCGGCCTCCGGGGCCCCGCGCTCGGCGCGGTGGGTCGGGTATCCAGCGGCCAGGCGCCCGGCATCGGCCAGTGACCAGGCCTGACACCGCACTCCCCCCAGTAGGGCGGGGTAGGGCGGCGCGGGTTCGATGGCATCCGCCAGGCGCTGCCCGACGATCGCGCCCACGGCGGCGTGGTGCTCCAGCGGCAGCCCGGGCCGTGGGCGGCGGGGCTGCAGCCTCTGCCGCTGAAGGTCGGCCAGGGCGCTGGCCACCGCGGTGTCGACGGCACAGCGGGTGGTGATCCACGTCGTCAGCGGGCTGTGGTCGCTCAGGTGGTGGACAAGGCTCACGGCGCACCATCCTCGCCGAGTCGCTCCGTGACCGGGATCAACGCCAGCCGGATCTGATCGTCCTCGGTGACCGCCATCGAGACTCCGTAGAGCTCACCGGCCGCGTTGCCCATACTGGAGGCGTCGGCGAGGTGCTCCAGGGGCAGGTCGTACGCCCCTCCGTGGTGCATCAGCACCGCCACGAGCAGGCCATGCGAAACGGCGTGGGAGTTAACGTGGTCAGGGGAATCCATGAGGTTCCTTTCACAGGGGACGGACCCCGCTGGTTCCTGCAGCGGGGTCCGTCTTCATGATGGTGATCGGTGCTGGTCAGAGCGGGCTCATGCCGAGATCAGCCTCCAGCGCGAGCCGGTGCTCCTGATCCGCCTCCCGCTGCGCCACGTGTCTGTGCAGCTCAGCCGGGTCGACCCCCTGCTCGCGGCAGATCGCCTCCTCCTGCTCGCGCAGGATCCGGCGGGCTTCGTCGTCCGGGACGTCCAGCCCGAGCGACGCCTCGGTGCGGGCGGTCTCGCGTACGACCTCGTCGTGGAGTGCGTCCATGTGCGCGAGTTCGGGTTCGTGCACGCGGGTGCGCCTCGCCTCCACCTCCCGCGTGGCCGCGAGCAGCGGCTCGGGGATGCCAGCCTCGACGGCGTTCCCGGCGAGGGCGGCCTCAAGGTCGGTGTAGCGGCCGCGCTCGACGTCCCGCTCGGCCTGCCAGGTGAGCTCGTGCAGCTGTTCCTCGGTGATCCCGCCCTCGAACTGCGCCTCGGCGGACTGCCGCAGCAGCTCCCGCAAGTGAGGGTCGAGACCATCGGCGATCGGCTCCGCCGAGCGGTCGGCCATGTCGTGCTCCTTCTCGTCGTTGCGGACGGCCCGGTCCGGGCGCTGTGCCCGCGCCGCAGCGAGCGCGGTCATGGAGACATCGTGCCGGGCTGCGACCCGGGCGACCACGTCCTCTGAGGTGATCCCGGGGCCGTGGATGCCGCGCTCGGCCTCCTGCTGCGCCGTCTTCATGATCAGGGCCAGCGTCCGAGGGTCCACGCCGTGCAGCTTGGCCCACTCGTCCCGCTCCAGCAGGCTGCACACCGACATGTCCGCGCGACGGTCGTAAGTGACCTCTGCCTGCTCGGACAGCCACCGCTCCACCGCTGGCGCCTGCAGCCCGGCGTCGCAGTCCACGACCAGGCCGCCGTGCATGGTGTCGATGTTGACCGTCCATCCCACGGGAACAGCTCCCCAGGTCTTCTCGATGGTCAACAGCGGCTCGGCGGTGGCCATTCGGTACCGGCTCATCTCGATCCTTCCCGTGCGATTAGTCGCACTCGTATCACTAGTGTCACTGCTGGTCAGGCGGTGGGCTGCTGGCGCTCGGCGAGCAGCTCCTGCAGCGCCGGGTCGCCGAGGTCGACGGCGTGCGCCGAGCACGTCTCCTGCAAAGCCCGCTCGAACAGCTCGCGCGTCACCACGCCCTGCTTCGGTCGCCACGCGGCCTGCGAAGCGGCCGTGCGGGCGACCTGGCGGGCTCGCCGGATCGCCTCGTGGCGGATGTGCACCGCGTCAGCCTTGGTCATGCCTGCTCCTCCTGCGCCTCGATGCTGAACATCTCCTGCTGGCCGTCGACCGGGCCCCACTGCTTGAGCTTCGCCTGCAGCGCGGCCTCGTTTCGACGGCCACGGGTCAGGGCAGCGGCGGCCGCCCTGCACACCTCGGGCCGTTCCGACGCCTTCTCCCGGGCGCTCACCCACTTGCGGTCAGACTCGGCTTCGGGCCGTTTCTTCGGCATCCAGATCCGCTCCTCATGTCAGCAACATAGCGTGCGACATGTTGCAACATATCGTGTTGCGCAAGGATCTTGCAACATGGTATGTTGCAACATGTGAGTGATCGAGACAGCCCCGAAGAGGGCAAGGAGGAGGGGCAGATGCCGACGGCTCCAGCGCCACCGCCGCCAACGAAGGTGTCGCGGACGACGCTGCACACCCGGATCCGGGACGACTTGACCGCGGCGTACAAGGCGTACGCCGACGAGAACAACACCTCGTATCAGCTGGTGATCGAGGACGCGTTGCGGGAATACCTCGAGCGCCGAGGAAGAGGCCCGTTCCGCCCCTGAGCGCCCTGACGATCGTTCTACAGTGGCCGCGCGGCGGCCCTGACCACAGGAAATAAGAACAGCAGCCGACCCCGGCTGAGCCTTTGCCGAGACACCAACCGGGGCGCGCCGCGACCACACGAGATAGGTGGACCTGATGAGTATCGCGCACTCGACGCCGAACGGATATCCGGCAGAGGTGGACGACCTGCCGCTGCAGGGCTTCCCCATGCAGGCGGGCGACGAGATCACCTCAGCGACCCCGGACGTGACCAGCATTTTCGGCACCGAGGGAACGCCGGACCCCGCCCGCTTGGAGGCGGCGCTGAGCCTGGCGCGCGAGGCACTGCCGGTGCAGCAAGCCCAGGAGCTGCGCGAGGTGCGCAGCGACGCCGAGCTCCAGGCCGAGATCGCGCAGGCTCGGCGGCACCGCGAGGACCGCCGCGAACAGGCTGACAAGGACCACGCGCTGGACATCGAGCTGGCCGAGCTGGAGCGGGAGCAGCGCAAGGCCCGCGAGACCGCGCGACTGCGCCACGAAGCCGCCCTGGCGGCGGCCCAGCAGAGCCACGAGCTGCGCGGCGCCCAAGCGGATGCCGAGAGGGCGCGGCTGCTGGACCCGCTGCACGCACTGGCCGCCGCACGCACGGCCATGACGTGGCTGCCCCGGCTGGCGATGATCCCGGCGGCCGTGGCAGGCGTCGTGAGCGCAGTCAACCTCGGGCTGCAGGGATCCCGGATCGTTGAGAACCCCGTGCTCGGGGCGCTGCTGGGCTCCGGCGTCGACATCGTGTTCACCCTCGGCCTGCTGGCGCTGACGCTGGGCCGCCTGTCCGGGGCGGTGAGCGCAGACGACTCGGTCACCAGCAAGCGGGACCGGATGATCTACCTGGCAGGCGAGCTGGCGCTCGGACTGGCGCTCGGCCTGGCGAGCGTGGTCGCGCACCACCTCCCGTCGGCAAACGGGTCCCCTCACACCTCCGAGCTGGGCTGGTGGTTCCTGCTGCTGCCCGTGGCGTTCGCGTTCTCCGCGATCTTCGCGCCGCGCCTCAAGGCCTCCACCTACCGGCGGTTCGTGCTGGCTGGCCGCGAGGCCGAGCTCCTCGCCGGTTACAACGGCCTGGCCGATGACGAGCTGCGGGTCCTGCGCCTGGCGCGCTGGCTGGCTGAGCAGATCCAGTTGGAGCGCGACTTCGGCGAGCTGCAGGACGGCTTGCCCAGCGTCACCAAGCTGGACAAGGCGATCCGGGAGGACTGGGGCAAGAGCTCCAAGCCGCTGGCCCGGAAGGTGCTCGACACCTACGCAATCCTGAGCAACCACACCCGTTGATCTGTTCGAATGATTCCGGTGCGGCACCTGCCGCAGCTGTGTGCGCCAGGTGCCGGGCCGTGGTCAGTCGAACGCCTGACCAGCCGTAATAGGTGCGCCCCACGTGCGTCACCACGTGGGGCGCCCTCCACCGATCCACCCGGGTTAGGAGCAAGTACCGATGGAGCACAGCGAGTATCGCACCCGTGAGCGGCTGCGCAGCTGGCGCCGCCTGGGCGCCGGAGCCGCCGGGCTCGCCGCCCTCGACCAGGGCGTCACGCCGCTGCTCGGTCTCGCCGACGGCGGGACCGACAACGACCCGAACCGCTTCTTCGGCCTGGCCGTCGAGCCGGTCCTCGACTGGGTACCGGGCGTGCTGGGCTCGGACTTCCCGCTGTCGGGCGCCGTGATCGCTGCGGGTGTCGCGGCCAGCGGCTACGCCGCATGGCAGCTGCACCGCCGCAACACCGACGAGTGGGAGCACCGCGCCCGCCGCCACGCGCGCGGCTGGGCCACGGCGCGCGACCTGTGGCGCAACTCGGGTGCCGCGGCTGCTCGTCGCAGCGGCCGCCAGACCCGACCGTCGTTCTCGGCGTGGGCCTGCGCCCGCCGCCCGCTCACGGAGTTCGGGATGGTTCTGGGCGACGTGATCACCGGCCCCCGGTCCGCCCGCGGCCGCGCGATGGTCGCGGGCTGGGAACGAGGTGTGCTGGTCATCGGCGAGCCCGGCACGTTCAAGTCCACCCTGCTGGCCGGAGGGGTGCTCGACTTCCCCGGACCGCTGATGGTGGTCTCCACCAAGAACGAGTTCATCACCGGGACCGCCGACGTCCGCCGGGCCACCGGGCCGGTGAAGGTCTTCGACCCGCTCTCGCCCACCGCCACCGCCAACGAGGACCAGTTCCGGTTCGACTACGTGGCGGGCTGCCGCGACGCGGCCACGGCCCAGCGGCGGGCCGCCGCCATCATGGCGGCCAGCTCGGGCCAGGGGCTGAACAACGCGGAGTTCTGGCAGGGCCGAGCGCGCACGCTGATGACGGCGCTGCTGTGCGCCGCCGACCTGGGCGGCCACACCCTGCGCGACGTCGCGACCTGGCTCCAGCGCGAGAACTACGAGCGCCCGATCAAGATCCTGAACCACTTCGAGGCCGAGCTGGAGCCGTTCATCGTGAACGCTCTGGCGCAGATGAAGTCGAGCTCGGCCTCGGCAGCCAGCGGTTCAGCCGCCCAGACCGGAAGCCAGGTTCTGGAGTTCCTGGCCGACGCCCGGGTCGCAGCGCTGCTCGCCCCGGAACGGGGTGAGGGCACCGACGTGGAGCAGTTCGTCAGGGACAACGGCACGCTGTACCTGGTCTCCGGCTCCAATCCGGCGCTGGGGCCGGTGATGAGCGCCCTCGCGGCGCACGTGACCTGGACGGCCAAGACGCTGGCGGTCACTGAGCGCCTCGACCCGCCGCTCGGGTTCATCGTCGACGAGGCGCACCTGACCATGCCGTCGGTGCCGCTGCACGAGATGGCCGCCGAGCTGCGCGGCTGGGGAGTCTGGATGGCCGTCGCTGTGCAGAACTACGCGCAGTTGGTGGAGAAGTGGGGTGCGGAAGCGGCGCGCACGATGCGAGCCAGCCTCCAGATCCTGGTCGTGACCGGTGCGCACGATCAGGAGGACCGCGAGATGTACTCCGAGCGCGTCGGCGAGCGGCGCGAACACCACGTCACCGAGACGACCAACGCGCCCGACGACACCCGGCGGCGCTGGTTCGGCAACTTCTTCGGCGAGGGGCGTAC
Organism: Saccharopolyspora sp. NPDC000359; assembly: GCF_040300525.1. NCBI lineage: Bacteria > Bacillati > Actinomycetota > Actinomycetes > Pseudonocardiales > Pseudonocardiaceae > Saccharopolyspora > Saccharopolyspora sp. NPDC000359. The sequence goes on along the minus strand of NZ_JBEPDU010000071.1, from coordinate 17,753 downwards.
GGCCTCGACCGGCACCCAGCGCGTTGAGGTCCCGATCATGCGACCGGAGGAGTTCAGTGCCCTCGCTGCCCGCGAGGCGCTGGTCATCCCCAACAAGGGTGCGGCGGCGATCGTGAAGTTCCCGAACCACTGGGCCCGTGCAGCGGCGATGCGGGAGCGGATGGAAGCGGAGCGGGTCGTCGGGGCGACCACGTTCGACCGGATCAAGGCCCGGCGGGGCTACCGGACCGCGGCAGCGGAGGAGGGCGAGCAGGCGTGACCGCACCGGATGGAGGGCCCGACCGCCGGCGGCCGCGGGACGGCGAGCTGGAGCTGGCTGAGCAGCTGGCCGAGCTCAGCGACAAGCACAGCCAGCTCGCGACCGACGTCTCGCAGCTGGGTGCGCACCTGCAGGGCGAGCAGCAGCAGCTGCGCACTCAGGTCGCGGCCCTCGCCGGATCGGTGACCGGGCTGACGAAGAAGATCGACGACGCGTTCGGCGAGGATGCCGCCGATCCGACGAACATCGACTGGTACACGCTGGACCGAACCGAAGCCGAGGAGGCCTGGGCTGGGCTGTGGCGGTGGCTGGTCGAGTTCTACCTGCCGCGCTACGCCCCCACCCGCGAGGAACTCCCGGACTGCTGGCCCCGTCATCCGGGCATGCGTGACGAGCTGTCCTGGCTGTGGTGCGCACAGCGGGCCGCCTACGCGCCCGGGGCGGCGGTCGGGACCGCGGCCCAGTGGCACACGCTCTGGCGTGCTGGCGCGTTCGCGCAGATCCAGGAGCTGGCCAGGCGCCTGAACTGCGGGCCCGCCAAGTGCCAGGGCCACCGGCTCGGTGACCTCCCCGGCGACAACGAGCCCACGCGGGAGGAGGTCTGGCGGTCCGAGTGGATCCAGACCGACCTTGAGGCTCGGCCGCTCCCCGCCACCGAGCAGCAAGCTGGATAACCCGGTCAGTCGACTGCGCCCCCGGAGTGATCCGGGGGCGCTTTGCTGTGCGGCGTCGGGTGGCTGTGCGATCCTCACCCCGACCGCAACGACTTAGGGGATGACCGATGCGACGGCCGCTGGAGATCGTGATCGAGTTCCCGGTGTCGCTGGGGCTGGCTCTACTAGCTGCCCAGCAGCACGCCGACGAGGACCTCGTGACGCTGCTGGTCGCCGCCGAGCGCGACGGTGCAGCAGCGGGTGCTCGCCGCCTTCAGGCCGACGGCGGCTACCTCGTCGACCGATTCCAGCGGACCGAGCTGGAGCTCCGGATGGAGCGGCACCCGGTCGCGCTGGAGCCGACGGTGGTCGCCCCGCACCTGCACCTCGAAGTCGCGCCGGTCGACGCGACCGGCGCCCAGGTGCACCTTCCTGCGGTAGCTCGGGCGGCCACCGCGGCGCAGAACGCCGCCGTCGCCGCCATGTCCGCCTCGCTGGAGCAGTCCGGCATCGAGGTCGCAATCAGCCGTACCCCGGCGGGCCGGGAGATCGTGGCGTTCGCTGAGGTCGCGCGCACGGTGCCGAGGGTGATGACCTGCGGGCCGCTGCACGAGCATGCCCGGCAGATCCGGCCGCTGGACCGCTACGACGACACCGCCCGCACCGCCTGACCAGCCGTGATCCCCGCAGCACTGTGGCGTCTCGGCTATCACGGCTGGCCGCTGTGCTGGCTCACTGCGGTGCGGGGGAGTCCTGGAGCGGGTCCGGGCACGACACGAGCACCTGCTCCTGATCCGGGTGCTCGATGATCTCGCCGGTGCTGCGCCACCGGTGCACCAGCTCGCCGTCGTCACCGAGGTCGGTGTAGATCCCGGCCTCGGCGAGCTTGCTGTCGAACAGCTCGGACACCGCCAGGTACCGCTGGGGCGTCACCTTGTAAATCGGCCAGCGCTGCTGCCCTTCGGTCTGCAGCGCGGCAAGCGCGGTCGCCAGCTGCTGCTGGAACGGCAACGGCATCCGCTCCAGCAAGATCGCGGGCAAGACCACGTAATTCCCGTCCACGCTCACCCCGGCAGGGTTCTGGCTGAACAGCTGCCGCAGCGGAGCGGCCGATGCCGGCGGGCCCTGGTGGCCGGGAACCGGCATGGACGTGGGATGGGTCATCGTGATCCTCCTACTCAATCCAGACGAACCTGGCCGCGTGCAGCACCGGCTCAGGGCTCTGACCAGTCTGTTCCCACAGGTAGTAGTCGTCCTCGGGCACGACCGGGACGACGGCGCCGACCACCGGCTCTCCCAGGCTTTCGACTCCGCGCGAGAAGTTCAGCACCGTCGGCGGGAACTCGTGGCGGCGAGGATCACCCACGATGCGCTGATCCCAGACGGGCCCCTCCGGCGTCATCACGCACGCCCGGGCACCCACCATCGCCGCGGCACGCACCGCTGGCCGCGGGTACCGCACTGGCGGCCGCGAGGTGTCCTCGATCAGCCGCCGAGACCGCCCAGCCGCCACCGGGATGTCGGACTGATCGGGCACGGACTCGGCGTCGAGCCGGTCGACGGGCTCCTCGACCCAGACTCGATCGAGGTCGACCAACCACGGCAGCGCGATCTCCTCGCCGCGCAGCTCGCGGTACCAGTCGCCCTCGTTGACCACGCTGACGGTCGCCGAGGCTCCATGCGGCGCGCAGACCGCACGGAGGTCGTGCCGCCAGATGCCGTGCTCGGGGTCGTGCACGATCACCCGGCGCCCGCGAAGCTGGTCGACGTCGGCGGCCGGGTGGGGCACCAGGATCGGCGGCCGGGCGCGCTCCCATTCGCGACCGGTGAGGTCGTCCTGGTTCATGCTGGCCCCGGTCGGGTCACGGTCGGCACCAGATGGCCGCCGTCCCACAGCGGCGAGATCTTGACCTGGTCACCCGGCTGCGGAGCGTGCAGGACCTGGCGGTCCCCCAGGTACAGGCCAACGTGGTAAATCGCCCCCGGGTCGTGCGGATCGTAGGACCAAAACACCAGGTCACCGGGCACAGCCTGCTGGAGCGGGAGCTGGTGACCAGCGTGGAACTGCTGGCGGCTCACCCTCGGGAGCGATACGCCAGCTGCCCGCCACGCCGCCTGGGTGAGGCTGGAGCAGTCCCAGGTGTCCGGTCCGTTGGCTCCCCACACGTAGTCGTCTCCCAACTGGTCCCGGGCGAACCGGATCGCCCGGTCGACCAGGCCGCTGGTCGCCCCAGCCAGCATCGTGCTGCAGCCGCTCGGGTCGGAGATCCCAGCACCCGACAGCAGCTCAAGTGCCAGCTGTTCCCACTTGTGATAGCGGTGCGGGAACGCCGAGCGCTCCACGCGCTGCGCAGCTTCGCCGGGCCGCATCTGCTCCCAACCGGGCACCTCGAGCAGGACGTCGTAGAACTTGTTGATCGCGTAGTCGACGTCGGTGACCTGCTGCGGAGTTCCCCAGCCCATGCTCGGTCGCATCTGGAAGACGCCCAGCGAGTCCCGGTCGCCGTAGTAGACGTTGGTCAGGTTCGACTCGGTCTTGCCCGCCTGGATGGCGACCTGCGCAGCCCGGGGCGGCAGGCCGCGCTGCTGCCCGATCTCGATGATGCGCGCGGCGATCGCGCGCTGTTCGGCGGTGAGCGCAGACGCCTGCCCGGCACCGCTGGCCTCAGCCTGGCCCGACAGCGGCAGGCACAGCCCGGTAGGGCCGAAGGGAAACCTCGGAATCGAGATCACCACCACCAGGGCGCAAGTCACGATCCCGGCAATGACCAGCACCGGGAGCCCCAGGAAGAGCATCACCCGCCGCATCAGGTGCTCTCCATCCGGTGCACCCGCCACCCTTCTGAGGTCTGCACCATCGTCAGGTGGAGCAGACCAGCATCAGTGGGCAGCTCGGCCTCGACGAGTTGGGGCCGAGCGCTGACCGCTCGTGGGCTGCCGAGGAGCTTCGACTGCGGCACCCGGGCCGGGTCCACGTCTGCCAGTTCGATGAGCAGTTCCGGTGAGGCCAGCGGTGCCAGCTGATCGCCGAACTGCCGCGAGGTCATGCCGGGCGGGCGTTCAACCCACCGCGCCGCGAAGTCCACCGCGGCGGCGAGCGCCTCGGTCACGTCCTGATCACTCGGCTGCGTCGGCGGATCGTCCCTGGTCAACGCTGGAGTGGGGCGAGGCGACGGTGAGGTGATGGAAGGCGGCGGGGCTGTGGACGCGGGGTCAGGCGCCGGCGGCTGTGCGGCGTCGGGCACGACCGTCGCGACGGCGGTGCCTGCGACCGCCAGGCCCATGATCGCCACCGCGAGGTGCCGACCCGAGCGCAGCGGCCAGCCCCAGGCCTTCCGGTACACCGCGGCGCGGCCGCGGCCAGTGCGAACTGGCATCGGTCACTCCTCCCGCCACTGCGGCTGGTGGCCTTCCGGCCGGTGCCGGTTCACGGATCCATCGCCCGGGCGGAAGGTCTCCCACATCTCGTCGTCGGCGAGCTGCTCCGCATCGTCGTCGACGGCGTACGGGAACACCGGCTCGGGGCGAGCTGGTCGGCGGGATTCAGGGCGCACCGGCGGGGCGTCGGTGCTGGTCGATCCATCACCATCAGCAGCGGCGTGGTCGTTCGCCAGCTCCTCGCCGTCGTCTCGACCGAGCAGCTTGTCGACGGTGTCGGCCCGCCACACCGCGAACCTCCCGCGCCAGCTCGGGCCCCGCCGCAGGATCCGGTCGAACGTGCTCTCCTCGACGTCCTGGTCGCCCTCCCCGGGCTGAGGTGCTCGGCCGTTCGACGGCGCCCCTTCGGGTCGAACGATGTGCCGACCAGCACCGATCGGTTCGTCGTCGTAGTAGTAGTCGTCGTACTCCTCGTCGTGGTCGCTGACCCGGTCAGCGAGATCGGCCACCCGGGCGTCAGCGCGGCCGAGTCGGCGGCGGAGCCGGGCAACCGGGCCGCGGCCGCCGCGCATGGCTCGGGTCATTCGTCGCTGCGACCAGCTGGGCACCTGGATACCGGTCATGCTGGCCAGCATCTGGATCAGCCGCTCGATGGGGCGGAGCGCGATCCACATCCCAAAGGTGAGCCCGCCGATGACGGCCAGCTGCAGTAGCTGGGACATCTCCAGCGCGAGGACGTAGCCCAGGACGAAGGTGTGCAGGGCGGCCGCCGCTGCCAGGAGAAGGCCCTGGCCGAGGGCGCCGCCCACGGCGCGCAGCACAGTCGGCAGCAGCGTGTTGCTCAGCATCGCCAGCAGCCCGAGGATCGGGCCACCCACGATGATCAGGCGGATGACCAGCTGCGCGAGCAAGATGCCGATCTTGCACAGCAGCTGGAAAAGCGAGAAGCACACCGCCTTGGCCAGGGCGACCGCACCGGCCCCGGTGCGCGAGTGTGCCTCGCCAGTGAAGTAGGGCCAGGCCGCGGTGTCCTTGAGCTCCGCGGCCAGCTCGGTGAACCTGCGCTTCTTGTCCTCGATGTTGCAGCTGTCCGTCTCGACCTCGTATTTCGTGCAGGCCTGCGCTTCGATCAGCCTCCTGCCGAAGCGCTCGGCGTCCGGACCGTTGGCGGCCCCGAACTCGCCGTTCAGCCAGGGCCTGTAGACGGTCTCGTCGTGCAGCATCGTGGGCAGACCGTGCAGGTAGTCGTCGTTGCCGACCCCGCGCATGATGTTGCTCTGCAGCTCGTTCGTGCCGTCAACGAGGAACGAGTCGGTCATGTGCGTGTAGACCAGCGGGGTCATGTAGGTTGCGGCGGCGAACCATGCGCCGACCAGCACCCACATCGTTTTGCGGCCGATGCTGGCCATGTCGCCCCGCAGGGTCCAGCCCAGGATCATCACCGCCACGATCGTGAGCACCACCGCCGCGTAGGGGGTGAACACGTTGTCGTAGAGGGCGATCGTGGCGGTGGCGATGAAGTCGTCGACCTGGTCCAGGGCTCCGCCGGTCGAGACGGTGTAGTGCAGGCCGTTCGTCGCCGCGGTGATCGCTTTGCCCACGTTGAACAGCTGCGATCCGAGGTAGGTGTCGATCCCGGCGAACGGGTCGCTGATCGCGCAGCTCCCGGAGTAGCCGTAGGTGTGCCACACCGCCCCGGCATAGCCGAGGTCGCCGTAGGCACTGCCGGGAACGCCTTGGCCGAGGTGCACCTGGTCGAGCGTGGTGATTACCGGACCGCCGTTGGGCATGTCCGGTGTCGGCGCCTCTTCGCAGCTGCTGCTCCAGCCCTGGGCCGCGGCAGGCGTGCCGAGCAAGATCTGTAGCCCCAGCAGCATCGCGACCAGAACTAGGGGGGATCGCCTGGTGCTGCGCACGGCCGTGCTCACTGCTGCCCCGGCGGTTGGCCCGCCACCGTGACGGGCGCGAGACCACGCACGGTCGCCTCGGGGTCACCGTGCTGGGCAGGCGTCTCCGGCGGGGCGCTGGTTGCGCGGCCGGTGCCCTGCTGCTGCTCGGCCTGGTCCTGGGATCCGGGCGTGGTGTCGAGGGCGTCGCGGAGGTGTTTCAGGTGGCCCCCGGAGATATCCACGCTGATCATCTCGACGTTGTTGGCGCCGTCGCCGAACACGAACTGGCGCGGGGACTGGTCGCGCTCGTCGGTCGCGGCCGCCGGTCGCTGTGACATCGCCGCGAGCACCTGCTCGTACCCGGCATCGGTCGGCACCTTGAGCAGCCGCAGCGCGTCGGCCTGGGCCTCATCGCCATCTAGCCGACCGACGAACACGGAGTCGACCAACGACACGAACCCGTTGATCCGCAGGAAGTCAGCCGGGATCTGGCTGGAGAGCATCACGCGCACGTTCCACTTTCGGGAGTCGCGGGCGAACCGGTTCATCAGCACCCGGCCAGTCGGCACCTCGGAGAGGAAGAACGCCTCGTCGATCCACACGCCCTTGCGCTCGTGCTTCGGCCGCTCGTAGATCGACCGCTGGGTCAACCACGCCGCCAGGTTGAGCAGCTCAACACCGAGCGCCTCGGCGTCGGTCCAGTGCTCACGGCTGGTGCCATCCTGGGGCAGCGTCAGCCCCGCCATCGTCAGGACGGTCAGCCGGTCGTCACGAGGTGCGGCGTACGGGTCCTGGCCGGGCTCCGGGATCAGCAGGGTCAGCCGGTCGGCGAGTTCTCGGAGGAAGCGGTGCACGACCCTGCCGTGGGCGGCGTGCTCGCTGTCGAGCCTGGTCAGGGCCTCGATGACCATGCCTGGGTGGGCGTCGGGCGGGTTGCCGACGGCCTGCACCGCTTCCAGGATCGCCGCCTTCGTCTCGGCCTTGCGAGCAACCTCGAGCGGCAGCACGTTGGTCAGCACATCCTGCACCAGGCGCCGGCGGGTCGCGGCGGCCCACTTCAGGTCGTGGCGGAACTCTTCCTGGCCGTTCTCCTCGCCCGCGTAATCCTCGAACCTCGGGTCCGCAACCACGCGGTACGGGTTGAGGATCCCAGGTTGCGCCCGCATCAGGTTGATGACCCGGGAAAACGGCGCGAGCTCGGGCAGCTCGCACAGCCGCGCCAGCGGGCCGGACGGGTCCAGGATCGTGAACCGGGCGCCCGCCCGCACCGCCTTGTAGGCGATCGCGGCACCCAAAAAGGACTTCCCGCCGCCGAGGCCCGCCACCACGGCCGTCAGACCGGAGGAGTCCCGAACCTCCTGCGCCATCCAGGGATCCCAGGCCACCGGCCGCCGGGTCGCTCCCCAGGTCTCGCCGAGCAGCACGCCGCGGCGGTCGCCGACGTCGGCCGTGGCTTGCGGGACCGCGGCGGCCGCCCAGGTCACCGGGCCGTTCCGGCGGTGCGCGGTGGTGGCCATCGGCTCACCCGGCATGAACTCCCGGGCCAGTGCCCACTGGCCTTCTGGGTGCTCCAGAACGATCTTCTCGCCGTAGGTATCGACGAGCTGCTGCGCCCGCTGCAGGGCCTGCTTCTCGTCCCGGCCGGACACCGCGACTCGCCACCAGGACTTCACCCGGGTCGCCAGGGCGGTAAAACCGCTGGTCATCTGGTCATCGATGGCGGCGACTTGGGACAGCTGGCGGCGCAGCGCCCGGGGCGGCTCCAGGTTGTGTTCCCGCACGTAGTGCCGCTCCTGGCTGCGCACCTTGTTGCTCTGGCGGTGCAGCTCCTGGGCCACCGTGCCGGGCTTGCGGACGAAAATCCGCGCGGACCACTCCACCGGCACCGGTAGACGGTCGGACAGCTGCATCCACGGCGGGTCGAGCTCCGGGATCTGGAGGTCGTGCATCCGGCCCACGCTGAGGATCGCGACGTGCCGCTGCTGGTTCGGGTGCTGCATCGTCTGCCCGTTGACCAGCACCGTTGGCGCGTAGGGCTCCTGCACCATCTCGGCTGCGTCAGCGAACGACGCGAGATCCTCGGTCCCCCAGGCCCCGTCGAGGCCGTTGGGCGGCTGGAGCGGCGCGGGCAATCCCAGCGTGGCGGAGCGGTGCATCAGCCACCACATCTGCTGAGCAGTGACCGGGCGGCCTTGCAGGCCGGGACGCGCCATGACCTGGTCCAGGTGCTCGATCTCGGAATCGAGGGCGACCAGCTCGGCGTCAACCGCGGCGGGGAAGACCTTCCGCAGCAACGGAGCGGCCCGCTCGACGGCCACGTCGACCACGTTCCGGGTCTGGACCTGCACCCCCAGGTAGACCTCCTTCTCCGACATGGACCGGCCGAGCAGCTGGCGCTGCTCGCCTTCGAGGTAGTCGTCGAAGCTGAGCGCGCCTTCGACGTCGGGCAGCCGGTCGCGGGCGTTCGCCGCGTGCGCCTCCGCCCAAGCTCGGATCGGGAAGGGGCGGCTGGTTACCCGCAGATGCAGCCACCGGCCCTGCAGCTCGGCGTATTGCCCGGCGATGGCGGCGATCAGGCCTTCACGCTGGGAATCCGAGCGGAAGGACCAGCGCTGAGGAGCCAGCCGGTACCAGGCGTAAACTTGCTGGTCAGTGCGGAGAATGTGGCCGTCGATCGAGCGGGCGGCGATCGACGGGACATAGCGTCGAGCAGCGATCCCGTCGTCGGTCCGGCGGTTTTTACGAGCCATACCTGCCCCCATTCGTCGACTTCGCCGCCGGAGCACGCCGCGGCCGCGGGCGGGCCAGGGACACCCGGATCGGTTGCACGGACATTGCGGTGCCACGGCGGCGGCGCTTCCCTGGCGTCGGTGCGCGCAGCTCTCCGAGCCACAGCGCCACCACCGCGCCGAGCGGACGCTCATGGCTGATCTTCGAGCAGATCAGGCGCGTGAGCACAATCGCGATCACCACGCTCCAGGCGATCGAGAAGAACGACACCTCGATGCCCCAGCGGCGCGCCAGCGCGAAGATCACCACCCAGGTGACCAGGCCAACCCCCCAGGCCACGTAACGGGCTCGGAACGGGAACGTCGCCTTCGGCGGCCCGAGCCAGACGGCGTCGACCCGGTAGATCTCATCGTCGGTTCCGATGCGCATCGGCTCAGCCGTTGGAGGTGAACAGGCCAGCGATGAACGAGCCGATGTTGACTCCGGCGCCGCTCACGGCAATGCCGATCAGCGCGAGGGCGACCAGCACGCCGCCCAGCCGGGTCATGACCCCAGCGTTGTCGCCCTTGCCGCCGCCCAGCCAGAGCAGGAGGACCGCGACCACGAGCAGGCCAAGTGGGACCACGTTGTCGATGATCCAGCCCCGCAATCCGTCGGTGCCGAAATTCGACTGTGCCTGTACCAGGACAGCGGTTGTCATGTGCATGGTTCCCCCTGAGTACGGCTGATCGTGTGAGTTGGTCTACTCCTATCAGACAATCCGCCATCTGTCTGGCGGATTGAAATTCGGGACACACGTTGACCTGTGAAAACGGCAACAGGGGCGGCTCTAGAGAACCGCCCCTGCCATTCACCCGAATGGATTAGAGTTTGAATTCGAACTCCTGCTGCTCCGCCCTCTCCGCATCCCGCTGGGCCTCGCGTTCAGCATCCTGTTGTGCCTGGCGCTGATCGAATTCCTCGTCGAGCGCTTCCTGCTCGGCGCGCTGACGCTGGACCTGGCGGTCGAGCATCTCCTGCGCATACTCGGCCCGCCGCAGTGCCTCCCGCACACTGTCGTCCGCGATGAGCGGCTGCTCCGCGGACTGCTCCAGCTCCTCCTCGGGGGCATGCACCGTCTCCACGGTCGCCAGCGCGCGGTCGTTGCCGTTCTGCAGCTCGGCGTCGCTGAACAGCTCCAGCTGCGCCTCGTCCTTGACCTCCTGCTGGGCCTCCTCCTGCTGCTTGATGTCCGTGCCGTGCAGGTGTTCGGCCAGCCGCTGCTCAGCCGCCGCAGCGGCGTGGTCGTTCGCCAGCTGCCGCACCTGCTCCACGTGTTCGGCATCCAGATCCGGGCGCAGCGCGACCGCCGCATCGAACAGCTCCGTCTGCTCGGCCTCAGCCTGGGATTCCCGCTGGTCAAGGCCACGACGGGCGATCTCCGCGCGCGCCTGCTCCGCCCGGTGCCGGATCTCCGCGGTGGACTGGAGCCACTGCGTCCGCACCTTGTGCAGCTCGTCGAGCTGGCTGACTCGGATCCGCATCCGCTGCGCCAGCCGCGTGCTGCGCTCAGCGTCAGCCAGCGCCTGTTCCCGTTCGGCCTCGTCCAGCGCGGCCTCTGCGCGGGCCGTGGCCAGCGCGGCTTCGGACTGGTGGCGGTGCTCCAGCCGTCGAGCGGTGCCGAGGTCCTGGGCCACGTACTCCGGTGCCCAAGATGCCGCGCGGTCCGCGCGCGAGATCCACGACCGCAGCGTGGACTCGTCGGCCTGGCGGTAGTCCAGCGAGTCCAGGTCGAGGCCGGAGGCGTGCACCGCGCGCTGCCACAACAGCTGGTCGAGCCAGCCCTGCGGCTTCGCTCCCAGGTCCAAGTTCGTCTCCGGCGTGCCGATGGTCTCCCGCCAGGCCCCGATGCGCGCGGCCCGCCGCTCCCACTCTTCCCGTTGCTGCTGGTCAGACGGATCCGGGGCGGGGCCGAGCTGCTCGATGGCCCACTCGGGCTGCTGCTCGGCGGCCACCCTGCCGAGCTCGCGCTCGCGGGCGTCCATCAGTCCGGCCAGCTCCCGCTGGAACTCGCCCAGCGGGCCGGTGATCGCTTGAGTTCGCCCGGTCCAGCTGTGCTCAGCCACGTCGGTCCGGTCCAACTTGCGCTCGATCCGGGACCGCAGCACCGCGGCCAGGTCGTCAACGCGGTCCAGCGACCGTTCGCTGATCGCGTTGGCCAGCAGGTGCTCGGCGTTATGGCCGTAGGCCTCGGCCTCCCGCAGCACTTGGTACAGGCGGGGTGCGCCCGATTCCATCTGGATCCGGTCGGCCAGGTCGTTGCCGAGCGCGTTGACGATCATGTCGGAGTGCCGGTAGTCCGACAGTTCCCGGTCGGTGTGGTCCCAGATGCCCACCAGCGTCGACATGTCGGTGGCCTGCGCCGCAGCTCGCCGCCGTTCCTCGACGGCGGTCAGCTCCTCGGCGTTGGCGACGAACCGTTCAGCGAGGATCTCGCGGGCGGTCGCGTCGACCCCTGGGCCGTGGTGGTCACCAGGTTCCTCAGTGGTCACATACGCGATGTTGCTGGTCTTCCCCCTGGTCATCGCTACGTACCCGGCGGTAAGGGCGTGGCCAGTGTCGACGCTCAGACCCTCGCAGGCGTGCTCTGTGCCCGCGTAGCCGAGCACCAGGTGCTCCTCTACGTAGGCGCGGGGGAGCTTCACCCGACCGGATCCGTCCTCGAGTTCGACGACCAGGCGGTTGTCGGGGTCGGTCACGAAGGGCTTCTCCCAGCCGATCACGCGGTACCGACCGCGGTTGACCACCCCGGCTACCTCGCCGGAGGTCTCGACGTGCCAGTCGTTCTTCCTCGCCTGCACGAGGTCGCCCCGGCAGGCGTGGTTGCCGTCGCCGAGCCGGTCGACGACCCAGTGGTGCCCCACCATGCCGTGGACGCGCAGCTTGTCCTGCACCACGGCTGAGACCTCGGCGGCCTCGGGGTTTGTGGCGGTGACCAGGACAGACGACAGGCCCTTGATCGCGACGTCGTGCACGTAGTTGAGCACTGCCCGCCGGCGCATCTCCTCCTGGGTTCCTGAGTTGATGCGGCCGTGCCGGTCGTACTCCTCCAGCACGTCGAGGTCGCCCTCCCGCAACCGCAGCGAGGCCTTCTTCTCCCAGTCCTCGACGAATCGGTGCACCTGCTCGAGTTCGAACACGCCGTTCTCGCGCGCGATCAGCCCCAGGGCGCCCCCGGCACCGACCGCCTGCAGCTGGCGAGGGTCACCGGTGTAGAGCAGCTTCGCCCCGGCCGCGGCGGCGATGCGCTGGATGCGCGCCAGCTCCTGCGTGCTGGACATGTTCGACTCGTCGACGACCAGGAGGTCGCGGTGCCCGAGGCGCTCGCGCGGCACGCCGGTCCTCGGATCCGCCTCGTAGGCCCCGAGGAACTTCGTGGTGTTGATCGCGTCGAGCCCGTCGGCGACCAGGACCTCGCTGGCGATCTGCGATGTCGCCAGGCCGAGCACCCGCCCTCCGGTCCGGCGTTCCCACTGGTCAGCCAGCTGACCGACGGTGAACGACTTGCCGGTTCCGGCGGCGGAGACCAGGGCATCGGCGTGGCGGTCGCTGCCCAGCACGCCCAGCACGGCGTTGATCTGCCCCTCGCTGAGGCCTCGGGTGCGCAGCTCGGCCTCTGCGTCGCGCAACTCGGCGGCGGGCAGCGCACCGCCGCGGTGCTGCCGGGCGGTCACCACCAGCTCCCGCTCCATGTCGAGCTGCGTGCGGGTCGTGTACCTGCCTGCGGCTGGGTCGCGCCACTGCGGGCGGCCATCGGCCTCCCGCCACCAGCCCGGCACTGGCAGAGGCTCAGGACGGGAGACGTCCACCACGCCGTAGGTCTGGTCTCGCAGCGCAGTGGTGGTGAGCTCGTCGATGTAGCTTTGTACGTCATCGACGCCGGTCAGGCGCGTGGGAAGCTGCCGCTCGATCTCGGCGCGCAGCTCGCCGGGCAGCCAGGTCGCGGTCCGGGCCTGCACCTCGTGCAAGGCGGCGAAGATGACCGCGCTGCGGTCCATCGGATCCGGCCGGGCCTGCTCATCCGGTCGGCCGTGCCAGTCCACGTCCCGGCCCGAGGCGGCCACGTCGCGGACGATCTTGTCCGTGTCGAACAGCTCGGCCCAGTCCTTGAGCTGCTGGTCAGGCGACCGATGGCTCTTGCTGGCGCGGCTGGACAACCCGGCCATCCGGTGGATCCGGTGCAACTCACGTGCCGTGGGCGCCCGGCCGTGCTCAGCACGGAACCGCTGCTCGGCTTCGCGCTGGGCGGCCTCAACCTGGCGGCTGCGCCGCGACGATGCGGCGAGCACCTCGTCATCGATTCCGAGGATTTCACGGCCCATTCCGTCCTCCCGCGCGGCAAACCGCGCGGGAGTCGCGGCTTCGATTTCATCAGCGAGCACCCGCTCGTAAATCGACGCGATGGTCGCTTTCGTTTTCCGCCAGGCTGCGCCGTGAATTGCTCGCCATTGACCGTCTTCACACTTGACGCGATTGAGTACCGCGCAGTGAGTGTGCAAATGCGGGTCCTGAGCGCGAGAGGTCGAGTGGTCAAATTCGACCGCGACGACGTTGTTCACTTTTTCGAACGACCCCGTGGTGCCATCAACCGTGCGCCGATGACCGCCTGTCCGGGTCCACGTGGCCTCTCGCTCGAGATATCCGAGTGCCGCACCGACGGCGGTCCGATGCGCCCGAAGGACCGCATTTGCGAGCTCGTGTCGCCCAGACTGCTCAAGGGCTGCGTGGTACACGCTGACCGTCTTCTGCGCCGAGAACGTCAGATCGTAGAAAGCGACCGCGCTGCGTTGGGTATCCACAATCCGGTTCCATTCTTGGATCCGGTCTTCCTCCGTGGCGTGCGGATTCTCCTGAATCCATTTCTGAAAACGTTCCTGGCGAGATTCGAAACTCTTTGGCTCCTGCCCGAGTCGATCACCGGTCTGCGGGTCTCGGAGCTCTCCGAGCACCGTACGCACCTGGTCGGCGTTGGCCAGCTCGCCAGGGCTGAACCCGAGCATCTCGGCACCGCGGCCACGCCAGCGCCCCGGCGCCTCGCCGTCACGCTCTGCTTTCTCGAAGTACTCGACCGCGTCGCCCCGCTGGGCGGCCTTGGCCAGCTCCTGCTCCTCGCGGTCGAGCCGGTCCTCGCAGCCCATCTGCCTCGTGAGGTAGGCCGTCGCGCCGGGGCGCGAGTCCATCGTGTTGATCCGTAGCACGCCGACCACGCTACCTGCCGAAACCCCGGAAGGCGAGTGGTCCAACCAATGATGCATAGGTCCATCGCTTCTTTTCGAACTGGGGGAGGGGGGCAGGGTGCTTGTGCCTGCCTGGGGGGGGGGGCGTGCATGACTCGCTGTGGAGGTGGGAGTCCTGACTGACTCTGGGTCGCTTCGAAGTGCGGTAGAGCTGCTGCAGCAGGCAGCAGGAGCGGGCAAGAGGAACCGTGCCCAGCGGTGGCGCTCGCGGGCGAGCCTCCCCGCTACTCCGGGTCACGGCACGGGGTAGCGGGGAGGCTCGCTGCTCGGGCCGGGTGCGCCCCGGACCCCGGGAGCACCCGCGCAGCGCAGCGCAGCGGAGAACAAGTCGGGATTGGACCACAGCGCAAACCCGGTTGCGCACGGCGCGAAGGAATTCCCCGTGTCAAAAGAGAATGCCCCCAGGGTTCCCGGGGGCATTCTCGGCTTTCGCCGATCGTGCTACGGACCAACAGAAGCCAACGTCAATCCTAGCAGGCTTCGCACTGAGCAGATCGACCAAGCGCCGGACTTACGTGCGCTCCATTTCTTCAGTGTCGATTGAAAATAATTCAGCTCGCGCCGCGAACATCCTTGGGACGATCCAAAAAGACGCTCTGAACGCGTCCCCACCCCAGGCAAATTCGTTCACCGACCGAGGCCCAGTTCTGGTCCGTCGGCGGCTTCGCGAGCCTGACAGCTGATCCCGAACTCGGCGGGGTCGTATTCGGCCTCGGTGCGGATTGCGTACTCGTCCTCGCCTGTTTTGATCGCGAAGAGCTGTTCGCCTTCGAATTCGAACAGCACGGCTTGTTCTTGCGGGTTGGCGTCCATCGCGGCGCACGCTGCGGCGTCGATCGCCAGATCGGCCTCGCGCTCACGCTGGAGGTAGTAGGCGTCCCGGGCCGCTTCCAGGTCGTAGTCGAGCTCGGGGCCGGGTTCAAGATCCGGCGAGCGGTCGGCGTCGTCGGGTTCGAGGGCTGCGGCGAGCAGCTCGTGCTTGCGGACCCAGGCCTGGGTGCGCGCCTCCAGCGCCTCGGCAGCGATCCTCTCGCGTGTCCGGGCACTGACCTTCGACCACAGTCGCCGGGCGATGTTCGTCATCGTCGAGGTCCTTCCTGGTCCGCGGTCGGCAGCAGGGCGTTGATCTGCTCGGGGTCGTGGTTGAGGTACTCGATCGCGCGGGCGAGCAGCGCCCGGCCGGTGTCGTGGCCCTGGCGGTAGGGGCAGAGGTCGTGGACGTGGTCGCAGGCCGGACACTGCTCGTCATCGCTGGGGTCGTACTCCAGCAGCGGGCAGTCCCCGCCGACGGCGGCCATGCCGTGGTGGTCGTGAGTCATGATGCTCCTCGCGGGGAAGCGTGTGGGGACTCGGACTAAACGGACGTCGGCTGAGCCGGGTATCCGGTCGCAGTGGATCTGGTGCGGAGCTGTCGCGCTGACCTGCGATGAGGGTGCTGCGGTCCCGGGAGCGGCGGCGCCGCGACCAGGCGTAGGACCGTGGTTGATCGGGGGGCCCGCCCGGTTAGCAGCCGGTGCGGTCGGCGGCGATCCGCGCTGCGGCCGCGACCTCGCGCACGCCGTCCCAGCCGCGGCGGTCGTACTCGATCGCCGCGGCGTGGCGGACGGCGGTGGTGGCGAGGTGGTCGCCGCCCGCCCACCGGGCGAGCGTGGTGAGCGCGACCGGCAGCAGCCGGGCCAGTTGGTTGGCGGGGTGCCAGGTGGCGTCCCGGGAGAGGCCGCGGTCGTCGGCTTGCTCGGGGGATTCCGGGGCGGCGTCCAGGGTGGCGATGAGGTCGGTGACCAGCCTGGCCCGGTCGCGGTCGGCTGGGTCGAGGCGGTCCCGTTCGGCGTCGAGCAGTTCGCGCAGCAGCGTGATCGCGGCTGGGTCGAGCAGCACCGGCGTGTGGTCGTCGGTGTGGTGGCGGGCGGTGTCGAGCCAGCTCTGCCCGTGCCACCAGCTCGGCCGGAGTCCTGCGGTGGCTGTGAGGGCCTCGCTCACGGCGGTGCGGGCGGTGTCGTCGACGCGTCGTTCGGCGGTCTTGCGATCTAATCCGGCGGCGGCGGCCAGGACCGGCCAGGAGTACCCGGGGCGGGTGCCGCCGGTGTGGTGGCGGGCGTAGGCCATGAACTGGCGGACCAGCCGCTCGGCGTCGTCGCGGTCAGCAGCCGCGATGCCCAGCGCCGCCAGCAACGGGTCCTCGTCGGTGGTCTCCGCCAGGGACCGCAGGTTGGCGGCGTAGGCCTGTCGCTGCGCGGCGCGCTGCTCGGCGACGTCGTCGAATGCCTCCTCCGGGATGACCGTCCCGGGGCGGGGCGGCGGGTACGCGATTGCGGCCAGATCATCGATGATGTCGGTCATGCCCCCAGAATAACCTGCGTTGGCCAAAATGTCCAACGCTGGTCATTTTGACCACTCGAACGGATGAGCCGCTACGGCGTCGAGATCATATGCATAATGCTTGTTATCCATAGGAACTCGGCTCCTACGCCGCTGGTCAGAGTGATACTCGTGCGATGAGTCGCACGAGTATCACTGCCAGCGGCTACAGCGAGAGTTCGGCGGCGGCCTCCGGGGCCCCGCGCTCGGCGCGGTGGGTCGGGTTGTCTCCTATTGCTGCGGGCGGGTGGAGCACCCATCCTTCGTAATCCGAGCATACCCACTCGATTTCCAAACCCGAGTGGGTATGCTCGGAATTCACCGGAATGGCGCAGGTCATTCGGCGGCCGCAGCGCCGCGGCGTTTGGTCGGGCGGCCGCTCGGCCAGATCTTCTCGCCGCCGAGGCGGCGGTAGCGGAACCGGACGGTGTCACCGCGCTGGCCGAGCGCCTCGCCGACGGCGTCCCACGTGCCCAGGCGGTCCATCAGCGCGGCGAGCAGGTCGCGCTCGGCGGTGTCGACCCAGTGTCGCTCCGTTGGGACCAGCTGCAACGCGGCGCGGAGATCCTCGGCGGTGACCTCGTCGGCGCCGGGCAGGCCGAGCAGCCGCTGGGTCTCGCCCTCGGTGTCGTCGACGGCCGAGACGACACCGACGAGCGTCTCGTGGTCGGTGGGGGTCTTGCCGGTCTGCGCGGCCAGGGTGTAGCGCGCCAGCGCGGCGCGGTCGGACTCGGACAGCATGAGCACCTCCAGGCGTGTTGCGTGTTGCTTCCAGCAGTAATCCGAGCATATCAGTTCGGATTCATAATCCGAGCTGATATGCCCGGATTACCGAACCGCAGGACGACCTCGACGGCCCGTAGAGCTGACCGAGCCGCTCCCCGGTGGCAGCGCTGAGACCCGCCAGGCCGCGGAGGCCGAGCTGCGCCTGGTCGCCCACGCGCTCCGCGAGCGCGCGGCGCAGGTCCTGACCACCCATGAGGTCACCGCGGTCACCGCGGCCGAGCTGCAGCAGCTGGCCGACGGGCTCGAAACCCGCGCCGACCGCTGGGGCGCTGATTTCGAGCAGCACTGAAACAATAGGAACGGCCGACACGGTTGCTCCATTCCAGTGAAACACGAGCGTATCTGTTCGGATAACTAATCCGAGCAGATACGCTCGTATTATGAGCGAAGAGATGATGAGCGACGAGGTCAGCGAGCAGGCCGC